>NZ_QZWE01000004.1:0-187287 GCF_003602035.1 Halococcus sp. IIIV-5B | reverse complement strand
GGGTCGAACGCGACGGGCGGGTCGGGGTCCGGGCCGGTATCGGTGCTCTCGGCCGGCAGCCTCGAACTCGCCTTCGGCGAGGGGCTCGCGGAAGCGGTCGACGCCGACCCCCGGGTCGAATCCCACGGCTCCTCGACCGTCGCGCGGCTGGTGAGCGAGGGCCAGCGCGACCCCGACATCGTGGCGCTGGCCGATACGGCGCTGTTCGACGGGCCGCTCCACCCCTCGTGGTACTCGGTGTTCGCGAGCAACGCGGTAGTGATCGCCTACAACCCGAACACCGAGGCGGGCGAGCGCCTCGGGGAAGCGGGCGCGGAGAACTGGTACGACGTCCTGCTCGACGAGGACGTGACCCTCGGACGGACCGATCCCACACAAGACCCGCTCGGCTACCGTGCACTCTTCACCCTCGAACTCGCCTCGCGGTACTACGACGACGCGGCGGACCTCAGGGAGCGGATCCCGAAGCGCGACCAGATCTACCCCGAGACGGGATTGATCTCCCAGTTCGAGTCGGGAAACATCGACGCCGCGGTCGCCTACCGGAACATGGCGGTCGAGCGCGACTACGACTACATCGACCTTCCCGATCGGATCGACCTCGGGAGTCCGGAGTACGAGGACGACTGGTACGCCACGGTGTCGTACACGTCGCCGAGCGGCAAGACGACGCGGGGCGGGCTGATCGGGTACGGTGCAACCGTTCGAAACGTGACCCCGACGACGAAGGCGGTGTTCGAGACGCTGACCACCGGGGACTACCTCGAGGAGTACGGTTTCGAGGTCCCGCCGAACTATCCGGAGACCCATGGCGACCCACCCAGCACGCTCGCGGAGTGAGCGCTCCGGGGCCGGCCGACCGGACTGGCTCGCGGTCGCGCTGGGGCTCGGCGGCCTCCTCTGTCTGTTCTATCTCGTGCCGGTCGTCTCGCTGTTCCTCTCGGTGTCGCCTACCGGGCTCGTGGCCCGCCTCGGCGAAGGGGAGCTGGTCGGTGCCGCGCGAACCACGCTGCTCTCGGCGGGGGTCACGACGGTCGTCGCGACGGCGTTCGGCCTCCCGCTGGCCTACTGGCTCGCCCGCGCCGAGGGCCACTGGACGACCGCCGTGCTCGGCGTGGTCGTCCTCCCGCTCGTTCTGCCGCCGACCGTCGGCGGAATCGTGCTCTTGAGCGTTTTCGGGCCGAACACCGTACTCGGGGGGGCCGCGACGGCGGCCGGCTTCCAGCCCTACCGTTCGTTCCTCGGGGTGGTGCTCGCCCAGACGTTCGTGGCGTCGCCGTTCGTGGTGGTGACGGCGAAGGCGGCGTTCGAGGCCGTACCGCGGGAGCTCGAACACGCCTCGCGCTCGCTCGGGAAGGGTCGGTGGACCACCGCCCTCCGGGTGACGCTGCCGCTCGCCGCGCCCGGCATCCTTGCCGGGATGACGTTGACGTTCGCTCGCGCGATGGGCGAGTTCGGCGCGACCATGATGGTCTCGTACTACCCGACGACGCTGCCCGTGAGCATCTGGACCTCGTTCAACGCGCTCGGCCTCGACGGCGCGTACCCCGTCGCCGTCGTGCTCGTCGTCCTCTCGGCGCTCGCGCTCGCGCTGCTCAACACCCTCGCCGCCAACCCGTGGGAATGAGCCTGGTGCTCGACGGCGTGGCGAAGTCCTACGCCGAGTTCGAACTCGGACCGGTCGACCTCGACGTCGAGAACGAAGTGCTCGCGGTGCTCGGACCCTCCGGGTGTGGCAAGACCACGCTGCTCTCGGTCGTCGCGGGGATCGTCACGCCGGACGCCGGTCGGGTCACGCTCGACGGCGCGGACCTCACCGGCCGCCCGCCCGAGGACCGCGGCACGGTGTTGGTCTTTCAGGACGGCGCGCTCTTCCCCCACCTGACCGCCCGCGAGAACGTCGCGTACGCGGCGGATTCGCCCGACCGAGTGGCCGAGCTCGCCGACACCCTCGAGATCGAGGACGTACTCGACCAGCGCGCGGACACGCTCTCGGGCGGGGAGCGCCAGCGGGTCGCGCTCGCGCGCTCGCTCGCTGCCGACCCCGACGTCCTCCTGTGTGACGAACCGCTCGCCAACCTCGACGCGCCGATCAAACGCCGGCTCCGCCGCGAGCTCCGCCCCCTCCTCTCGTCGCTCTCGATCCCGGTACTCTACGTCACCCACGACCAGCGCGAGGCGACGGCGCTCGGCGACCGCCTCGCCGTCGTCGAGAACGGCCGGACCCACCAGGTCGACCGTCCCGAAGCGGTGTTCGCCCGGCCCGCGACGCCGTTCGTGGCCTCGTTCACCGGGAGCACCAACCTGTTTCGCGCCGAGGTGGTCGACACGGGCGCGAAGACCGTGCTCGACTGGGCCGGCCAGGCGATCCGGACACCGAGCACGGACCACGCGGTCGGGACGACCGTCGACTTCTGTATCCGACCCGAGTACGTCGGGATCGCCGACGGGGCTGGCGCGGAGAACGTCGTCGCCGGCACCGTCACGAGCCACGTCTTCGAGGGGGACCAACACCTCCTGACCGTCGCGCCCGAAGGTGGGACCACCGACGTGGTTCGGGTCAGGCTGTCGCCGCCGGTCTACGACGGGCTCGGCCGTTCGACCGGCGACCGAGTCCGGCTCTCGCTGCCCCCGGAAGCGATCCACGTGATCGGCGAACGGTCCGGGTGACTGGTCCGGTCCGACGAGCCGAACAGCCATACGCGACCGGGTCGGAGCGGTCACATGGCAGCCGACGACGCCGACCCGGCGTGTCCGGTCTGCGGGGCCGCCTACGAGTCGGTCTCGACCCACGATTCGGGACTCCTGGTGAACCTCCTCGACAACGAGCGCTACCGGCGGGTCTGTTTCGAGCCGTTCGCCGACGAGTCGGGCGACCCGCTGGTTCGGTTCTTCCACCACACGCACGCCCAGACCGCACTCGACGGCTGACGTGCGGAGAACCCTTTAGTTCGCGCCGGTCGAAGAAGGCGTGATGACGCTCGACGACCATGCCGAGGATCTCGCCTCCGACCTCGGTGTTGACAAAGAGGAGGTCAAAGCGGACCTGCAGAACCTCGTAGAGTACAGCGTCCCGGTCGAGGAGGCGAAGGCCAGCCTCCGCCGGAAGTACGGCGAGACCAGTTCTACCGGGGAACCCACCGGCAAGGAGATCGCCGAGATAGCGACGAGCGACTCGGCGGTGACGGTTCGCGCCCGGGTCCTCACCGTCGGCAAGCGCTCGATCCGGTACCAGGGCGACGACCTGGTGATCTTCGAGGGCGAGGTCGCCGACGAGTCGGGGACGATCTCCTACACCGCGTGGGATGACTTCGACCTCTCGCCGGGCGACTCGATCGAGGCGGTCGGTGCCGGCGTCCGCGAGTGGGAGGGCAACCCCGAACTCAACCTCGGCTCCGAGACCTCTGTCTCGTTCGTCGAGACCATCGAGGTGCCCTACGAGGTCGGCGGCGACACCGAGCTCGCCGAGCTCGCACCGGGCGATCGAGGGGTCTCGCTCGACGTCCGGGTCGTGGAGGTCGAGACCAAGACCATCGACGGCCGCGACGGCGAGACCGAGATCCTGAGCGGCGTGCTCGCCGACGAGTCCGGTCGACTGCCGTTCACCGACTGGGACCCTCATCCCGAGATCGAGACGGACAGTTCGGTCGGGATCGAGAACGCCTACGTCCGGGAGTTCCGCGGGGTGCCCTCGGTGAACGTCTCCGAGTTCTCGACGGTGACACCGCTCGACCACGCGGTCGAGAGCGGGGAGGACGTGACCACGGTCTCGATCCGCGAGGCGGTCGGGTCGGACGGGATGTTCGACGTCGAGGTCGTGGGCAACCTGCTCGCGGTGCGCGACGGGTCCGGCCTGATCCAGCGGTGTCCCGAGTGTGGTCGGGTGGTCCAGCGCGGTCAGTGTCGCGCCCACGGCGACGTCGATGCGGAGGACGACCTCAGGATAAAAGCGATCGTCGACGACGGGACGGCCTCGGTGACCGCGGTGCTCGGCACCGACCTCACAAGTACTGTGTACGGCGGCGACATCGACGACGCCCGCGAGGCCGCACGCGAGGCGATGGACCAGGAGGTCGTGGCCGATTCGATCCGCGAGTCGGTGGTCGGCAAGGAGTTCCGGGTGCGGGGAACCCTCTCGATCGACGACTACGGCGCGAACCTCGACGCGACCGAGTTCGGGCCGAGCGAGGACGACCCGGTCGACCGCGCCCGTACGCTGCTCGCCGGCGGTGTCGGTGAAGCGGGTGACGCCGCAGCGGCCGGGCGGGTGGGCGAATGAGTTCGACGGTCCGCCCCGACCGCGAGACCGCCTACCGGCTGTTCGCGGCGGAGTTCGACGACGCGAGCCTCTCCTACGCCGAGAGCGACGAGGAGCGCGCGCCGAACTACGTGGTGACGCCGACCGGCGCGCGGGTCAACCGGCTGTTCGCCGTCGGCGTCCTCACCGAGATCGAGGCCGTCAACGACACCCAGCTCCGCGCGCGGGTGGTCGACCCCACAGGTGCGTTCGTGGTCTACGCCGGCCAGTACCAGCCCGAGGCGCTCTCGTTCCTCGAAAGCGCGACCCCGCCCGCGTTCGTCGCCGTCACGGGGAAGGCCCGAACCTTCCAGCCCGAGGACTCCGACCGGGTGTTCACCTCCGTACGGCCCGAGACGCTGAGCGAGGTCGACGCCGAGACCCGGGACCGGTTCGTCGTCGACACCGCCGAACGAACCGCCGAACGCGTCGCGACGATGCGCGAGGCGCTCTCGCGCGCCGAGCGCGACGACGACCTCCGGGCGGCGCTCGAAGACGAGGACGTCGAGGTCGGGCTCGCCGCTGGGATACCGCGGGCGATCGCTCACTACGGGACGACGACCGAGTATCTCGACGCCGTCGGGACGATGGCGCGCGACGCGGCGGGCGTCGTCGCCGGCGAGCGCGAGGAGGTCGCACCGCTGAACGTGCCGCCCGGAACGGGTGCTGTCGAGGGGTCGACCGACCGAGCGACGGCGACGGGGACCGGCGAATCGGTTTCCACCGACGAGACCGCTTCCGCCGACGAGACCGCCTCCATCGATTCGTCGACGTCGACGGCCGTCGGAGACGATTCGGGACCTGAAGCGGAAGCCGACACCGAGGCGACGACGACCGGCGAGGACGGTGCGGAGCCGGACGTGGAACCCGTCGAGGACGGGGTGACGACTGGGGACGAAGTCGATACGGAGCCGGGCGCGGGAGCCGATGGTAGTGAGGTAACGACGACCGACGATGACGAGCCGGCCATCGAAACCGGATCGGCTCCCGACACCGAACCGGCCGACGATTCGACGTCGGAAGTCGAAGCCGGCTCCGACGGGGAAGCAGTCGACGAACCGGAGCCGAGTGCCGGGACGGCCGATTCGGAGGACGAGCCCGCGTTCGAGGAGTCGACACCGGACGACGGGGAAGACGGTTCGATCGACCCCGTCGGCGCCGGTGAGACCGATACGGGGACCGACTCGTCCGGGGAACCCGCGGTCGGGGCGGACCTCGACAACCCCGAGGAGTTCGAACTCGACGACGAGGTTCGCGAGCAGGTCGAGAACGAGTTCGGCACCGAGTTCGAGACCGCCGCCGACGTCGGCGGGCCAGGGGAGGCGGACATCGACACCCCGACGCCCGAGACGAACGAACCGGCCGACGACGACCCCGACGACGTGACCGAAGTCGATGCCGCGGCGGGATCTGGGGTCGAGGACGAGGGAACCGAGCCCGAACCGGCGGTGGAATCGGAACCCGAGACCCCCGTCGAAGCCGAGCCGTCCGACGATCGCGACGAAACAAGCGACGAGACGGACGCACCGGACACCGGCGACGATACCGAGGGCGACACCGAAGTCGTGGATGCCGACCCCGAGGAGGCCGTAGTGACGGTGATGCAGGAACTCGACGACGGTAGCGGGGCGGACCGCGAGGCGGTCGTCGACCGCGTGGTCGAGGAGTACGGTCTCACGGCCGCCGAGGCCGACGACGGGATCCAGAGCGCGCTGATGAGCGGCGAGTGCTACGAGCCCGACGACGACACTCTCAAACCCATCTGATGGGACGGGCCGACGAACGCTCTAGCCGAATCGAGCCGGTGCCCGGCGAACCGGCGGCGGTCGTCCGCGCCGGTGGCGAGCGCGTGCTTTGCGTGGCCGATTACCACGCAGGGCTCGAAGCCGCGCTCCGGTGGGAGGGCGTCTCGCTCCCGAGCCAGGCGCGGGAGCGCCGCGAACACCTCCTCGGGATAGTCGGTTCCCGTGCGGTGGAGCGAGTGGTCTTCCTCGGCGACCTCGCCCACGCCATCGGCGACTCGCGGGGACCGGAGCGCGACGAGCTCGAAGCCCTGTTCGCGGCGCTCGCGGATCGGGTGGCGGTCACCGTGGTGAAGGGCAACCACGACGGCGAGATCGAGTCTGTCACTGGCGGAACCAACGGTGAGATCGCGGTGACGCCCACGGGCGGAATCCGGGTCGGGGACGTGGGGTTCGCGCACGGCCACACCTGGCCCGCACGGCGCGTTCTCGAAGCCGACGTGCTCTGTGTCGGCCACGAACATCCTGCAGTACGACTCGAAGACGACGTGGGCGGGACGCGAGCCGAGCGGGTGTGGCTCCGCGGGCCGCTCGACCCCGCCCCCTTCGCGGAGCACTACGACGAGAAGCTCGACGTTACCGGCGAACTGGTCGTGTTCCCGGCGTTCAACGACCTCTCGGGCGGGACGTGGGTCAACGTCGAGCACCAGGCGTTCCTCGCGCCGTTCCTGCCCGACGGGCTCGCGGACGGCGAGGCGTATCTGCTCGACGGCACGCGGCTCGGAGCCTATCGGCAGGTGTAAGCGGAGTTCTTAATCGGGTCGCGTTCGTAAGGGATTCAATGGCAGAGAGCGAGGCCGCCGGCGGTTCTGCGGCCTTCACACACCTCGGCACCCAGGTCCGGGCGGCGCTCTCCGAACGGGGGTTCGAGACCCCGACGGAGCCACAGCGCGCCGCCATCCCGCCGCTCGCCGACGGGAAGGACGGGCTGGTGATCGCACCTACGGGGACTGGAAAGACCGAGACCGCGATGCTGCCGGTGTTCGACGCGCTCGCCGGCGAGGAGCGCTTCGGGATCGGCGCGCTCTACATCACCCCGCTCCGCGCACTCAACCGCGACATGCGCGACCGGCTCGACTGGTGGGGCGACCAGTTAGAGCTCGAGATCGACGTCCGGCACGGCGACACCACCCAGTATCACCGCCAGCAGCAGGCCAACGACCCGCCGGACGTGCTGGTGACCACACCCGAGACCCTCCAGGCGATGCTGACGGGCGAGAAACTCCGGAAAGCACTCTCCGATATCTCGCACGTCGTGATCGACGAGGTTCACGAGCTCGCCGCGTCGAAACGCGGGGCGCAGCTCACGATCGGGCTCGAACGCCTCCGCGAGCTCTCGGGGCCGTTCCAGCGGGTCGGGCTCTCGGCGACCGTCGGCGACCCCGGCGAGGTCGGGAAGTTCCTCACCGGTGGAAGAGGCTGTGCGATCATGGAAGTCGACGTCGGGAGCCGGCTCGACGTCCGGGTTCGCGAACCACAGATCACCGCGGAGGACGAGACCCTCGCGGGGAAGCTCGCGAGCGACCCCGACCTCGCGAGTCACGTCCGGGCGATCCGGGACCTGGTGAGCGAAAACGCGTCCACCCTGATATTCGTCAACACCCGACAGACCGCCGAGGCCCTCGGGTCGCGGTGCAACGCGCTCGATCTCCCTATCGGGGTCCACCACGGCTCGCTCTCGAAGGAGGCGAGGATCGAGGTCGAGGACGCGTTCAAGGCCGGCGAGCTGGATGGGCTGCTCTGTACCTCCTCGATGGAACTCGGCATCGACGTGGGGCGGGTCGACCACGTGATACAGTACCAGAGCCCGCGCGAGGTCGCGCGGCTGCTCCAGCGGGTCGGACGGGCGGGTCATCGCTCGGACAAGCTCTCCTCGGGCACAGTCCTCACGACCCGGCCCGACGACACCCTCGAAGCCCTCGCGATCTGTCGGCGGGCCCACGAGGGGCTGGTCGAGCCGGCCGAGATCCACCACGGCAGCCTCGATACGGTGGCGAACCAGATCACGGGCCTCGTGATGGATTTCGGGGAGATAAGTGCGCGAAAGGCCTACGACCTCGTCACGCGGGCTTACCCGTTCCGCGACCTCACGGAGGACGACTTTCGGGACGTGGTACGCGAACTCTCGGGCAACCGGATTTTGTGGCTCGACGAGGATCTGGACAGGTTGGAGAAGTCGGGGGGGACGTGGCAGTACTTCTACGCCAACCTCTCGATGATCCCCGACGAGGAGACCTACACCGTCTCCGACGTGGCTTCGGGTCGGGCGATCGGGAGCCTCGACGAGCGGTTCGTGGTCAACTTCGCGGGGCCCGGCGAGACGTTCATCCAGCGGGGGGAGATGTGGCGGATCGCGGAGGTCGACGACGAGGAGAGCGAGGTGAAGGTCAGCCCGATCGAGGACCCGACGGGCGAAGTCCCCTCCTGGACCGGCAGCGAGATCCCGGTCCCGAAACCCGTCGCGGGCGAGGTCGGCGAGATCCGCGGCTGGGTCGGCGAGGCGTTCGCGTCGGGCGAGTCCCGGTCGGCAGTGGCGGCCAACCTCGCCGATCGGTATCCAACCGACGAGTACACCGCGAGCGAGGCGCTCGACCCGCTCGAAAAGCAGGTCGAGTCGGGGAGCCCGATGCCCACCGACGAGCGGGTGGTGATCGAGTACGAACCCCGGAGCATCGTCGTGAACGCTTGTTTCGGCCACACCACCAACCAGACCCTCGGGCGGGTGCTCTCGGCGCTACTGGGCCAGCAGACGGGTTCATCCGTAGGATTGGAGATCGACCCCTATCGGATCGAACTCGACGTCCCGCGCGGTATCTCGGGTTCGGATATCGAGGCCGTGCTCCGGGAGACCGAGCCCGAACACGTCGCGGGGATCATCGAACTCAGCCTCAAGAACTCGGACGCACTGAAGTTCAAACTCGCCCAGGTCGCGGCGACGTTCGGCGCGCTCCAGTCCTGGCGCGGAAATGGAAAATTCGGCCGGGACCGCCTCCTCGCGGCGCTCGAAGACACGCCCGTGTACGACGAGGCCGTCCGCGAGATCTTCCACGAGGACCTCGCGATCGAGACGACGGGCACGGTGCTCTCGGGGGTCCGAGACGGCGAGATCGAGGTCGTGCTCCACACCGAGCACACCCCCGTTGGAATCGACGGTCGGTCGTCGGGTCGGGAACTGCTCGCGCCCGAGAACGCCGACGCGAGCGTTATCGACACCGTGCGGGAGCGGATCCAGGAGGACCGAATGCTGCTGTTCTGTCTCCACTGTCAGGAGTGGGACCGAACCCAGGAGGTGCGGCGGATCCCAGACCAACCGGAGTGTCCGTTCTGTGGCTCGACCCGTATCGCGGCGCTCAACCCGTGGGCTGAGGAGGTCGTCGACGCGATCAAGGCCGACGAGAAGGACGACGAACAGGAGAAGCAGACCCAGCGGGCCTACCAGGCCGCGACGCTGGTCCAGAGCCACGGCAAACAGGCCGTCATCGCGCTCGCCGCCCGCGGGGTCGGCCCCCACAACGCCGCGCGGATCATCGCCAAACTCCGCGAAGACGAGGACGACTTCTATCGGGACATCCTCTCCCAAGAGCGCCAGTACGCCCGGACCCAATCCTTCTGGGATTGAGCCCCACCGTGGGGTCGCCGTAGGCGACCGCGCGCAAGCAACTACTGTTTTCGGCAGGAGCGGCGGTGAAACGACCCGTCGGCATCCGTAACGGCTATGCGGCGATCCCGACAGTGGTCTGCATGGCCGGCCTTCCACCACGTCGTTGGCTCGTCAGGGGGCTGCTGTCGGCGGTCCTCGTCGTGCTGGTCGCGTTCAGCGGCGTGGCGACGCTCACGTACGACGAGCCGACGCTGCGGGCCGGCGTCACGAACGTCACCCCGGAGAGCGAAACGGTGATATCGAGCCAGGGCTGGCACACCCAGGGCATCTCGCTGTCGAACCGCCCGGCGCAACTCGTCTCGGTCGACCGATCCGGGGCGGTGAGCTGGATCTACAACGGGACCGAGAACACCACGAACTGGTTCTACGACGTCGACCCGCTCCCGAACGGCAACCTGCTCGTCGTGAACCCGGTCGAGAACGAGACGGTCGTCTACGAGTTCGACCCGAAGACCGAAGAACGGGTCTGGACCGAACGGTTCGACAGCCCCGACGTCCACGACATCGACCTGATCAACGGCGACGAGCTCCTCGTGGCGGGCATCAACTACGACACCGGCGAGACCAGCAACGACAGCGTCTTCGTCTACAACCGGACCACCGAGAACGTGACCTGGCGCTGGCGGTTCGCGAACCACTACCCGGACGGGGCCGGCCCGGGGGTCGACGCGAAGGACTGGACCCACGTCAACGACGTCGATAAGATCGGCGACGGCGAGTACCTGGTCTCGGTCCGGAACATGGACCAGGTGATCGCGGTCAACCGCTCGACGAAGGAGATCGAGATGCGTCTCGGGGCGGACGGCGACCACTCGGTCCTCTACGAACAGCACAACCCCACCTACCTCGAGAGCGAGAACGGTACACCCACGATCCTCGTGGCCGACTCCGAGAACGACCGGATCGTGGAGTACGAACGGACCGGCGGGCCAGCGAGCAACGGCACCTGGGAGCGGACTTGGACGCTCTCGGGCGACCTCAACTGGCCACGCGACGCCGACCGGCTTTCCAATGGGAACACCCTCGTCGTCGATTCGATGAACAACCGGGTGATCGAGGTCACGCCCTCCGGTCAGGTCGTCTGGGAGATGCACGCGCCGTGGGCGACCTACGACGCCGAGCGCGTGGCCCAAGGCGACGAGGCCGGTGGTCCGACGATGACGGACCAGAACGCGACCGGCAACGCCACGCTCCACGGCGGGAGCCACCCCGGAAACGACCTCCCGTCCGTGCCGGCCGTCGTCGGCGGGGTGGCCGGCGTGACGCCGGTGTCCGCCGAACTCACCGAACTCGCGACGCGCTGGAAACACGTCGCGCCGTGGCTCAAACCCGTTTGGCTCCCGACCTGGGCCTTCTCGGTTCTCGGGGTCGGGCTCCTCGTCGCGCTCGTCTGGGCGCTCGGTGAGGGCGTCTACCAGCGCCGCCGGATCCGGCGGCGGCTGGGGCGGTCGGTCGGCCGGCTTCGGAACCGGTTGTCGTGAGACGGGCGTTCGTGCGTTCGATTTCCGCTACTCGAACGTCGGCATGACCGACTCACGGGCGGCGGCGAAGTGCTCGTCGGTGATCAGGATCTCGTCGGCGTGGGCGGTGGCTTCCTCGGGGTCGTACTCGCTCGCGACCTCGCGGATCGCCGCCATCGACGCGGTTCGACAGAGCGCCTCGATGTCCGCGCCGGAGTAGCCCTCGGACTCCGCGGCCAGCGCGTCGAGGTCGACGTCGCCGAGGGGTTTGCCCTGCGTGTGGACGTCGAGGATCGCCCGGCGGGCGGCCTCGTCGGGGGCCGGCACCTCGACGTGGGATTCGATCCGTCCCGGACGAAGGAGGGCCGGGTCGATGGCGTCCCTGCGGTTGGTGGCGGCGAGCACCATCAGGTTCGGGTTCTCGGCGAGGCCGTCGATCTCCGTGAGGAGTTGGGAGACCACGCGCTCGGTGACCTCGTGGGTCTCGCCGCGCCCGCCCGCGATGGCGTCGATCTCGTCGAAGAAGACGATCGCGGGGGCGGCCTGGCGGGCACGGGCGAAGACGTCCCTGATGGCCTCCTCCGACTGGCCGACGTAGCGTCCGAGGAGTTCGGGCCCGGCCACCGAGATGAAGTTCACGTCGCTCTCGCCGGCGAGCGCCCGCGCGAGCAGGGTCTTCCCGGTCCCGGGCGGGCCGTAGAGCAGCACCCCTGCGGGCGGGTCCGTCGCCGTGGCCTCGAACAGCGCTTCGTAGGAGAGGGGCCACTCGACGGCCTCGGTGAGGGTGGCCTTCGCCCCGTCGAGCCCGCCGACGTCCTCGAAGGTCGTGTTCGGCGTCTCAGCGACGTACTCGCGCATCGCGGAGGGGTCGACGGCCGCCATCGCGGTGTCGAAGTCCGCCCGGGTGACCTCCAGCGGGACGCCCTCCTCGCGCCGCCGGAGCGCGGCCATCGCGGCCTCAACCGAGAGGGAATCGAGGTCCGCACCGACGAAGCCGTGGGTCCGGGCCGCGAGCCGGGAGAGCGAGACGTCGTCGGCCAGCGGCATCGAGCGGGTGTGGACTTCGAGGATCTCCTCTCGTCCCTCCGCGCCGGGCACACCAACCTCGATCTCGCGGTCGAACCGACCGCCCCGCCGGAGCGCGGGGTCGATGGCGTCGACCCGGTTGGTCGCGCCGATCACGACGACCTGCCCGCGGTCCTCCAACCCGTCCATCAGCGTGAGGAGCTGGGCCACAACCCTGGTTTCCATGTCGGCGTCGTCGCCGCGCGCCCCCGCGATGGAGTCGATCTCGTCGATGAAGACCACCGACGGTGCGTTCGCCTCCGCGGTCTCGAACGCCTCGCGGAGCTTCTCCTCCGATTCGCCCTTGTACTTCGAGACGACTTCGGGCCCGGAGATCGTGGTGAAGTAGGCGTCGACCTCGCCCGCGACGGCCCGCGCGATGAGGGTCTTGCCCGTCCCAGGCGGGCCGTAGAGCAACACCCCCGAGGGCGGGTCGATACCGAGTTCGTGGAAGAGTTCGGGTTCGGAGAGCGGGAGTTCGATCATCTCCCGGATCTGGTCGAGCTCGTCGTCGAGCCCGCCGATGTCCTCGTAGGTCACCCGCGGGGTCGCGTCGGCGGTGTCCGCGCCGGCGGTCGCGTCCGTCGTCGTCGCGTCGGACCCCCCAGCGCTCGGGGACGATTCGGCCCGCCCGCGGAGCGCCACCGTGGTGTCCCCGGTGACGCGCACGGTGCCGTCGGGCGTGGTGGACTCGATACCGAGCGGTTCGGTCCCGAGCCGCTCGATCCGGAGCTGCTCGCCCGCCTGTATCGGCCGGTCGAGCAGCGCACGCTTCACCAGCGCCGAGAGGTCCGCACTCGAGTCCAGCCGTCCGGGGACGTCGATCGTGACCCGGTCGGCGTCGGCCACCGAGATCGGCGACACCCTCACCGTGTCGCCGACGTTCACCCCGGCGTTCCGACGGGTGTCGGCGTCGATCCGGACCGCCTCACCCGAGAGGTCGCCGCTCGCGGGCCAGACCTTCGCGACGGTGGCGCTCTGCCCCCGAACCACGACCGTGTCGCCGCTCAGCACCGAGAGCGCTCGGCGAGCGGGCTCCGGAAGGCGCGCGACCCCGCGGCCCGCGTCGCGTTTCTGTGCCCCCTCGACCCTGAGTTCGACGCCGGCGGCGTCCCCATCCGACATATACCCGAACGACGGGGAGCGACCGCCTTCAGCGTTCCCACTACCGGGCCGGTCCACGCCGGAGCAACACTCATACTCACGCACCGCCGAGCCACCCCCTATGGTGGTCGAGACCGTGCGCGACGACATGACGTGGCACGAATGCGAACACTGCGGCCTGATGTTCGACGACGAAGAGGAGGCTAGACAGCACGAGGAGCGCTGTGACGCCGAGGACCCGAACTACCTGCAGTAACGGCGAAGACCGTCGTCAGCGAGGGGCGGTGTTCACCACTCGACTTCGACCGCGACCTCGTTCGTGCGGAGGAACGGTGGGACGCTCGGGTCGTCGTATCCGAAGCTGAACGGCTCGCCGACGGGCGTCAGGTCGGTCTCGGCGAGCGTATCGAGGAGTTTCGACTCCTGCCGGCGCGTTCGCCAGTCGAACGCCCACCACGAGAAGCGCCGCGCCGCCACCGACCGCGGGGGTTCGACGACGAGCGAGACCGCCGAGTGGGCCGGTCGCGGCGCGGTGTTCGGGGTGTACTCGGCGGGGAGGTAGAAGGCCATCCGGACGCCATCCTCGTCGTCATCGTCGATTCGGACGGGGGCGGTCATCGACACCGTCTCGCCCGCGTCGTCGGTGCGGACCGGTGCGGTCATCGAGACGTCCGACCCGGACTCGTTGGCCCCCTGGATGTAGTCGAAGAGTCTGAGGAACGCCTCGCGGCCCGACGAACCCGTGGTCTCGGCCCGGACGAGTTCGGGATACCGCCGGACCTCGGTCCGGTCGTCGATGGTCCGCTCGACGGTGTACTCGACCCGCTCGGCCGACCGGGACCGGAGGAGTCCGAAGGCGCTCCAGAGCGCGAGACCGCCGCCGACCGCCGCCGCACCGACCAGCCCGAGTCGTGCTCGATTCATGCTTCCCGTAGGCGGCCCAGGGATGAATCCCTATCGCCCGACGCCGACCGTTAGGGCCGTTCGTAGTCCGGGTCGAACAGCTGCGCCGAGAGCGGCTGCGGGTCGCCCTCGGTGACGTTGTACGGCGAGAGATCGGTGACACCAGCCTCGCGGAGGACCGCCTCGTCGTAGCACGCGTGGCCCGAGAAGTCGGTATCGCGGTCGAGGAGTGCACACGCCGCGTCGGCGGCGATGGCGGGCGTTCGCCAGTCGTCCTCGGTCCCCATCCCGAAGTAGCGCGAGGCTCGGGTGTCGATGATCGTGACGGGCCAGAAGCAGTTGGCGGCCACGCCAGTCCCTCGAAGTTCGGCCGCGACCGAGAGCGTCACGAAGGTCATGCCGAGCTTCGACCACGCGTAGGCCGCCTTCCCCGGCGCGCGGTCCATCGTGACTGGGGGCGAATTGGTGAGGATGTGGCCGCCGTGCTCCTTCAGATGGGGTAGGAACGCGCGGATCGTGAGATACGTTCCTCGAACGTTGACTTCGTTCAGGAGGTCGAAGCGGTTGGCCGGCAGGTCCGCGACGTTCGCGAGCTGGATCGCGCTCGCGTTGTTGATCACGATATCGACCTCGTCGAAGACCTCGATGGCCTCCTCTGCTGCGGCCTCGATTTCGTCCGGCTCCCGGAGGTTCAATTGGATCGCGTGTGACTCGACGCCGCGCTCCTCGCACGCGGCGGCCGTGTCGTGGATGGTGCCCTCCAGATCGCTATCGGCGTCGTCGACGGTTTTGCCTGTCGAAACCACGTTACAGCCCGCCTCGGCTAGCGTGAGCGCGATTCGCTTGCCGATCCCGCGCGTGGTCCCCGTCACGAACGCCGTCCGGCCGGAGAGGTCGGGCAACTGAAACGACATGGGTCGTGATCGGGTGGTGTGGACATAATACCACCGCGGCCGCCGGACGGCCCGAATTTATGCCGCCGGCTCGCGTGGTGGCTGCATGAGTGAACCAGGGCTCGACCGCTTCTCGCTCGACGGTCGCGTGGCGCTCGTGACGGGAGCCAGCCGGGGTATCGGCGAGGCGATAGCGGTCGAGCTGGCGGCGGCGGGCGCGAGCGTGGCGGCGCTGGCGCGGTCGGAAGACGACCTCGACGCGACCGTTGAGCGGATCGAATCCGTAGGCGGAGAGGCGATAGCCTGTCCGGCGGACGTCACCGTCGAGGAGGAGGTGACGGCGGCGTTCGACGCGGCCGAGGACGCGCTCGGCCCGGTCGACGTGCTGGTGAACGACGCCGGCACCAACCCCTTCTTCGGCGACGCACGGGATCTCGACGTCGACACCTGGGAACACATCCTCTCGGTGAACCTCACCGGCGCGTTCCGGTGTGCGGCGGCGTTCGGGCGGCGGGTCGGCGAGCGCGACGGGAGCGGGGCGGTGGTCAACGTCGCGAGCGTCGGCGGGGTCGTCGGACTGCCCTACCAGACACCCTACGTCGCCTCGAAGCACGCGATGGTCGGGATGACCCGGACCCTCGCGGTCGAGTGGGCCCCCGAGATCCGGGTCAACGCGCTCGCGCCGGGCTACGTCGAGACCGAGTTCACCGCGGGCGTCCGCGAAAACGATTCGATCTACGAGGACCTCCTCCGTGAGATCCCCGTCGACCGCTTCGCCGACCCCGAGGAGATCGCCGGCGCGGCGGTCTACCTCGCAAGCGACGCGTCGTCGTACACGACGGGAGAAGTCCACGTCGTCGATGGCGGCTACGCGGCCCACTGACACGGTTCTCGGGCGGTCCGGCAGGTCTTTGTGTCTCCGACCCTTGATAAACGTCGATGACACGAGCAAGCGTCGTCGGCGCGGACATGACGACGTTCGGCGTCCACGAGCGCACCCTCACGGAACTGTTCGCGACGGCGGCGCTCGGCGCGTACGATGACGCCGGCGTCGGCCCCGACGACATCGACGCCCTCTACTTCGGCAACGCGATGGGCGGCCAGACCGAGAACGACACCCACCTCGCGCCCGCGGTGGCCGCCCAGATCGGGCTCGCGGGGATCCCCTGTCAGCGCTTCGAGGACGCGTGTGCGACCTCCTCGAACGCGTTCAAGAACGCCGTCGAGGCGGTCGAGGCAGGGGTTCACGACACCGTTCTGGTTGGGGGCGTCGAGCGCTGCACCCCCGAGACGGGTCTCGGCACCGGCGAGATGACGCGGATCTTCGCTTCGGCCTCCGACCGCTACTACGAACAGCCGACGGGACTCACGTTCCCCGGCGTGTTCGCGCTCCTCACGAAGCGCCACATGCACGAGTACGGCACCACCGAGGAGCAGCTCGCCCACGTCGCGGTCAAGAACCACGCCAACGGCACCCGGAACCCGAACGCCCACTTCGGGAAGGAAATCACTGTGGAGGACGTCCTCGACTCCCCCGTGGTCGCCGACCCGTTCCGGCTGATGGACTGCTGTCCGTTCTCGGACGGCGCGAGCGCCGTCATCGTCACCAGCGACGAGAACGCGGACTCGTTCGACAACCCTGTCGACGTCGGTGGCGTCGGCCACGCGACCGACATCGTCCCGCTGAGCGCGAAACCCGTCGTTCAGGCCACACAGGCCGCCCGCGACGCCGCGAGTCAGGCCTACGAGCAGGCCGAGACGAGCGCCGACGAGATGGACTTCGCGGAGGTCCACGACTGCTTCACGGGGGCCGAGGTGATGGCGAGCGAGGCCATCGGCTTCTTCGAGGACGGCGAGGGCGGGCCCGCCGCCGCCGAGGGTCGCACAGCGATCGACGGCGACCGGCCGATCAACCCATCGGGTGGGTTGAAGGCGAAGGGCCACCCGATCGGGGCCACGGGAACGGGCCAGATCGTCGAGCTCACCGAACACCTCCGAAACAACGCTGGCGAGCGCCAGATCGACGGGGCCGAACGCGCCGTCGCGCACAACTTGGGTGGCGACGCCGCGACCACCGTCGTCACGGTGATGGAGGCCCGCGAATGAGCCTGAGTCACGCCGAGTGGGTCGACGCGCTCCGCGACGGCGACCTCCTCGGGGTCCGCTGTCCGGACTGCGGGACGATCTACGGCACGCCGTTCGCGGTCTGCAACGAGTGCGGGAGTCAGGACGTGGAGACGACCGAACTCCCGACCGCGGGCGAGGTCTACACCGAGACCACGGTCGAGGTCTCCCCTGTGGGGTTCGAAGCTCCCTACCAAGTAGGAATCGTCCAACTCGACGGCGCGCGGGTCACCGGCCGGCTCACCGGCGAGGTCGGGATCGGCGACCGGGTGGTCCTCGACGGCGTGCTCGAAGCCAACGACGAGGTCGCGCCGGTCTTCACGGCCGAATAGGTTCGGCGGGGCCACCACGACGGTCCCCGACGTTTTTGCAAGCGCGCGCCGACATCCGCGCATGTCACTTACCGGGAGCCTCGACCTCCGGACGAACCCCGACCGGGTCTCGTTCACCTTCACCGTCGAAAACGACGGAGACGAGCCCGTGACGCTCTCGTTCCGGAGCGCTCGGACCGCCGATTTCATCGTGCTCGACGGTGAGGGGGAGCGCTGGCGGTGGTCGGAGGGGAAGATGTTCGCCCAGGCGCTTCGGTCGGACGAACTCGCGCCCGGCGAGACCGTGACCTACGACGGTGAGTGGTCGAGCCCGGTGTCGGGGACCCACACCGCGGTGGCGACCCTCGAAGCTGAAAATCAGGAGTGTGAAGCGCGAACCGAATTCTCGGTTTAACAGATCTCGTCGATGAGCTCGCGCGCGCCGCGCCGAATCGCCTCGTCGCTCGACAGCTCGGGTTCGTAGCCGAGGTCGGTGAGCTTCTCGACCGCGAGCCGCATCTTCGGGACGTCGCCGGTCCAGCCGCGGTCGCCGCCGGTGTAGGAGTACTCGGGGTCGACCCCCATCTCGTCGGCCACGATGTCCGCGATTCGGGTTACCGAGGTCGTGGTCTCGGTCCCGAGGTTGTAGGTGTTCATCGGTTCTTCAGTACTCTCGACGACGTGACAGACCGCCTCGACACAGTCCGAGACGTGGAGGTAGGATTTCTCCTGTCTGCCGTCACCGAGGATCTCCAGTTCGTCGGGGTTCTCGTCGAGCTTTTCGATGAAGTCGGGTACCACATTGCCGCGCTGGTTCGGGCCGACGATGTTCGCGAAGCGATAGAGCCAGACGGTGAAGTCGTAGGAGTGAGCGTAGGTCGAGAGCAGGCCCTCGTCGGCGAGCTTGCTCGCGCCGTAGATCGAGATGGGTTCGAGCGGTGCGTGGTCCTCGGGGGTCGGCATCGGGGCTTCGCCGTACACAGTCGAAGAGGAGGTGAAGGCGATGTTCGAGACGCCGACCTCGTCCATGCGTTCGAGGACGTTGTAGGTCATCGCGCCGTTCTCCTCGAAGAGCTGGCGCGGGTCCGCGTAGTTGGTGTCGGTGTAGGCCGCGAAGTGGAAGACGCAATCGAGGTCCTCGGTGACGGCCGCCGCGACGTCGTCCTCGCTGGTCATGTCGGCCTCGACGAACTCGGCCCCGTCGGGAACCCGCTCGCGGTCGCCCTTCGAGCAGTCGTCGGCCACCACGACCTCGTTGTCGTCGAGGAGGTGGCGCGCGAGGTGCGAACCGACGAGACCCGCCCCGCCCGTGATGAGCACGCGTTTGTCGGTGAGGTTCATGTCCCGAATGCCGAGTCGTGGAGTATGGCTCTTGCGGTCCCTGCGGTCCGGATCCGCCGCGGGTCGCGGGATTTATGCGCGCCGGGGCGTAATGGTCAACCAATGGACCAGAACCGCGGGCCGGCGGACCGAACGGGGGACAGATCGACGTCGACCCGCCGCCGGATGCTGCTCGGCGCGAGCGGGGTCGCCCTCACGTCCCTCGCCGGCTGTCTCGGCCTGGGTGGCGGCTCGGCGAGCGCGGATTCAGACCTCCCCAACTACAACGCGAGCGGCGGTCTCTCGGTTAACCAGCCGCTCGACGCCCCCGTCAAGGGCGACCCGAACGCCAGCGTGACCGTGGCGGCCTACGAGGACTACGCCTGTCCGCACTGCCAGGAGTACGTGCAGAACGTCGTGCCGGAGATACAGAGCGACTACATCGACTCGAACGACATCCGCTACGAGCACCACGACTTCCCCATCCCGGTCGACGACCCCGCCTCCTACACGGCCGCGAACGCCGCCCGGGCCGCCCAAGCGCTCGCCGGCGACCAAGCCTTTTGGACCTACCTCGACCAGCTGTTCGCGAATCAGAGTTCGTTGGGCCCGGAGTTCTACGCGTCGCTCGGCGAGGAGACCGGGCTCGGTGCGAACCGGATCAGGAACGCCGCGACGAACCGGCGGTTCGAACGGACCATCGTGAGCGACAAACAGCAGGGCATGCAGAAGGGTATCGAAGGGACGCCGGCGGTGTTCGTCAACGGAACGGCGGTGGACCCGACCGTCGACGCGATCAGTTCGGCGATCGACGCCGCGCAGTGAGATGCAGGGCGAACCCGAAGTCCACGTGCTCCGGCTCGGCCACCGGCCGGGTCGCGACGAGCGGATGAGTTCGCACGTGGGGCTCACCGCCCGAGCGCTGGGTGCCGACCGGGTGGTCTTCGCTGGCGAGGCCGCCGGCCCCGGGGAGACCGTCGCCGACATCACCGAGCGCTTCGGCGGCCCGTTCGAGGTCGAGGTCACCGACGCCTACCGCCCGTTGCTGCAGGAGTTCCCGGGTCCCGTCGTCCACCTCACGATGTACGGTCTCCCGGTGGAGGAGGTCGAAACCGAGATCCGAAGCGCCCACCGCGACCGGCCGCTGCTGGTCGTCGTGGGTGCCGAGAAGGTCTCCTTCGACGTCTACGAGGCCGCCGACTACAACGTCGCCGTCACCAACCAGCCCCACTCGGAGGTGGCCTCGCTCGCGGTGTTCCTCGACCGGCTCTTCGAGGGGCGCGAACTCGACCGCGAGTGGATGGACGCCGAGCGCCGAGTGGTGCCGAAGGCCCGCGGCAAGCGTGTCGAGAGCCCCGGTAACGACGGGGAGTGAACGATGGGTTTACCCGCCCCCGTACCCGAATAGGGCCAAATGGCGTTCGAGGACCTCCTTTCTGATCCGGTAGTGCAGACCTATCTCCACGAGCTCGTCGGTCCGCGGGGGATGCCCGTCGCGGCCGCCCCACCCGACGGCGAAGTCACCGACGAGGAACTTGCCGAGGATCTCGACCTCGAACTCAACGACGTCCGGCGCGCGCTGTTCATCCTCTACGAGAACGACCTCGCGAGCTACCGCCGGCTCCGCGACGAGGACTCGGGCTGGCTGACCTACCTCTGGACGTTCGAGTACGACTCGATCCCCGAGAACCTCCGGGACGAGATGGAGCGGCTGCTCGACGCGCTCGAAGAGCGCCGGGAGTACGAGCGGACCCACGAGTTCTTCCTCTGTCAGACCGACTCGATCCGCTTCGAGTTCGAGGAGGCCATGGAGTTCGGCTTCGAGTGCCCCCAGTGTGGCTCCGAGCTCGAATCGCTCGACAACGACCAGCTCATCGAGGGGATGGACACCCGCATCGATCGGCTCCGGTCCGAACTCAACGTCCCCGCCTGATGGTCGTTCTCGCTACCAAGTGTTACGTCGAGGGCGACGCCCGCGAGCGGGCGCTGGACGGTCTCCGGTCGCTGGTCGAGAACGCCGTCGGCGACCTCGCGGTCGAGTACGAGGTCGGGCTCCGCCACGACGACTTCCCGAGCGTCACGGTGTCGGGCGAGGACGAGACCGTCGCCCGGAACGTCCTCCGCGAGGAGTGGGGCGCTATCACCCCCGAGTTCGAGGCGGGTGAGGTCTACACCGGCACCCTCGAACACTGGGACGACGAGGGACTGGTGCTTGACGCGGGCGAGGAGATTCGAATTCCGAGCGACCAACTCGGTCTGGGTCCCGGGACGCCCGACCAGGTCCGGACGCGCTACGGGCTGGTCCAGCATCTCCCGATGCAGTTCGTCTACGGCGACCCCAACCGATTGGCCGACGCCGAGCGCGACCGGCTCTACGAGTGGTCGCGGGGACCCGGTCGGGTCAACGTCAACAGCGCGACACGTGGGGAAACCCGCGCGACGGTGAACCGGGCGGGCCACGCCCAGGACATCATCACCGTCGAGCGGCTCGGGCTGCTCGAACAGAGCATCGTCTGTGCCGAGGGCACCGACCCACCGGGACTGCTCGCGAGCATCGGGGGCTATCTCCCCGCCGAACTCCTCTGTGTCGTCGAATGAACCGAACGCGAGCGCTCGGATTCGTCCTGTTCCTCGCGTTCGTCGCGCTCGCCGGCTGTACGTCCGCGTTCGGGCCGAGCCCCGCGAATCAGGACGCGCTCACCCAGAACGAGAGCTACGACTGGAACACGGACGTCAACGCCTCGATCAACATCACCGGCGGGAGCTACGAGGCGGTCTACCGCGTCGATAACCGCTCCGAATTCGTGGTTCAGCGTCGCGACAGCCTCCAGCGCGACCGACCGCTCGCCATCTCGGCGCTCAAGTTCCAGTACCCTAACGGTAGCGTGGTGACGGCGGCCTCGCCGAAACTCAACGCGACCAACGAACAGGAGCGAACGGTGATCGACCTCCCGGCGCGCGACGGCCGGGTCGCGTTCGAGTCCTCGGCCCAGGGCAAGCAGTTCGTGACCGAGACGTTCGTCCCCGGGAGCTACGAGGTCACGATTCCGAAGGGAATGCGGGTCGACTACGAACCACTCGCGCGGGTCGACCCGGGCGACTACGAGACCGAGCGCACCGCCTCGGGCCACGTCCGTATCCACTGGGAGAACGTCGAGAGCGATAGCGTGGCCGTCCGGTACTACCTCGAACGCGACCTCTACATCTTCGCGGGCGGGCTGGCGATACTCGTAGTCGTCGCCCTCGTCGGTGTGCTCTACTACCTCCGGCAGATCCGCGGGCTCGAAGCGGAGCGCCGCAAGGCCAGTCCCGACGGGAACCGCCGGGACGACCCCTGACGGGTCGCCGGAACCCGCCGCGTGAATTGTTCACACGCCCGCCGCACAACTAAGTGTGCCGCGCGAGTATCGGGGACTGCAATGGAACTCACCTGGCACGGCCACTCGACGTGGTACGTCGAGGTCGGCGACACCAGCCTCCTGATCGACCCGTTCTTCGACAACCCGCACACGTCGAAGGAGCCGGCGGACATCGAGGAGCCCGACTACGTCGTACTCACCCACGGCCACGCCGACCACATCGCTGACGTCGGCGAGTTCGCCGACGCGACCGTGGTCGCCACCCCCGAACTCGCGGCCTACGTCGAGGCGGAGTTCGGGGTCGCCGAGACGATCGGGATGAACATCGGCGGGACCGTCGAGTGCGACGACGCCTACGTCACGATGCACCGCGCCGACCACACCAGCGGCATCGACATGGGCTACGAGTACGAACTCGGGATGCCGACCGGCGTCCTCGTGAGCGACGAGCAGCCCGGTCCCGACGGCACCGGCACCTCGTTCTACCACGCCGGCGATACGGGCTTGATGCCCGAGATGCGCGACGTCATCGCGCCGTTCCTCCAGCCCGACGCGGTCGCGCTCCCGATGGGCGACCACTTCACGATGGGGATCTGGCAGGCCTCGATCGCGGCCGACTGGCTCGACGCGCCGCACGTCTTCCCAATGCACTACGACACCATGCCGCCGCTCGAAGCCGACCCCCAGGAGTTCGCCGACGCGGTCGACGAACGCGCCGCCGACAGCGAGGTCCACGTCCTCGACGACGACGGCTCGTTCACCCTCGACTGACCCGCGCTCGACCGTTCCGACCCTCGACCGGGTCCACCGTGGGACCGCGGCCGCCACGCACACGAGTGGGACAGGCTTACGTCGCCGGCAGTCCAACCCGCGAGCGCAATGGCAGACATCACCGTCAACAGTACGTCCGAGGAAGGCTTCTCGACCACCAGCCGCCTCGGCGAGTTCGAACTCACCATCGACGCGACCGAACAGGAGGGGCCGGAGCCGAACCAGACGCTCGTAGCCGACTACGCCTCGTGCTATATTCCGGCCTTCCGCGTCGGTGCCCAGCAGAACGACTACGACGACCTCGGAAAGGTCGAGATCGACGCCGAGGCCGACCTCGACGACGACGACGACCTCACCGCGATCCGCTTCGACATGCGCGTCGAGGCCGACATCAGCGGCGACGAGGACACGCTCGTCGAGACCGGCGAGGAGATCTGCCACGTCCACTCCGCCCTCAAAGAGGAGCTCCACGCCGATATCTCGGTCGAAGGCGACGCGTTCTAAAACCACTTTTTTACTTCGTCGGGTGCGCTTCGCGCACCACTCCTCGCAAAAACCTGGACTAAAAAGGGCCGCTCGTTCGGCCTGCGGCCTCACTCGCGGTACAACGACCTCACACTCCGCAACCGCACAGCACCGCCTCCGCTGAAGCCCTCACTCACCCCTCCGGGGTTCGTTCGCCCTTCATCCACCAGGAGAGCACAGCTCTCCTGAGCCTCGGCTCGCTCCCGCTCGCCGAGATACCAGGAACCGCAACCGCCACCGCAGGCCGCGGCGACCGCACTGCGACCGCGCCGCAACCGCCGGCGGCGGCGGCCGCCGCCCCGCTCAGATCCGTTCGGGTCGCCAGCCACCGTCGACCGCGAGGTTCTGCCCGCTCAGGTAGTCGCTACCGTCTTCGAGGAAGATCAACATCGCCTGGGACATATCCTCAAACGATGCCGCGCGGCCCCGCGGCAGGTCCTCGGGGAACACGTCCGAGTTCTCGACCACGTACGGCGAGATGGCGTTCACGGTGATCTCGGTGTCCTGAGTGTCGGCGGCGAGCATCCGGGTGAACATTATGACTCCTGCTTTGGCGACGAAGTACGGGAAGTTCTTCGGCGCGACGAGGAGTCTGTCGGCGCTCGCGTAGCCCACGTTCACGATCCGGCCCCAGTCGTTCTCGCGCATCCCAGGGAGGGCGCGTTTCGAGCAGAGATACGTCCCGTTGAGGTTGGTTTCGAGCACCAGGTTCCACGTCTCGAAGTCGATCTCCTCCCAGTGAGTCGGCGCGAACGCACCCACGTTGTTGACGAGGATCTCGACACTCCCGAGGTCGGCCTCGACCGCCGAGAATAGCTCGCCGACGGCGCTGGGGTCGGTGACGTCGCCCTGCACCGTTACCGCCTCGACGTCGTGCTCGCGCGCCGCGTCCGCGACCTCCTCGGCCGCGTCCGGGCTGGTGTTGTAGTGGACCGCGACCGACGCGCCGCGTTCGGCCAGTGACAACAACAGTTCGCGCCCGACACCCTTCGCGCTGCCGGTCACCAGCGCCGTCCGCCCCGAGAGGTCTGGTTCGATCATGAGTTAGATCGTCCTCGAAGCGATTTATCGTCTTGCCTCGAGGAATCGAAAAATCGAGGGGAGAGAGACGTCTCGGTGCGGATATCAACCGAGCCGGCCGAACGCCGGGAGCGCATCGGACGGGGGGGAGCGGCGCTCCTCGTTCACGACACGACTCCCATCGCGGTAGACGGTCGCATCGCCGTCGATATCCAAACTGACGACCTCGCCGGGGAACGCATAACTGTCTCGGCCGCCCTCGCCCACTTGACCCGTTACGGTATCGTTTTCGATGCCGTCGTTGGGGTCGACTGTCGCACCATCCATCGAGGTACTCTTCACGACCCCGTCGCTCGTCACCAGCGTGTATTCGGCACGGCTCTCGCTCTCTATCGTGAGCGTGTGATCGAGGTAGGTGGCCGGATCGACCGAGTCCTCGTTGTAGTAGAGGTTCGCCCCGCCGTCGAGCCTGAGCCGCGTTATCTCGCCGAGGATCGCGTAGCTGTCCCGGCCGCCACCACCCACTTGACCAGTGGCGGTCGTCCCATCGATATCGTCGTTGGGGTCGACGGTGGTTCCATCCACGACCGTGCTTTTGACGATACCGTCGGTGGTCGCGATCTCGTACTCCGTTCCCGGCGCACCATCGATCGATATCGTATCTGGAAGGTATCTGGACGGATCGACCATTTCACCGTTGTAGTAGAGGTTCGCCCCGCCGTCGAGAACGAGTCGCGTTATCTCACCGGAGAACTCGTAGCTGTCGCGACCCCCATCGACGTGTCCTGATGCGTTCGACCCGTCAAGGGTATCAGGATCGTCGATAGTGGTGTTCGTCATCGCAGTACTCTTTTCGAGGTCGCCGCTGACACCGAGTTCGTAGTCGGTCTCCGGTGCACCTTCGATCGTGAGAACGCTCGATCCGATCTCGGTAGGATCGACCTGCTGTCCGTCACGGTAGACGGTCGCATCGCCGTCGACGTCCAAGCTGACGACCTCGCCGGGGAACGCATAACTGTCTCGGCCACCATCGCCCACCTGACCCGTTACGGTATCGTTTTCGATGCCGTCGTTGGGGTCGACTGTCGCACCATCCATCGACGCGCTCTTCACGACCCCGTCGCTCGTCACCAGCGTGTATTCGGCACGGCTCTCGCTCTCTATCGTGAGCGTGTGATCGAGGTAGGTGGCCGGATCGACCGAGTCCTCGTTGTAGTAGAGGTTCGCTCCGCCGTCGAGCCTGAGCCGCGCTATCTCGCCGGAGAACGCGTAGCTGTCCCGGCCGCCACCATCCACCTGGCCGGTAGCAGTTTTGCCGTCAATCGTGTCGTTGGGGTCAGCCGTCGCACCGCTCATCGCGGTGCTCTGCTCAAGATCGCCGCTCACAGCCAGTTCGTAGTCGGCACCCGTCGCGCCTTCGATAGTGAGAACGTTCCGCCCGGTGTTCCCCGATGGGGTATCCGGGTTCGTGTCATCGGTGGTCGGTACCGGACACGTACCGCTGTTCGAGATGGTACCGATATCCACAGCGCTGTTCTCGCGTACCACGGTTCTACCGGTCGTGTTGATCGTACAATCGCGTACCACACATCCATCGGAGTCAACCAGTCGAAGACCGTCGCGACCGTCCTCACTGGATTCGATACAACATCCCTCGACCATGACCCCGGGGCGCTGACGGATCTCGATGGCCGCGCTCCCGTCCGCACTCCCAACAATACTCACGTTTTGAACCGTGCCGTCGTACGGCGAGTCAGTCGAGTAAGCCCCGCCGGTAGGGTCTTTCGCGAGAAGACCCCGTACCCCGTCGACGTCGCTCCGGATCCGGGTGTTCGCGACTTCGAACCGACCGATATCCGCCGACGCTACCACGCCGCCACTCGAGTGTGATGCGTCGGCAACGACGACGTCACAGTTCCTGACCACCGGACCCGCGGTATCGAGCGAACCGACCTCCAGACGAACACCCCGGCCGTTCAGCATATCGTTCGGGTTTGGACTGTCGCTCGATGACATATCGACCTCGATGGTCGCACCGTCGACGTAGCTTCCGCGGCTGCCGATGCGAACTTGAGTGATATCGTTGTTCCTGAACACCCCGCCCTCCACCTGCACGACGCCGTAAGTCCGGCTACAGTACATCGAGTTGTTCGGGTATCCCGAGATGTGGCAGTTTTCGAAAGTTATCGTCCCCTCCGTGGCGATGCCGACCCAGATGCCAATACGACCGCTACCCCGGTTGTACGCACCCATCAATCCCGCGTTCTTCGCGACGACGTTCGTCACCCGTCCGACCCCATCGGACGAACGAACGATGGGCGAAAGCGCGTTAGTGACCTCGGGATTACCGCTTCCTTCACCTCGTGGATCGCTGTCGGGATGGATCCCCTGACCGATGAACTCCACGTCGTGGATCTCGAGGTCGTCATCCGCACCGAGGTGGAGACCGGGTGTTGCCCCGGACGCCGTGAGGTCGATATCGATGCCTTCGAACAACACTCCCGTACCGCGGTCGACCACCAGCGCCTTCTGATTGAAATTGGTCGGTACTTTGAACGCAACATCGCCTTCGCCGAAGAAGCCGATGTTCGTCATCTCGAGCACGACGTTTTTCTGCGTGAGTTTGTACTCCCCGGGAGGGAATTTCAACAGGGTATAGTCGTCGGCAGCATCGGTGATCAAATCGTCGCACGGTTCGGAGCCCGTGGGGTCGCAGCCGACATCATCGACCATATCAACGACCGTCCGAAACTGGATCCCGTGACGTTCGGTAGCGGCGCTGCCCCGCGCTGAAAGCAAACCAGTGGACCCGATCGCGGCTCCGGTAAACGTCAGATACGAACGCCTGTTGAGTGGGAATTCGGTCGTCGCTTCGTCGTCAGTCGTGGTGGCTTCGTCGTTGCGTGGCATCTGTTATGGTTTGGATACGGGTATTCGAGGTCCGTCGTTACTTTCGAACGAGAGTCCGTCACGCCCCCATCCCCCTGCAATGGAGCACAGTACCCTCACCATCTGATGCGGGACTGAAAGGGATCTATGAGCGGGATCAATCGGTTTGGTCAAATTTCGCCACCGAACACGGTTGTCGTCAGTGGAACCGTCGAATCCCCTCACCCAGCGGTCTTCAGTGACCCCAGAACCCATCGGTCGACCGAGGGGAGCGGCGCGGTGCGGTAATTCGGTCGTGAACGGTATCTCGGTGCGTTCAGTCGTTTCGGCCGTCGTTTCCTCACACATTCTCTTCCTCCCTCCGTCGCTTGATAGTTCATCCAAACAGAGGCATATAAATAATTCCATATTCGTCCGAAATATCATTTGTAAAGCATCGAGAGCGGATGAACGAGGTGTTCATCGCGGTTCAACCCGACGTACGGTCCTAGCGTTCGTGGGCAGACGGCCATCGACGAAACCACCGACGAAACAGGGATCGCCATTGGGAACCCCCAGGATTTCGTATCGAATAGACGCTTCCTCGCGGTTTTGCCGCCGTAACTCCACAAGGGTGTGGTCCCTGTCGACGTGTAGATCTTCACGATGGGGTGGTTGACTCCCCGTTACCGGTCTCGGTTCGCTTCACGGGTTCGTATTGAACCCCGTACGGAGGCGTGACGCTCACAGCGACGAACCGTGATGAACTAAGTCGCCGGCCGCCACGATCGAGCTATGGCGAACTACGCCGGCGTCGACCTCGGCGGGACGAACCTCCGGGTGGTCGTCGCCGATGCGGACGGGAACATCGACGGGTCCGACAGACGCGAAGCCCCGCGCGGCCCCAACGGGCTCGCGGTCACCGAAGCGATCCTCGAAAGCCTCCGTGAAGCGACGGCGGCGGCGGGCGTCGACCCCACGGCCGTCGAGGCGGTCGGCATCGCCGCCGCGGGCCGCCTCGACCTCACCGAGGGACTCGTCGAACCAACCAACATTCCCGTGGGGGAAGTCCCGCTCCGCGGCCCCGTCTCGAACCTCCTCGACACCGACGAGGTCTACCTCCACAAGGACGTCGCCGCGGGCGTCATCGGCGAGCGCTACCACGCCGAGCGCAACCCCGACGACATGGTCTACCTCACGATCTCCTCGGGGATCGGTGCGGGCGTCGCGGTCGACGGCAACATCCTCGGCGGCTGGGACGGCAACGCCGGCGAGGCGGGTCACATGACCGTCGATCCAACCGGTCGAATGGACTGCGGCTGCGGGAAGGAGGGCCACTGGGAGGCCTACTGTGCGGGCAGCAACATCCCCGAGTACGCCCGCCTGCTCTGGGACGACGACGGCCGGCCCGAGACCGCCCTTCCGATCGAGGACGAGGGGTTCACCGCGGTGGACATCTTCGAGAACGACGACGACGCGTTCGCGGGCCACGTCATCGACCGGCTCGCCGACTGGAACGCGCTGGGGATGGCGGACATCGTCCACGCCTACGCGCCGCTCGTGGTCTCGGTCGGCGGCGCGGTCGCGCTCAACAACGAGGCCGAGGTCGTCGACCCGATGCGCGAACGCCTCGACGACCTCGTGATGACCAACGTCCCCGAGATCCGACTCACCTCGCTCGGCGACGACGTGGTGGTCGAGGGCGCGCTCGCCAGCGCGCTCACCGGCGGCACGGGCGACGCGGATTACGGCCGATAACCGACGACCAACCGACCCACCTCAGTCCGGTGTGTAGCGTCGCCCGCCGACGTAGAGCTCCTCGCCGTGGACGATGAGCGACCCCGAATCGGCGTCGAACGCGGTCGGCGCGTCGACCGAACAGCTCCCCGAGAGCCGATGCGTTCCGGGGCCGTTGGCACGTATCGCGGCCTCGTTCGCGGCGAGGGAGCAGTTCACGAGTCCATATGACTCCATCAGCGTGCTCCAGATGGCGTATCGATCCCCGGAGGATCCGATCGCACATCGTTTGGCGAAGACGTGGCCGTTCTTCCCCGAGATGGCGGCGTCGCCGTTGCCACGAAACACGCAGTTACGGAGCGAGACCGGACCGGCGAACTGCGAGAGGCCGTCGAAGGCGAGCCCCTGGATCGAGTAGTGGGACTGCTTTCCCCAGAAGGTCGAGTTGATCCCCGACTCGACCGCGACGCGCTCGGGTTCGTCCGGGTCGCCCACGAGACGGAGCGTGGACTGGGCCTTCTGGACGAGCGGCCCGGTGTGGATCGCGGGCGCTTCGTCGGTGTAGCTCCCCGGCCGAACGTGTATCGTGACGTCGTGTTGGACGAAGACCGGGAGGCGGTTGAACGCCGCCTGGATCGTCGCGAGCGGGTCGTCCGCCGTCCCCGGTCCCTCGTCGTCACCCGCCGAATCGACGACCAGTTCGCGTTCCCGGACGGTGGTCAGCGGCCGACTCACCAGTCCCCATCTCGGGACTTCCTCCTCGATCCGGACCCACTGGCGGTCCGCGTCGCGTCCGCCGTCGGCCCGACTCACTGCAACGCCTCGCGCGAGGCGGCGAACTGAATTCGACTGTTGACCGTGTCGCCGAGCGAGAGTTCGACCAGGTCCTCCGAGAGCACGCGCCCGCCCTCGACCGGAACACCCCACGTCGAGAACCGGAGGTAACCCCGGATGTCGTTCGCGTGGGTGAAGAGATCGAGATATTCGACCTCGTGTTCGGGGAACGCCTCGGCGCTGTGGGCCTGGTCCATGTCCGAGTAGACCGTTTCGAGGTCGGCGAAGAAGGTTTCCAGTTTCTCGGCGTCGTCCTCGGTGGCCGCGACGACGCGCTTCGAGGCCTCGCGGATCTCGTCGGTCGAGAGCCCGGCCTCGCGGAGCGCGCGCTGGGTGCGCTGGTCGAAGTGCATAGCCGGGATTCGAGGGCCGGAAGGAAAACCCCGCGGTCAGTAGGGGAGTTCGGGTTCGTAGCCCACTGCCTCGACCGCCGCGTCGACGAGTTCCTCGATACCCTCCTCCTGTTCCACGCTCAGATAGTGGTCGGCGTCGAGATCGTCCGAACGGTCGGCCTTCGTACAGACGGTGAGCACGGGCACCGAGAAGCGGTCCTCGACGCGGTCGCGGAGCGCGAGCTGCTGGGGAAGCGGGAAACCACAGGCCTCGCTCGCGTCGACGAACACCAGCACGCAGTCGGCGACGTGGGCCAGCGCGCTCTCGGCCTGGAGTTCGACCTCGTTGCGGGTGCCGTCGTCGCGGTCGAGCAGTCCTGGGGTGTCGACCAGCTGGTATCGGATGCGCTCGCGCGAGAGGTGGCCGACGCCGATCCGGGTTGTGGTGAACGGGTAGGAGGCGACCTCGCCGCGGGCGTTCGTGACGTGGTTGACGAAGGTGGACTTCCCGACGTTCGGGAAGCCCGCGACCACGATCGTCGGTTCGTCGGGGCGGATGTCGGGGAGGGTTCGGAGCTCGTCGCGGGCTGCTCCGAGCCGTTCGAGGTCGGGCTCGACCTCCTCGACCACGTCCGCGAGCCGCGCGAACGCCTGCTTTCTGAGTTTCCGCGCCGTCTCGACGTCGCCGCGGAGCCGGCCCTGGTACTCGCTCTTGAGTTCGGCGGTCTTCTGGCTGGCCCAGCGGACCTCCGAGAGGCTCTTTCTGAGCTCGTCGACCTCGACGAGCGCGTCGGCGAGTTCGTAGTAGAACGGGTCGACGGTGTCGAAGTCCGGCCAGCTCGTCACGACGTGTTCGAGGTTGTCCGAGAGCACGTTCGCCGCGGTCTGGAGCATCGACTGCTGGCCGTCGGTGCCCGACTGTGCCCGTCCGGCCCGCGCCGCCCGCGAGAACGCCCGGTCGATGAGTTCCTCCGCGGTCGGCGTGGTGGGGAGGTCTTCGAAAATCATGCGGCCCGTACAGCAGGGATACGTAAAAGCGCGTTCGTCGGTGCGCGCGAGCCCTCGCCCCGGAGACCCGCAGTCGATATGAATATACCATCCCGCCGACTACTCACGGCTATGACCAACTGGCGGGCGGTCGGGATCGGGTTTCTCATCGAACTGGTGTTGAGCATCGTCGGCGCTATCCTTCCCGTGATCGGCCAGCTGTTCGCGGCGGTCGTCGGCGGGTTCGCCGCCGGCTACATCGCCGGCGGGGGACTCGGTCGCGGGTTCTGGCACGGCCTGCTCGCGGGCGCGCTCGGCGGCATCATCGTCGCGGTCCTCGTCGGTCTACTCGTCGCCGTGTTCGACGTCGCGCTCGGGTTCGGCGGGCTGCTCGGCGGGAGCGTCCTCGTCATCGGGGTCGGCCTCGCGTTCATCATGGCCATCCCGAGCGCGATAGCCGGAGCCGTCGGCAGCCTCCTCGCGTAACCGAACGGAGAACGAGGCACCCGATTCCTTTTGCACACCGGCCGCGTAGCCCGCGCATGGCCCAGATACAGCCCGGCGACCTCCTCCCGAACGAACACCTCGAACGCCTCGTCGCCGACGGCACCGTCACCCAGCTCCACCGCGGCCACCAGTACGCCGAGGAGGGCGACACCTTCGAGGTCGGCGGCGAGATGTTCGAGGTGCTCGACGTCGAAGCCCGAAAACTCGGCGACCTCACCGACGAGGACGCGCGAGCGGAGGGTTCGGCGGACCTCAACGCCTACCGCGAGCGCCTCGACGCCGTCCACGACGAGTTCGAGTGGGACGACGACAGCGAAGTCGTCCGCCACCGCTTCGCCCCGCGATAACAGTTCTACTTCGCCTACCGCCGGGTTTCGAGTTCGGCCCTGAGTTCGTCGAGGCTCACGTCGTTCATCGAGAGCGTCACGAGGAGATGATAGACCAGGTCCGCGCTCTCGGCGACCAGCTCCTCGTGGTCGTCGTCCTTCGCCGCGAGGATCACCTCCGTGGCCTCCTCGCCCAGCTTTTCGAGCACCCTGTTCTCGCCCTTCTCGTGGGTGAACAGCGAGGCGGTGTAGGACCCCTCGGGCAGGGTCTCCTTCCGGTCCTCGATGACCGCCACGAGGTCGTCGAGCACCGGGTCGGTCTGGCGGGCGGAGTCGTCGCTCACAGGTCCGCGACCTCCCGGATGTCGTCGAGGTCGTCGAACGTCGTGCGCTCGCGACGGCCCTCGTCGTACACGCCGGGGTCGATCTCGATGTCGGCTCCCGTCCGGGCCGCGAGCGCGAGCGAGTCGCTCGGCCGGGCGTCGACCACCGTGGTGCCCCGCGGCGTGTCGAGATGGAGGTCCGCGGTGTAGGTACCGCCCTCGCCCTCGCTTTCGAGCGAATCGACCACCACCTTATCGACCCGACCGCCGAGCTCCTCGACCACGTCGAGCAGGAGGTCGTGGGTCAGCGGCCGGCCGATATCGACCGCGTCGAGCCCGCGGGCGATCGCGGCGGCCTCGTCGAACCCGATGAATATCGGCAGGAGGTCGGGTTCGCTGTCGGGGGCCAACAACACCACCGGCACCGGGCCCGACGGCGTCCCCGCGACCCGCACCGCGTCGATGTGGGCGTTCATACCCCACCGACGACGCCGATGCGCAAAAGGCTGTCACCGGCGGGGTCACTCGGGGGACTCGAAGAACGCCAGCCCGTGGATCCGCGCGTCGTCGGTGAGTTCGGGGTGGAAGGCCGTCCCGATGACGGGGCCGTCGCGCACCGCGACCGGGTGGCCGTCGAACGTCGCGAGCACCTCGCACTCGCCCACGCTCGCGACCTGCGGCGCACGGATGAACACGGCGGGGAACGGCTCGTCGAGCCCCTCGACGTCGAGTCGGGTCTCGAAGCTGTCGCGCTGGCGGCCGAAGGCGTTGCGCGCGACCGTCGCGTCGACGAGGTCCAGACAGTCCACCCGGTCGTCGCCGGCGTCGGTACACGCCACGATGAGACCGGCACACGTCGCGAGCAGGGGTTTGCCAGCCGCGACGTGCTCGCGTATCTCCGCGGCGATACCTTCACGCTGGAGGTGAGCCGAGATCGCCGTCGACTCCCCACCCGGGAGAAGGAGGAGGTCGCAGTCGGGGACGGTCCCCGAGGTGTGGACCTCGATCGGCTCCGCGCGCTCGCCGTGGGCGCGGGCCGCGCGCTCGATGGCGCTCGCGTGTTCGCGGAAATCACCCTGAACGGCTATCACGCCGGCGGTGAGGCTCATAGCGGACGGAGGCGATGGACGAAAAAGAACGTCCGGTTACAGCATGACCGTCAGCGCCATCACGAACAACCCGAACGCGACCCCGAAGGCCACGACCGACTCCGGACTGATCCGGATCGCGTTCTGGTCCTCGGCGTCGAAGTACCGCACGAGTCCCGCGCTCGACATCAGCCCGCCGGAGTTCTGGCCGCTGCTCATACCATCGCTGGAGCCGGGAGAGTCCTAAGCCTTTCGTCGGCCGCTGGCCGGTGAACAACGCTTATCAGTGGTGGTGACGTAACCAGAGGTGAACAATGAGCGTCACACTGAAGGATTTCTACGCCGACTGGTGCGGCCCCTGCAAGACTCAGGACCCGATCCTCGAGGAGATCGAGGCCGACCGGGACGGGAGCGTGGAGTTCGAGAAGATCGACGTCGACGAGGACCAGGAGACCGCCAACGAGTACCAGGTTCGCTCGATCCCCACCCTCGTCGTCGAGAACGACGACGGTGTCGTCGAACGGTTCATCGGCGTCACCCAGCGCGACGAGATCGAGTCCGCGCTCGACGAAGCCGGCGCGTAGGTCGACCGACCGCGAAGCCGCGTTTTCCCGTTTATCGAAGCCGCTGATAGGCACGGATCAGTATCTCGGCGACAGCGCCGATAACGCTCGACCGGTACGCGAGCACGGCCGCGCCGAGGTAGAGCGCCGCGACGTCCTTCTTGCCCCGGTAGAGGGCGATGGCGGCCTCGACCACCATCGAGAGCGCGCTGAGCTGTCCGGACCGTTTCGAGGTGAGGAGGCTGATGAGTCCCATGTCCCTCGTTTGCGTCGCCGAGGGCATAAGCCTGCGCCCGGCGCGGTCGACCCCTGGTCGGTCAGTCGGCGTGACCGCCGAGTTCGTCGAGGCCTTCTTCGACCACCCACTCGATGAACGCGGTGACCCCCTCGGGGTCGGCGAGTCGGTAGGCCGCCGCGGTCTCGTCGTCGCCGACGTGGACGCTGATGTCCTCGTCCGAGAGCGCCCGGAAGGCGGCCTCGTCGGTCGTGTCGTCGCCGATGTAGACCGCGAGCGAGTCGGGGTAGTCCTCCATCAGCTGCGAGACCACCTTCCCCTTGTCCCACGCCACGGCGGGCGTGAGTTCGATTATCTCCTTGCCGGTCGAGACCTCGAACCCGTCGGGCGCGACCTGCTCGACGGCGCTCTCGACCGCGTCGTGGACCTCGGCCTCGCGCTCGGGGTCGCTCCGATAGTGGATCGTCGCGCTCACGGTCTTGTTCTCGACGAAGCAGTCGGTGCCCGCGAGGTCGTCCTCGACCATGTCGACGATGCGTTCGAGCTCGCGTTCGCGTTCGGCGGCCTCTGGATGGACCGAGGCCTCCTCGCCCTGGTAGAGTTCGAGGCCGTGGTTGCCGGCGTAGTCAATGCCTTCGATCCCGACGCGCTCGCGGAGGTCGGCGAGTTCGCGTCCGCTGATCACCGCGACGTGGACCCCGGGGTGGTCGCGGAGGGTTTCGAGCGCCTCGCGGTTCGCGGTGCCGATCGCCGGTGCGTCGGGGTCGGTCTCGATACCCGCGAGCGTACCGTCGAAGTCGGTACAGAAGAGGAGGCCGTCGGCGTCGCGGAGCCGTGTGGCCATCGCCGACCGGAGGTCGGGGTCGACGTCGTCGCTCGGAGTCTGGTCGGAACCCGACCCGTCGGAGCGCTCACCCGTCACTGGCGATCTTCTTCTCCCTGAGTTCGTTCGCCGTCGCGAAGATGTCGTCCATCCACGCGAAGAGGTCCTGGGACTCGACCTGCTCGCGGAGCGCCGCCATGCGGTCCTCGCGGTCGTCGGGGTCCATCGTCAGTGCGGTCTCGATCGTCTCGGCGAACGCGTCGGTGTCGTAGGGGTTGATCGTCAGCGCCCACTCGCCGAGTTCCTCGTAGGCACCCGCCTGGTCCGAGAGCACGAGCACGCCGTCGTCGTCGACCTGTGCGGCGACGTACTCCTTCGAGACGAGGTTCATGCCGTCGCGCACCGCGCTCACGAGCATCACGTCGGCGTAGCGATAGAGCCCACAGAGTTCGTCCTGGGCGATGAACTCGTTGATGTAGACCACGGGCTGCCAGTCGTCGGTCCCGAACCGGTCGTTGACCCGCTCGATCGACTCCTGCACCTCGGTCTGGAGGTCCTGATAGTCGGGGATCAGCGACCGGCTCTCGTTGGCCTTCTGGACGTAACACACCTCCCCACGCCACTCGGGTCGGGTTTCGAGCAGCCGTTCGAACGCGTCGAGGCGCTCGACGATGCCCTTGGTGTAGTCCAGCCGGTCGACGCCCACGACGACCCTGGTGTCGGGCTCGATACCGTGGTCGGTCTTGAACTCGTTCCAGAACGCCTCATCGGCCGACTCGCTGTGTTCGCGGATCGAGTCGGCGTCGATGCCCATCGGGAACGCGCGAACCGTGGTCGTGTGGCCGTCGTAGTTGACCCGGTTGCCGTCGTAGTCGATGAACGCGTCCTCCAGGGCCTCGTCCACGCAGTCGAGGAAGTTCTTGCAGTAACGTTCGACGTGGAACCCGAGCAGGTCGTTGCCGAGCAGCCCGGTGAGCAGCGCCTCCTGGTTCGGACACGACCGGAAGGTGTCCCAACCGGGCCACGTGATGTGCCAGAAGTGCATCAGGAACGTGGAGTCGGGGACCGCCTCGCGGACCTGTCGGGGCGCGAGCGTGAAGTGATAGTCCTGAAACCAGACCAATGAATCCTCGCTCGCGGCCTCGATGGTGGCGTCGGCGAACGTCCGGTTGACCTGCTGGTAGCGCTGCCAGTAGCGCTCGACGTACTCGGCCTTCATCGTGCCGCCGTGACACAGCGGCCAGAGCACGCGGTTCGAGTAGCCGTAGTAGTAGCCCTCGACCTCCTCGTCGGTGAGCCAGAGGCGTCTGAGCGTGTAGGCCTCGCTCTCCGGCGGCATTCGGACTTCGTCGTTCTCGTCGGTGACGTCGGCGTCGGCTTCCCCGTCGCCCCAGGCGATCCAAGTCCCGTCGGTCTCCTGCATCACCGGGTCGAGCCCCGCGGTCAGCCCGCCGGCGGGCCGGCTCACCGTTATCTCGCGTCCGTCGTCGGTCGCCTCGTAGCTGTGGGTGTACGGCTGGCGGTTCGACACCACGACGAGGTCGCCGACCGACGACACGATACCCCCGTCGGTTTCGCGGTCGTCGTTACCCATGTAGTTTGGCCACTCCCGTTCGTCTCCCTACGTCCCCATTCAGTCGCATCGGTTATAGGTTCGTTGTCTTCCTGGATGGTGGCTTCGTGGCTTGCGAGTGCATGGAATACGTCCCTCCCCATCGAACGCGCTCGTGGGACGACCCGAGGTCGACGGACCGGCCGATGACACCGTAATGTTCAGTATGGATCGACACGGATCCGGGGTATGGATGCGACCGACGCCGATGCGCCGGTGAGCCGACGCGGGTTCCTCCGGGCCGCCGGGGGGACGGCGGCCGTCGCCGGCGCGACCGGCACGGCCGCGGCACAGGAGGGGAACAGTTCGGGCGGCGGGGAGACGGTGGCAGTGGGTTCGGGTTCGGGACTCTCGTTCGACCCCGAGGAGCTCACCATCGCACCCGGAACCACCGTGACCTGGGAGTGGACCGGTCAGGGTGGCGCGCACAACGTCGTCGCTGACGACGGGGCCTTCGACTCCGGTGACCCCGAGGACGGCGACGACATCACCTTCAGCCACACCTTCCCTGAGGCCGGCGAGTTCCCCTATCACTGCGCGCCTCACGAGGAGGTCGGCATGGTCGGCACCGTCATCGTCCAGGAGGGCGGCGGGTCGAGCGGCGGTGGCGGCCCCGGGCTGACGGTCCCGAACAGCGCGAAGAACCTCGGGATCGCCGCGATGAGCCTCATGCTCTCGACGCTGGGGCTCGCGTACTTCTTCATCCGGTACGGCGGCGACTACGAGACCGGCCCCGAGAACTGAGCCGTTCTCTTCAGATCTCGCCCTGCTCTTTGAGCGTGAACGCTACGCGCTCACCACGCGCCGTCAGACAGTACGCAGTCATTTCGTCGGTCTCGAGCAGTTCGACCAGCCCCCGGTCATAGAGCTCTTCTGCTGCGTTCTCGGCGCTTGAAGCGCTCACGCTTGCGGTGTTGGTCTCGGTGCCAGCAACGCTTGCTGAGCGGTTTTCCGCGATCTCGCTCGCCGGGGCCGGACCGTCCACGAGTCGGGTTAGAACCGCGGTTCGAGTCGAGGACTCCGCAACGAACGTCGCGAACTCCTCTTCCGTCACCGATTCCTCGCTTATCGTCGGATCGTCCGTTTCGGATCCACTCATCGGTATCTGTGTCCAGACTCATCCGGGATGTATATAACTCTATCTCCGTTGGGTTGAGAGGTTCTCCCGACGGAAATTTAGCCGATCCCGGGATCGGATCCGTCGGACGAGTTACTGGTAATCGACTTCGCCTTCACCGTCACCGATCCAGACTCCGCGGTCGGGTTCACGGGACTTGAGCGGGTCGATGTCCTCGTGACCCCACCTTTTTCCCGTTCGGGATTTCTCGCTCGCGTTCGCTCGCTTCGAAACCACTCACGGCAAAAACGTGGATGAAAAAGACCGCCCTCGCTTCGGTCGACCTCGCACCGCGCGACGTATGATTACTGGTAATCGACTTCGCCTTCGCCGTCACCGATCCAGACACCGCGATCGGGTTCGCGTGATTCGAGCGGGTCGATATCCTTGTACCACGGCACGTTCTTCAGCTGCTCCTTGTTGAGCGCGAGGTCGTCCTTGGTGTCCCCGGTGAACTCGAAGTTCTGTGTCAGGATGATCGCGTCGACGGGGCAGACCTCCTCACAGAGGCGGCAGTAGATGCACTGACCGATGTGGAGGTTGTACTGCTCGCCGTTTCGCTGGTCGTCCTGGACGATCTGGATCGTGTCGTTCGGACAGACCTTCTCGCACTGGCGACACCAGATACAGCGCTCCTGGCTGAACTTGTGGATCCCGCGGAATCGCGGGCTGACCTCGGGTGGGACGTCCGGGTACTCGACGGTGAAGGTCTCGCCGTCGAGCGCGTGTTTCATCGTCGTCGCCATCGATTTGAGGATTCCTATCATTGGTCTGTAATTACGCGATCAGTCCCACGATAACGGCCGTGAGCACGAGGTTGGCGAAACTCATCACGAGCAGGCCCTTCCAGCCGATCTGGATCAGCTGGTCTATCCGGATCCGGGGGATGGCCGAGCGCATCCACTGGGTGAACAGGTAGACCGCGAGGATCTTGATGAGCATCCAGACGATCCCCGGCAGTACCGGCCCGGCGGGTCCACCGAGGAACAACGTCGCCACGATGGCCCCGCCGAGGAAGATGTGGAGGAACTCCCCGAGGTAGAGCAGGACGAAGTACGCACCCGAGTACTCCGTCATGAACCCCGCGACGAGCTCGCCGGGCGCTTCCGGCGTGTCGAAGGGGTTCCGGCCGACCTCGGCGAGGTTCGAGATCATGAACAGCACGAACGCGAACGGGTTCACGAACGCGAACCACGACGGGATCGAGACCCCGGCGACCGTGAACAGCGGTTCGGCCTGGACGGCGACCACTTCGCTCATCTGGAGGGTGCCGGCGAACAGCACCACCGAGGCCGCCGTCACCACGAGCGGGATCTCGTAGGCGAGGTTCTGGGCGAGCGCGCGGAGCCCGCCGAGAAGCGAGTACTTGTTGTTCGAGGAGTAGCCCGAGAGCAGGAGACCGAGCGAGGCGAGCGACGAGGCCGCGAAGACGAAGACGAAGCCCGTCTCGGGGTCGGCGAGCTGGAGGTTGGTGCCGAGCGGGATCACCGCGAAGCCGAGGATCGCCGAGAACGGCACGAGCATCGGTCCGATGTCGAAGCCCGGCCGGTCGGCACCGTCGGGGATGATGACCTCCTTCGAGAGGAGCCGGACCGCGTCGGCGACCACGATCAGGAGGCCGAACGGCCCGATCCGGTTGACCGCGATACGGTCGGTGAACGCCGCCGTGATCTTCCGTTTGCCCCAGATCCCCGCGACCGCGACGACCGAGAGGAAGAGCACCGAGATCAGCGCCGCGCCCACGAGTCCGAAGAGGAACTGGAGACCCGGGTCGGGGTTGGGACCGAACCCCAGGGTCTGACTCAGGAGCTCGGGAAACGTCGTGCCGCCGCTCGCGCCCGCGGAGGCGTTCGTCGCGTTCGTGGCGTTGGTCGCGTTGCCCTGCTGGAGGAGGACGCCGGACCTCATCTATCGACCTCGCCGAGCACGATGTCGATGCTCGCCAGCGCCGCGATCAGGTCGGGGACGTACCCGCCCTCGGCCATCGCGGGCAGGGTCTGGAGGTTCGAAAAGCACGGGCTTCGGATCTTGAACCGGGCGGGTTTGTCGGTGCCGTCGGCCCGAATGTAGATCCCGAGTTCGCCCTTCGCGCCCTCGACCGCGCGGTAGATCTCGGTGTCCTCGTCGGGCCGGAGGGTTCGCGGCACGTTCGACTGGACCTCGCGGTCGTCCTCGGGCCAGTCTTCGAGGAGGTTGACACACTGTCCGATGATCCGCGCCGACTGCTCGACCTCCTGCATCCGGCAGAGCACGCGGGCGTAGTTGTCGCCCTCGGTCGCGGTGATGACGTCCCAGTCGAGTTCGGGGTAGTACCCGTATGGATCGTCGCGCCGGACGTCGTAGTCCACACCCGAGGCGCGGCCCACCGGCCCCGTCGCGCCGTACTGTTTCGCAGTCTCGGTGTCGAGCACCCCGGTGTCGACACACCGGAGCTGGAACAGCTCGTTCGAGGTGATGAGGTCGTGGTACTCGTCGAGCTTCGCGGGCATCCCGTCGAGGAAGTCCCGGATCTTCTCGAAGAACTCCTCGCGGGGCTCCGGGAGGTCCCACGCGACCCCGCCGAGCCGGAAGTAGTTGAACATCAGGCGCTGCCCCGTGAGGTCTTCGAGGATCCCCTCGACGATCTCGCGGTCGCGGAAGGCGTACATGAACGTCGCGGTGAACTCGCCGTAGACGTCGAGCGCGAACGTCGCGAGCGCGAGGAGGTGGGCCGCGGTCCGACAGAGCTCCGCGCCCATCGTCCGGATGACCTGGGCGTACTCCGGGACCTCCAGACCGGCGAGGTCCTCGGCGGTTCGCGCGTAGGCCCACTCGTTGAGGAGCCCGGCGGAGACGTAGTCCCACCGGTCGGGGTAGGGCATGATCTGGTGGCGGTAGGTTTTCGTCTGGCACATCTGCTCCTCACAGCGGTGGAGGTAGCCGATGTCCGGCTCGATGTGGGCGACCTGCTCGCCCGAGAGCACCGTCTCGACGTGGAGCACGCCGTGGGTCGCGGGGTGGTGGGGCCCGATGTTGAGGAACATCGTGTCCGCACCGTCCTCGCGGTGGTCCTCTTCGAGCGGGTTGGCGTGGGATTCGAGGGTGACGACCTGGGGTTCGTCCTGGTCGTAGTCGAGCCCCAACGGGTGCCCCTGCCAGGTCTCGGGCAGCAGGATCCGTCGGAGGTCGGGGTGGCCCTCGTAGCGGATCCCGACGAGGTCGTAGGCCTCGCGCTCGTGCCAGTCCGCGCCCGCGTAGACCGGCACCGCGGTCTGACTCACGGGGTCGTCCTTCGCCGCGGGTACCACCACCGAGACCTCCTGGGTGGGGTCGGCGAACTTCTTCAGGTGGTAGATGCTCTCGTAGCGGTCGGCGTACTCCTGGGCCGAGACGTTCGAGAGGTGGTCGAAGCCCGCCTCGTCCCGGAGCGCGAACAGTGCGTTCTGGACCTCGTCGGGCCGGACCACGAACGCCTCCGCGTTCAGGTGGCTCTCGCGACTCACGACCGTGTCGCCGAGGAGCTCCGCGAGCGCGTCGTAGTCGAGGCCGTCCTCGGTCGCGCCGACGTGGCTCGACCGTTCGGGTCGTTCCAAACTCATGGCGAATCAGCCCAGTTGTACCGCATGACGAGGGTCTCCTCGTCGATGTCGTCGGCGAGCTTCTGGATGAGCTCGTCGCGTTCGAGGTCGCCGAACCGTTCGAGCTCGTAGGGCTTCACCGTCACCGGCGCGGACTCGCCGTTCGTGATGCGTTCCTGGAGCTTGGCGACACCGTAGACCAGCGCCTCCGGGCGCGGCGGGCAGCCGGGGACGTGGATGTCGACGGGGAGGACCTGCTCGACACCCTTGACGACGTTGTATCCCTGCTGGAACGGTCCGCCCGAGATCGTACACGATCCCATCGAGACCACGAACTTGGGTTCGGGCATCTGGTCGTAGACCCGCTTCATCCGCGGGGCGAACTTCGAGACGATCGTCCCAGGAACGATGATGACGTCGGCCTGGCGCGGCGAGGCCCGCGGCACGCCCGAGCCGAACCGGTCGAGGTCGTGTTTCACGGCGTAGGTGTGCATCATCTCGATGCTACAGCAGGCGATGCCGAACTGGAGCATGAACATCGAGGAGCCACGCACCCAGTTCATGAACGAGTCGAACTTCGTGAGGATGAACGGCGAGGCACCGAACGTCTCGCGGAGCTTGGAGTTGAATCGGTTGTCGGTGCCGCCACCCATCCGCGCCTCCTGGGTCGTCTGTACGTCCGGCGTCGTGGTCTGGTTGTCGCTACTCATTGTCGTGTCCGTTGGGTGTTCGGCTGTTCGTTACGGACCCACTCGACCGCGCCGTTGCGCCACGCCCACGCGAGCCCGAGCACGAGCACCGCGATGAACACCAGCATCGGGCCGAGGGTCGAGGCCAGCCCGAACTCCGCGACCGCGTCGCGGTAGATGACGGTCCAGGGGAAGATCAGGACCGTCTCGATGTCGAAGACGAGGAACAGCAACGCGACCATGTAGTACTGGATGTTGAACCGGATCCGGGTGTCGCCGGTCGGGACCTCGCCCGACTCGTAGACCGCGGTCTTTCCTTGTTCGGGAACGCTGGGTCGCAACAGGCTCGATATCACGATGAACGACAGCGGGATGACGATCGCGACCAGCGCCAGCGCCCCGACGGCTATCCATTGATTCATGTGGTCTGTCTCGTGTTCGGGCTTGGGAACCCACTCATATAAGGATTGATTCTTTCCCACCGATCTCGGCCCGAAACCCGGTCGCATCCCACGTTCGACCGGCTATTCGTCGCGCTCGCGGAAGCCCTCGATCCCCCGGTCGTGGAGCGCCCGCGAGACGTCCGCGACCCCGCTCACGAGGTCGTCGTGATACTCGACGAGCCGTTCCGCGAGCTCGTCGTGTTCGCTCGCGAGGACCTGGACCGCCGAGAGACCCGCGTTGTAGGACTTTCCGGCGTCGACCGCGACGATGGGCGCGCCGGTCGGCATCCCGATCACCGAATCCACGGACTTCTCTTGCACTGGCACCCCGATCACGGGCACCGGGAACGCGATCGAGGCGGTCATGTTCGGGAGATCGGCGGACTTCCCGCCCGCGCCCGCGATGATGACCGAGAGCCCGCGGTCGGCGGCGGTCTCGGCGTAGGCGTACATCAGCTCGGGCGTTCGATGGGCGGAGACGACGTAACTCTCGAAGGTGAATCGGTTTTCGGGAGTTCCGTCCACAGTCACCTCGGAAAATCCGAGGTCGAAGAGCGCTTCGTACGCCCCGGCCATCGTGTCGAGGTCGGAGTCCGAGCCCATGATTATCCCCACGTCGGGCGTCTCTGCCTCGGGTCGGCCCTCGTCGGCTTCCTCGTACAGCTCGTCGATCAGCGCGTCGATGTCGTCGGCCATGCGAGGGGATGCGGTCGGCGGGTCTTCGCCGTTGCGGTCGCGCGACGGTCGGCGGTGCGCTACGCCGTTCGCCAGCCGTCGAGCAGTCGACGTGTCGAGGGCGACAGCCGCTCCGGTTCCGGCGGATCGGCGAACCACACCGCCCCGTTCAACTCACTGGATTGAATCGTGATCGAACCGCTCTCGTAGTCGGCCCGAAAGAACACCCGGAGGACGTGGAGGCGCTCGTCGTAGCCCTCACAGGTGGCGATCTCGTGGCGAATATGGCCAATCTCGGTGAGGGAGATGTCGATGCCGACCTCTTCTTCGACTTCCCGCAGTACGGTCTCCGCCATCGTCTCCTCGTCCTCCTGGCCGCCACCCGGAACGCTCCAGTTCGACCCGCCGCGGCCGAGTATCAACAGCACGCGCTCGCGCTCCTTCCCATCCACCGCCATCGACTCTGTGAGCGAGGGAAGCATCTCGGGCGGTCGCCTGACGAGGGCGTAGGCGCTCCCGATGTAGCCGGTCCCGGAGAGCTCGATCCACTCCTCGAAGACGTCGGGTGCCGGCGTGTCGTGGCGCTCGACCACGGGCGCGTCGCCGAACCGCTCGACGAGGCGGTCGCGCCGACGTTCGATCTCGTCGCGGTTCACGTCCCGTGGGGTCATACGACCCACTCGCCGCGGTACGGGATTAACCCTCGCCCGATTCAGCGAAACGTCGTCGCGTCCACGAGGTCGCGAGCGTGCGTGAGCAGGTCGTCGGGCGAGCGCTCGCCGTCGGTCAGCGTGACGTGGCCCATCTTTCGGAGCGGGCGCGCCTCGCGTTTACCGTACCAGTGGACGTTCGCGGCGGGGTCTTCGAGGATGGCCTCGATCCCGTCGAGTGCGGCGGGTTTCGGCTCCTCGACGTCCCCGAGGAAGTTCTTCATGACCGTCGTCTCACGGGTGTCGGTCGCGCCGAGCGGCCAGCCGAGCACGGCCCGAATGTGCTGTTCGAACTGGGAAGTCCGCGCGCCCTCGATGGTCCAGTGCCCGGAGTTGTGGGGCCGGGGCGCGATCTCGTTGACCGAGATCTCCCCGTTTGTCTCGAAGAGTTCGATGCCGAACACACCACGTCCATCCAAAAAGTCGAGGACGTCGCGTGCGACGGCTTTCGCGCGTTCACGAATCTCGTCGGAGACCCGTGCCGGGATCACCGTCTCGCGGAGGATCTCCGCCTCGTGGACGTTCTCACCCGGGGTGAACACCCGATGCTCGCCCTCCCCTCGGACGCCGATCACCGAGAGTTCGCGGTCGAACGGAACGTGTTCCTCTATCATCGCCGGGCCGTCGATCGCCGCGAACGCTTCCTCGACGTCCTCGGGCGAGTCGACGGGGACGTTCCCACGGCCGTCGTAGCCTCCCTCGCGGGCCTTGAGCATCCCCGGATAGCCGAGGTCGTCGAGGGCCTCGCGGAGGTCGTCGGCGCTCTCGACCGCGCGGAACTCGGGCACCGGGATGCCGGCCTCGCCGAGGCGGCGCTTCTGGACGAGTTTGTCCTGGATCGTCCGGAGGGTTTCGGGGGCGGGATGGACGGGGATATCGTACTTCTCGCTCGCACGTTCGAGCCGGTCGGGGTCGGCGAGTTCGATCTCGTAGGTCAGGACGTCGGCGCGTTCGGCGAGTTCGTCGATGGTTTCGGCGTCGTCGAAGTCCCCCTCGACGGTCTCACTCACCACGGGGCTCGCGGGCGGGTCGGGCGTCGGGTCGCTCGCGACCAGTTCGACGCCGAGCGGGCCGGCGGCCTCGCCGAGCATCCGACCGAGCTGCCCGCCGCCGACGACGCCGACCACTGGACCGGGGGTGCTGAGTTTCATGGCTCCGGGTTTCGACGCACGGGATTAAGGCGTATCGCTCGCGTTCGCTGCGGGCTCCTCGACGAAGACCGTGATGTTGGTCCGGCTGGTGTCCTGCGTCCGGATGACCTCGGGATAGGCCTCGTAGCCGGCGAGCCGGGGCTCAAGCGAGTCGGCATCCGAACTGAGACTCACCACGACCGGCGGATGGCTCCGGTTCATCGCCGACTCGAACGCCGAGCCGTTCCGGGCGCACGCGACGCGCACGTCCTCGGCCTCGAAGTACCACGGGAGCGGGAGGACGTTGAACCACTCCGAACAGCCGGGCTCGCGGGTGCCGGTGGTGTTGGCGACGAGGAAGTCGCCGTAGAGCAGAACGTCGGTCCCCGAATTCGCGGCGCTCACCGACTCCATCTCGTGGAGTGCGGGATGGAGGTCGCTCGCGGGCTGGGCGTACTGCACGAGGGGGTTGGCGTCGGACTGGTCGTCGAGGTAGACGTCTGTGGTGGCGACGAACCCTATCTGACCGACGACGAGCAGTACAGCTATCGCGACCGCGGCGACGGCGGGGCGGTTCTCGCTGGCGAGCGCCGTGTAGCCTCGGCGATAGAGCGCGCCCACCCCGACCGCCGCCGGCACCGCGAGCGGGACCACGGCGTGGAGGACCGTCCAGGGCGCGGCGATGTCGGCGATGATGGGATAGCCGAGCACGCTGACGAATCCCCAGTAGAAACAGAAGGCGACGAGGTCGCGCGGGCCGTCGTCCGCGTAGCGGTCGACGAGGAAGCCGACCACCGAGAGCACCGCCAGCGCGCCCGAGCCGACGAAGAGGGTCTCGGCGGCGCTCCCGAGGAACGGGAGGTAGGCGTGGTCCTGGTGGCCGCCGCCGACCCAGAGCGAGACGAAGGTCTGCCACGACCCGATGGTCGCCTCGCCGACCACCGCCGGCAGCACCGTCGGATCGGCGAAGAGGTCGTCGAACCCCGGACCGCCGTTCGGGCCGGTCCGCGGGGCGTAGAAGTAGATCACGACGACGAGAAACGCCACGAAGCTCGCGAGGAGGTGGGGGAGCCAGCGTCGGAGCGCCGGTCGGGCCGATCGGATGTGCCCGCGGAACCGCCCCCGCCAGTCGGTCGGGAGACCGCGACCGAACAGTCGATGGTCGGCGAGGAGTACGAGCGCGCCGAGCCACGTCACGACGTAGACGAGGACGTACTCCTTGGTGGTGACTGCGAGCGCGAACGCGAGCACGCCGGCGTGGAGGGAGCGCGGTTTTCGGGTATCGAGCGCACGGACGAAGCAGCCGAGCGCGAGGAGCGCGAAGGCCGCGAGCGGGAGGTCGCTTCGCATGAACCGCGAGTAGTAGAGCACGAGCGGATCGAACGCGAGGAAGCCGGCGAGCGCGACGATTTCGACCCCCGAGAGGCGCTCGCGAAAGCAGAGCGCGACGAGCGGGAGGCCAGCGCCGAGGAGCGCGACGACCAGCCGCATCGTGAAGTCGTTCGGGCCGAGCACCGCGAACACCGCTCGATTGACCTGTTGGAGGAACGGCCCGTGAATGATGGGCTGGTACTCGAAGAGGCCAGTATCGAGGTAGTGGAGCGTCCAGTAGGCGACGCGAGCCTCGTCCCAGTGGGCGGTGCGGTCGCCGAGGAAGGCGAGTCGGGCGAGGAGTCCGAGGAGGGCGATGGTGACGACGGCGAAGACGACGCGACGGCCGCGGCCGGCACGCTGACGGGAGGCGGTGCCGTCGGTCGATGCCATGCCCGTTGGACCTCGGGGGTGGAATAGGAGTGTTTCGTTTGGGGTCGCCGGCCGTCACTCGACAGCCGTTGCGAAGAACTCACGAAGCGACTCGATGATGAACTCTGGATTGTCGACGTGTGAGTTGTGGCCGGCGTTCGGTATCCCACGCGCCTCGGCGTCGGGAATCTCGGTTGCCATGTATCCGGCGTGACGGATAGCGCTCTCCGTCTCTCGTTCCCCGTACATGAGCAACGATGGAACGGTGATCGACGAGTGGTCGAGGGAGACCGACGGATACGACGCGAGCACGTCGTCTATCTTCGCCAACTCCTCTTCACGTACCTCGGGGAACTCCGCAGCGTGGCTTCGCTGGAGCCGTTCCGCCGCTTCGAGGTCGCCGATCGCCTCCTCCCCGTATCGCCATTCATAGTACTTGTCCAGTACGTTCCAGAGACGATTCGGGTCAAGGAAAGGGGAGAGCGCATCCGCGAGTTTCGGGGTCCCTCGGCGCTCGACCCACTCCCCGCGCGACAGAATGGTCGGCGTGCGTGTCCCGAACGTACACAACGCACTGATTTCGTTCGGATAGTTGGCCGCATACGCCTGTGCGATCATCCCGCCCAGCGAGAGACCACAGACCGCCGGTCGATCGAGATTCAGAGCTTCGACGAGCGCGTGAAGGTCCTCGGCATACAGATCGATCGAGTAAGAGTTACGTTCGGAGCCGCCGGTTCGGCCGTGGCCTCTGAGGTCGTAGACAACGATCCGATAGTCGGTAGCGAGCGGTTGCATCCGTTCAGCCCAGATTCGGTGGTCACTCATCGCACCATGGAGAAACACGACCGGCGGGCCGTCACCAGAGTCCTCGTAGTACGTCCGAATCCCGTTCGTCCGAACGGTTGGCATACAAGTAAATAACAGGCAATCGTTCTGCTTGTTTCGGTTTGAAACGATCGCGTGTCCCGGTCTCAGCAGCTTCGCGCCACGTGGGACTGGAGCGGTAGGTCTTTGAGGGGCGCTCGCGACCCGGCGAGTATGCCCAGTTTGGGATTGGTTATCGCGCAGTTCTACGACGAACTCGCCGCGGAGATGGAACGGAGCGCGCGCGGGGCCGCCGACGACCGTGGGGCCGAGATCGGGGAGACGATACCGGTACCGGGTGCGTACGACACCCCGCTCGCCGCCGACCGCCTCGCCCGGAAGGACGCCATCGAGGCCGTCTGTGTGCTCGGTGCGGTGGTCTCGGGCGACACCGACCACGACGACGTCATCGTCCGAACGGCCGCGCAAGCACTGATGGACGTGAGCCTCGACCGCGACACCCCCGTCTCGCTCGGGATCTTGGGGCCCGACATGAGCATGGCGGAGGCGCGCGAGCGGACCGGCAAGGGTGCCGAAGCCGTCGACAGCGCGCTCGACCAACTGGAGGCCCTGGCATGAGCATGAACTTCGCCGACCGCGTCGAGCGCGTCGAGCCGAGCGCCACCCTCGCGATCAGCGACGCCGCGAGCGAACTCGAAGCCGACGGGGTCGACGTGGTCGACCTCAGCGTCGGCGAGCCCGACTTCCCCACCCCCGAAAACGTCGTCGAGGCCGGAAAGGACGCGATGGACGCGGGCTACACAGGTTATGCGCCCACGAACGGCGTGCCCGAACTCCGCGAGGCGATCGCCGAGAAGCTCCAGGGTGATGGGCTCGACTACACGGCCGACGACGTCATCGTCACGCCGGGCGGCAAGCAGGCGCTCTTCGAGACCTTCCAGAGCCTCATCGACGGCGGGGACGAGGTCTGCCTGCTCGACCCCGCGTGGGTCTCCTACGAGGCGATGGTGAAGCTCGCCGGCGGGTCGCTCTCGCGGGTCGACCTCGCGGCGCACGACTTCCAGCTCGAACCCGCGCTCCCCGAACTCACCGAGACGGTCTCGGACGAAACGGAGTTGCTCGTCGTGAACTCGCCGTCGAACCCCTCGGGCGCGGTGTTCTCGGACGAGGCGCTCCGTGGCGTCCGCGACCTCGCGGTCGAACACGACATCACCGTTATCTCCGACGAGATCTACAAGGAGATCACCTACGGCGTCGACCCGGTGAGCCTCGGAAGCCTCGATGGGATGGGGAGCCGTACAGTGACGATCAACGGTTTCTCGAAGGCCTACTCGATGACCGGCTGGCGGCTCGGCTACCTCGCCGCGCCCGAGAACCTGATCTCCCAGGCGAGCAAGGTCCAGTCGCACTCGGTCTCCTCGGCCGCGAACTTCACCCAGCGCGCCGGAGTCGAGGCCATCCGGAACACCGACGATGCAGTGGTGGAGATGGCCGAGGCCTTCGAGGAGCGCCGCGACCTCCTCGTAGACCTGCTCGCCGACCACGGGGTCGAAGTGTCGGCCCCCGAGGGGGCGTTCTACATGATGGTGCCGGTCGGCGAGGATAGCGAGGCGCAACGCGCCTCGGAACAGCCGAACGGCGAGCAAAGCGAGCCGCGAGGCGACGACTCCGCGTGGTGTGAGGCCGCGATCGACGACGCCCACGTCGCCACGGTACCCGGCAGCGCGTTCGGGACGCCCGGCTACGCGCGGTTCTCGTACGCGAACAGCGAGGAACGGCTTCGGAAAGCGATCGACCGGCTCGTCGCAGAAGACCTGTTCTGACCGGGCTCAGTCCTGGCTCGTCGGTTGCCCGCCGCCCGGAGTTCCGGCGGTGGTCGCGTGGGTCTCCTCGACCTGTGAGTAGACGAGGAGCGCGCCGAGCGCCGAGAGGACGGCCCCGAAGGCGAACGGGACGACGTAGCCGAAGCTGATGAGGTAGCCCGCGAGCAGCGGGCCGATCGCGGTCCCGAGCGTGAAGGCCATCGTCAACACCGAGAAGGTGGTCCCGGAGTTCCCGCCCTGGGCGATGTCGCCAGCGAGCGCGAAGCCGGGCGCGAAGGCGGTCGCGGCCGCCGCGCCCTGGACGAGTCGCGTGGCGATCATCCCGATCGGGGTCGTCACGAGGCCCTGGGCGAGCATCGCCGGCACGAGCACGATCAGTCCGCCGAGGATGAAGGGTCGGCGGCCGTAGCGGTCGCTCGCGGTGCCGATCGGCGTCTGGAGGAACACCTGCGCCACGATGAACGCGGAGAACTCGATACTGAACAGCTGTGCGCCCTGGTCGAGGTGGTTGTTGATGTCCGTCTGGAGCGGTTCGATCAGCGCGATGCCGATCGCCACGGTGAGGAGCGCGAGCCCGAGCGCGAAGACGGGGTCGATCAGGGTGTCGTGGTCGTGGTCGAAGACCGCGAACCCGAGGTCGCTGCCCGCCTCCGCGTCCTGTTCGTCGGGGTGGGGGTCCTCGACGAACAGCATGATGAGCACCGCGCCGATCAGCGAGCCGAGGGCCGCGATGTAGAAGGCGGCCTCGAAGCCCGTCATCGCGAGGCCGACGACCTGATAGGGGCCGCCGTTGACGACGCTTCCGGCGAGGATCGGTCCGGCGGCGAAGCCCACGAACCGGAAGGTGTTGAAAATGCCCATGTCGCCGCCGCGCGAGTCGTCCGTGGTGACCTCGTTGACCAGCGCGACCGTCGACGGGATCGTGATCGCGACGCCGATACCCTGGAGCCCGCGGATCACGAGCATCAGCGCGTAGCTATCGGCGAGCGAGTAGACGAAGTTCGCGACCGTGAGGATCACCAGTCCGACCACGATGAAGATCCGGCGGCTGCCGGTGCGGTCGGAGAGGTAGCCCGCGATCGGCTGGAGGGCGGTGCTGAAGAACCCGAACGCCGAGAGGATGATCCCCGTGACCAGCGCGACGCCTAGGCCGAACGTCTGGCCGGTGACGACGCCGCTCCCGATGTAGAGCGGCAGAACGATGATCAGAAAGGAGTTCCCGATCGAGTCCGCCATCCGCGCGAACGCGAGGGTGAGCACCCGTCGGTCGGTCTCGAACAATCTCATCCGACCACCCCACGTTCGGGCGGTCGGTCGGTCTCAAGGAGCGGTTTCATGAGTTCGGCAGTCACGTTGACTATTCGGTCAGTCAGCCGTTTAAACGTACGGGTATCGACGCGAACGGCGGTGACGACGGGATCCGGTAGGGAAGTCGTCGACCAGGCGTGACCCGGGTGGGGACCGTCTCAGTCGCTGGGAACCGGACTCCGCGCGGGTGTCGGGTCGACGCTGTAGAGCGTGACGAAGACGCCGGTGGCGACGACGATGAGGCCGGCGGCGACGAAGAAGGCGACGAACACCGAGGTGGCGTCCCAGAGCACGCCGACGGTGAACGGGCCGATCACCTCGCCAACCTTCCAGGCGACCGAGCGGAGCGAGAGGCTCGCGGCGACCGCACCGAAGTGCTCGCCCTCCTCGACGAACAGCGCCATGCTCGCCGGGAGCCGGAGGCTGTCGGCCACGCCGATCACGGCGTAGGCGGCGAACAGCACGAAGAAGGCCGGTGCGAGCCGGACCGACTCGCCGAACGCCGTGAACGAAACGCCGGGGAGGACTCCAGTTGCGCTCCCCGCGAAGAGGATCATCGCGGTGCCGACCGCGTAGACCAGCGCGCCCGCCACGACGAAGTGGTGTTTGTGCCCGACGCGGTCGGTGTAGCCACCGACGACACCCTGAAAGAGGGTCTTGGTGAGTTTGCCGCCGGCGAGGATCGCCGCGACGAACAGCGGGTTCATCCCGAACTCGGTGTGGGCGTAGATCGGGAGGAACGTGATGACGGCCATCTTGCCGAAGCCGAAGCCCAATCGGAAGACCACGAGCGCGCGGACCGCGGTCCGGTCGAGGAGGGTCCGGAGGGTTTCGGTCCCGGTGGCTTCCTCGGGGTCGGTTTTCCCACCGGGATTGTCCCGGAGGTAGGCGAAGACGGTGAGGGTCGCGAGGACCGTGACCAGCGAGAGCACCGCGTAGGTGAGCGTGAAGCCGTACGTGAACAGGAGCAAGCCACCGACGACGTCGCCCGCGAGGCTCGAGAACGCCGCGACCTGGTTGTAGGTCCCGAGCCACCGGCCGCGCTCGGCGTCGGGGCTGAGTTCGCCGACCACCGCCGAGCCGGTGATCCAGAGGAGGCTCGCACCCGCTCCCTGGAGGATCCGGACGAGGATCACGTCGGTCGCGTTGCCGACGAGCGCGAACCCGACGAACGCGAGGACGTTGACACCCAGCCCGGCCAGCAGGAAGTGTTTGGCGTTGTGGGTGTCGACCAGCCGACCGAGCGGGAGGACGACGATGAGCTGGATCAGCGCGAACGCCGTCCCGAACAGCCCCTCGACGGTGCCCGAGGTCTGGAAGAGGTCCGCATAGAGCGCGAGCGCGATCAGGATGGTGGAGTAGGCCTGGCTCCGCGCGAACGCGGTGCTTGCCAATGCAACGAATTCCCTGTTTTTGAAGAGGTTCAGGGATCCTCCTCCCGTTTCTGTCACTGGCTCTCGGTCGCCGTTGGAGACGCAAAAACCCGACTTTCCGCGACCGTTTTGCCGGAGCGTAGCACGTCAGCACTCGTCACGATGAGAGCGGTCGATGGCTCTCAGCACACAGCGACCGGGCCGTGGCGGCGCGGCGGAGCGGTGCGGCGCGGTGCTGGTGCCGTTGCGGGAGCGGTGCGGGCCTGGAGGATGAAGGGCGAGCACGACCGAAGGGAGTGCGAGGGCTTCTGCGGTGCCGTGCGGTTGCGGAGGTGTCAGTGGTCCTACCGCGAACGAACGAAGTGAGTGAGCGGGCGCAAGCGCGACCAACGGGAGCGCTCAGCGCTTTTGATCCACATTTTGCCAGCGAACGAAGTGAGCGCAGCAAAAGGTGGGGCCCAAAAGGTGGGTTTCGCAACCCTTTTTCGCTACGACAGGTTGCCGAGGGTATGGAGGCGGGAGTCGTGATGAGCTGGGTACTGTCGGCGGTGCTGCAGACGGGCCTCCCGACGGCGGTCACGAACGCCACCGAGGAGAACAACTCGAGCAGCCTCCAGCAGGGTTCCGAGCAGACCGTCGACTTCTTCCAGGAGCTGCTGCCGGGCTGGGTTCCCCCGTGGACGATCCAGTTGGTGCTCGCGGTCGTCGTGCTCGTCCTCGCGTGGTACGGCTCGAAGCGGCTCGTCGAGCTCCTCGGTCGCCGTGTCGCCCGTCGGTTCCGTCGACCCAGCGTGAGTCGAGCGGTCCTGCGGACGATACGCGCCGTCGTGATGTTCTTCGCGCTCCTGATCGCGGCGGGCTTCCTCGGCGTGGGGCTCGACAACATCTTCCTCTCGGTGACGGTGCTCACGGCGGCGGTCGCGGTCGTGATCTCGCCGATCCTCGGTGGGTTCGTGAGCGGGCTGTTCGTCCTCACCGACCAGTCCTACGAGATCGGCGACATGATCGAGATCGTCGACACCGACGAGGGGACGCGGGGGTTCGTCGAGGACATCACCTTCCAGTACACCAAGATCTTCACGCTCGACAACACCTTCCTCGTGATCCCGAACGGCACGATCCGCGAGCGCGACGTGATCAACTACTCGGCCGAGGACCCACGGACCAGGCTCTCGCTCGACATCCTCGTGACCTACGAGGGCGACCTCGATGTGGCGCGCGACCTGATCGAGCGCTCGGCCCGCGACGTCGACAGCGTGATCCGCGGCGGGCCGGACATCCGGATCGGGAGCGCACGCTATCCCGCCGCGCCGACGTGCTACATCAACGAGTTCGCCGACAACGGCGTGTTGTTGACCCTCCGCTACTGGGTGAAGGAACCATACAAACTCCTGACAGTGCGCTCGGGGGTGCAGGAGAACGTCTGGGAGGCGTTCGGCGGGGCGGGCGTGGAGTTCCCCTACCCGCACACCCACGTGGTGTTCGACGAGGACGACGAGCCGCGGTTCCGCGATGGGGGACGCAGCCCTGGCGACCCCGGCGGTCCCGGCGGGCTACAGTAGCTCGTCCACGGCCGATGCGTCCACGACCGATCACTCCTTTCGCGGGGCGGTGACGACGTCGCAGTCGAGCTGGTTCCGGAGGAACCGGGCGACGTCGGGTTCGTCGGTGACCCGCCGTATCATCCGCCGCCACCGGCTGGTCTGCTTTCGGCCGATCACCACGACGTCGGCTCCCTCGGTGGCGACTTCGTCGAGGATGGTCTCCTCGACGAGGAAGCCCGTCCGAACCGCGTAGCGTGCGTTCGGGAGCCGGCCGAACTCGCGTTCGACCGCGCGCTTCAGCTCGGCCTGGGTGACCCGTTGGCTCGCCTGATAGAGGTCGATGTGGAGCACGCTGAGGTTGGCGTCGCGCTCCTCGGCGACGTCGATCGCGGTCCGGAGCGTTCGGCGGGAGTGTTCGCTCAACGGATACCGAACCGGCACGACGACCAGACTCATCCCCCGAACCCAGTGGGGCCGGTGGCCTCAATCTTTCTATCCAGCGAACGGGCGAACCCACCAGTCACTTGAACGTCGGGGTCCGGATCGGGACATGGACGCGACGACGACCGCCGGCGGGCGGACCCTCTACGTCGACCGCACGGAGGCCGAACGGGGGTCGAAGGGACCGTTCTTCGCCGCGTACGCCGACGAAGCCGGCGAGAACCGGTGGGGCTACTTCTGTAGCAACTGCGCCAGTTTCGACAACGCGATGGACGCGATGGGGCGGATCAAGTGCAACGGCTGTGCCAACATCAAGAAACCCGACGAGTGGGACGCCGCCCACGAGTGACCGCCCGGATCCCACCCCACGCGAACACTTATCACGACCGCTATCGTAGTGCTGGCTCATGGGGACTGTTACCACGACCCCGTCCGAGGAGGCCAGATCGATCTTCGCCGACCTCGGCTACACCGTCTCGGAGGACGACGACGGCCTGCGGGCCGAACGCAAGTGGCGCGTCGTGCACGTGACCGCCGCCGACGACTCGACGGCGCTGCCGGACTCCGGCAACCTCCGATGTTTCGTCGCGTGGAAGGAGAGCGCCGCCGCCCTCCGTGAACGCCTCCTCGATGCGACCCCCGACTACGACTGGGCGGTGATCGGGGTCGACAACGGTGGGGACTACGAGGTACTCCACCCCTCGTTCGGCCCGAGCCTCGCCGCCTGACGAGGGTCGCCCGCCCACGATCCGGCTCGTCGAGAGCCTCGGCTCACGCGTGAGCCGGTCGAACGTATCGCACGCGTGATTTATCCCCTCGAACCCCGTCCGGAGAACTATGTTCGTCGGTCACGCGGCCCTCGCGTTCGCCCTCGTCGCGGGCGGCGCGCGGCTGTTCGGCTGTTCGCGAGGCCGGGCGCTCGCCCTCGGTGCGGCGGCCGGTGCGTTCGCCACGGTGCCCGACGTCGACATCCTCTACGCACCGGTAGGGATCCTCGGGAGTTCGGGCGGGCTGATGGGAGCGGCCGAGGGCTTCTGGTCGGCGAGCACGCTCGTCCACCGCGCCGTCACCCACTCGCTGGTCGTGGGATGCGTGGCGGCGTTCGCGGTCTGGTGCTGGAGCCGCGCGGGCGGGTTGTCGGCCGACCGAGCACGCAGCGAGCACGCCGTCTCCGTGACCGTTCTCGCCGGGCTGGTCGCGGTAGCGACCCTGGTGAGCGGGGCGCTCGGTGGGTTCGTGATGGGTGTGTTCGCGCTCGCGGGGCTCGTGGTCACCGAGGCCACGATGCGCTACGGCGGGCTCGCGCCGCGGGCGCTGACCGTCGCCGCGCTCGTCGGGCTGCTCAGCCACCCCTTCGGTGACTTCCTCACCGGCGAGCCGCCGGCGATGCTCTACCCGTTCGACGTCACGCTCGTGGCCCACCGGGTCGGGTTCACCGCCGACCCGACCCTGAATCTACTGGGCGCGTTCTGGGTCGAAGTCGCGACGCTCTGGCTCGCGGTCTCGGTCTACTGCTGGCTCACGCGGCGCTCGGTGCGGCGGGCCGTCCACGGCCGGGCGGCGCTCGGCTTCGCGTACGCCGCCGCGGTGCTCGCCGTTCCCGCCCCGACGATCGACTCCGCTCACACGTTCGTGTTCAGCGTGCTCGCGGTCGGCGTCGTCGGCCCCGCACCGCTCGCGAGCCGCCTACCCGCGATTTCGAACCGGCGGTCGACGGGAGTCGGTCGGAACGACGACGGGCGGCTCGCCGCCGTCGTGACCGGGCTGGCGGCGGTGACGCTGGCCTCGATCGCCTACGCCGTCGGCTACCTCGTGACGTGACCGATGGGAGACGCTTTATCCCCGGACGATGAACCCCGACCATGTCGCGGGCGGACCTCGGTCGGGTCATCGAGAGCGAACGAGCGAACGCGTGGCTCGCGTGGGCGGTGGTGGTCGCCGTCGTCGTGGTTGCAGCGGGAGCGACGGTCCGCGGGAAGGTGCTCGGCGCGGTGTTCGCGGTGGGCATCGTCGCGGTCGCGGTGCTCCCGCCCGTCTCCTTTCGGAACCGTCGGGCGATGGTACCGTGGGAGATCCTGGCCGTCGCCGCCTTCCCGACGCTCGCCTGGGCGGTCGTCCCCGGGATCGTCGGCAACGTCGCGACCTACGTCTCGGTCGCGGCGCTCGCGCTGATCATCGCGGTCGAACTCCACCTGTTCACCGCGATCGAGATGAGCTACCGCTTCGCGGTGGTGTTCGTCGTCCTCACCACGATGGCGACCGCGGGCGTGTGGGCGCTCACTCGCTGGCTCGCCGGCCTCTACTTGGGCACGGGCTTTCTCACGACCGAAACCGCGTTGATGTGGGAGTTCGTGGCTTCGACCATCGCGGGCGTCGGGGCCGGGATAGTCTTCGAGGGGTACGTCCGCCGGCGGGTCCACACGAGTCGGTTTCCGGGGGCGAAACGATGAGGCTCCGTGACCGCTTCGGGGTCTCGACACGCCGTCAGCGCCAGGTCACCCGCGCGATGGAGGTCGGTCTGGCTGGGATGTTTCTGGTGGGGCTCCTCGAAGGCAACACGAAGGTGATCGTCAACACCCTCCTCGCGATCGGGGTGACGCGGCTTCCCAGCCTCCTCCAGCGGGACCTCGGGCTGCCGATGGACGCGGGGCTCACGCTCTGGATAACGAGCGCGGTGTTCCTCCACGCCTTCGGCTCGGTGGGGTTGCCGGGGACCGCGCTCTCGCCCTATCAGTCCTTCTGGTGGTACGACCACCTCACCCACGCGCTCTCGGCGTCGGTGGTCGCCGCGGCGGGCTACGCCACTGTGCGGGCGCTCGACGTCCACAGCGACGACGTTCACTTCCCGCAAGGATTCATGGTGGTCTTCATCTTCCTGTTCGTGCTCGCCTTCGGCGTGCTCTGGGAGGTGATCGAGTTCGCCGTCAGTGGGCTCTCGGGAGCGTTCGGCTCGGGGAGCATCCTCACCCAGTACGGCCTCGAAGACACCATGCTCGACCTCGTCTTCGACACCGTCGGCGCGGCGGTGGTCGCGGTCTGGGGCGGCGCGCGGCTCTCCGGAGTCGCCCAGGCGCTCGCCGCCCGGCTCGACACGTTCGGCCGGAGCCCCGAGTAAGTCGAATCCGTAGAAGGGAGCCACCGTCAGTGGCGATCGAGGGCCGCGCCGTCGACGAACACCGTTTCACCGGCGCGCACCGTCTCACCCTTCTCGACCGCGAGGTCCTCGACCTCGACGTGTGGAGGCAGGATCACGTCGACGCGGCTCCCGAAGCTGATGTGGCCGATCCGCTGGCCCCGAGCGATCTCGTCGCCCGCCGCCACGTCGGGGTGGATCCGGCGGGCGAACGCGCCCGCGATCTGCACCACCGTGAACGCCCCGCAGTCGATCCGCACCTTCTCGTTTCGGTCCGAGTCCTTCGAGAACGCCGGCCGGTTCGCGCCCGGCGAGTGGGTCACCGACTCGACGCGGCCCGCGAGCGGCGCGCGGTTGACGTGGACGTCCAGCACGTTCATGTAGACCCCGACGCGCAGGCGGTCGCCCTCACGGCGGACCACCGAGACGCGCCCGTCGGCAGGGGCGACGCCCCCGGAATCCGGGATCGTGCGCTCGGGGTCGCGGTGGAAGACGAGCGCGAGCGCGCCGGCCGCCAATGCCGCCAGCGCCGCGAGGGGCGAGAGTGGCCACGCGACCGGCGCGAGGACGAGCGCCGGCGTGGCGTAGCGCCACGCGTGGGATGCGATCCGCATTCGATAGCGGGTATTCCCATTCGCTACCTGTGTCTTCCGGTCTCGCCCGACCATCGCACTTATTCGCCTCGCTGGAGTACGACCCGCGAATGGAGCGCCGCCACGCCACCTACCCGTTCCTCGATGGAGCACGCGAGGCCGTCGCGGAGCTCGACCCCGACCTCCGTGCGCTCGCCGACGAGGAGCGGGTGGTCGCGCGCGCGACCGAGCGCGTCGAGCGCGCGCTCACCGAGGGCGACATCGGCGAGCCCCACCGCGACGTCCGCACCGAACTCCTCTCGTACCCGCTGGCACGCGTCCTGGTCTCGCTCGTCGACGAACACATCCTGACACGGCGCTACGCACGGAGCGAGGCCAGCGCCGCCCACGAGCGCTTCACCGCCGCCGAGGGCTCGAAGCTCAAGAGCGCACGCGAACAGCCGCTCACGGCCGACGACCTCCTCGCGGAGTTCGACCTCGCGCGCCACATCCACCCCGCCGAGACCGACCTCGACGACCACCTCGTCGAGGTCGGCGCGTACCTCCCGCTCGCGGCCGACATGCGTGGCGAGGGCTGGCGGCTGGTCAACCGCGCGCTCGCCGACGGGATGGTGCCGGTCTCGACCGCCGAACGCGACGACCTCCTCCGGAAGGCGGTCGAGCGCCGCGTCGCCGACGGGCTTCCTCTCGCCGTGCCGACCGCCGTCGGCGACGCGCTCGACGGCCCCGTGGCCGACCTCCGCGAGACGCTCGCCGACCTCGACCTCACCCGCGACATCGACACCGTAGTGCCCGAGCGCTTCCCGCCGTGCATGAAGGCGCTGCTCGACGGGGTCCAGAAGGGCGACCACCTCGCCCACCACTCGCGCTTCGCGATCACCGCCTTCCTCGCCTCGATCGGGATGACCACCGACGAGATCGTCGACCTCTACACCGTGAACCCGGGTTTCGCGGAGGACATCACGCGGTACCAGACCGACCACATCCGTGGCGAGACCGGACCCACGGAGTACTCGCCCCCGTCGTGCGCCACGATGCAGTCCTACGGCGACTGCATCAACAAGGACGAGCGGTGTGAGACCATCTCGCACCCGCTGGCCTACTACGAGAAGGCGCTCGACGACGCCGACGAGGAGGAGCTCACCGACTGGCGTGAGGCGAACGGAGAAGCCGACGACGAGGGCGAAGCCGAGGCCTGAAGCTGCTACTGACCGGCGAGGAAGTAGCCCGCGATCGACATCGCCACGATGAAGAAGGCGACGCTGCCGATCAGCGCGAACGGGCCGAGACCGACGAGCTGGTGGTTCGCCCCCTCGAAGAGAACGCCGACGACGACGATCACGACGAGGAACATCGCCACCGCGACGATGGAAACCACGGCCTCGACCAGCGTCTCCCGTTCCATGACCGGTGATTCCGTCGGCCCTGAGAAAAGCGCTTCGAACCCCGCCGACGGCTTTAGGCCGTTCCAGCCCCTCTTTCCACTGACGGTAGAACACGTCCGAGAGACGTTGCTGCCGGAGAAAACCCATGACGCACACCAGAAACACACCCGCGTCACGAACCGAATCGCTCGCCCCCGACCTCGGGGCCCTCCCCGCCCGCGCCGCCCGGGCGTGGACCGAACGCATGGCGGTGTCACCGCTCGGCGGCGGTCAGTACGTCGTCGAGACCGAGGCCGACGCGAACCACGTCGTCGACCTCCCCCACGGCCGGTGTTCGTGCCCCGACCACGTCCGCCGCGGCGCGCGCTGTAAACACCTTCGCCGGGTCGCCATCGAGGTCACGCGGGGTCGGGTCCCGCCGCCCGGCGCGCGCGCCGCCGACTGTCTCGCGTGCGGTCGGACGACGTTCGTTCCCGAGACCGTCCGACTACCGCTGTGTGAGTACTGTACGTACCGCCCCGGCGAGCGCGTCCGCGACCGCGAGACCGGCGACTACCTCGTCGTCGCGGGCGTGGTCGACCATCGAGCGGACGAGGTCGAGATCCGGAACCTCGACACGACCGTTGCGGCACATCCGACGAACCGCGCCTACGACCCCGGCGAACCGGTGGTCGAGGTGACCTACCCCGGCAGCGACCGGCGCTACTCGTTCCCGCGGTCGCGGCTCGTGCGCCGACCGCTGGACGGTCGCGGCGGTGGGTCGACCGCGACGGTCTGAGTCGAACGCAATCCGTTTGTTTCGGCGGCCACGGTCGAGGGTATGAGCTGGAAAGCGCTGTTCGAGCGCGCGGCCGAGTACGACGTGACGCCCAAGACGGTCAGCGACGTGCTCGCGACGCGTCGCGATGACTGACCGACCCGACCCCGCGCGAGTCGTAGCCGACGCCGACGTGCTCGCGGCGGACCTGCTCTGCGACGGCGCGGCCCGCGAGGCGCTCGACCTCGTGCGCGCCCACTCGTGGGTCTCGCTGGTCGCGAGCGACGCCCTCCTCGCGGACGCGGCGGCCGTCGTCGCGACCCTCGCGGACGACGACCTCGCCGACGCGTGGCGCGAGCGGATCGACGAGCTGCGGGTTCGCGTCGAACAGTCGCCGGGCGACCACCCGGCGCTCGCGTCGGCCGCGGCGGGCGACGCGGCGCACCTCCTCTCGTTCAACGACGGGCTCCGGACCGCGAGAACCGGGGCCGAACTCCGCCCGTACGTCGACGTGAGCGTCAAGCACCCCGCGGGATTCGCCCAGCTCTTCGACCCCGCGACCCTCCATCCGACCGTCGTCGGCGGCGAGTATCCGGGTCCCGACCGCGACCCGCGAGCCTGATCAGAGCACCTTCTCCATCCCGACGACGGCCAGCCCACCGGGGCTTTCGCCCTCGCCGACGCGCTCGTAACCGGCACGCTCGTAGAACCCAACCGCGTTGAGCGACGACTGGAGCGAGAGGCGGTCGAGACCGCAGCCCCGCGCGTAGCCTTCGAGTTCGGCGAGCAGCGCGCTCCCGACGCCACGGCGGGCATGGTCGGGGTGGACGTAGACCGCGTGAACCTCGCCCACGGCGGGGACGAGGTGGCCGAAGCCTGTGACTACCCCGTCGCGAACCGCGACGACGACGTGCTCGTCGTCGGTGTCGGGTTCGTAGTCCGCGGGCGAGCGATCCCCGGCTTTCGCCCACCGTCGAACCGCGTCGGCGTCGTAGTACTCGGACCCGAACGCGCGGACGCTGGCGGTGTGGAGGGCGGGGAGCGCGGCGCGGTCGGCGGCGGTCGCGGGGCGAACGTACATACGTCCCGCTCGATCCGACCGGTCGTGGTTCTCGCGGTCGTGCAGTCTCGTCCGTCGAACGACGACCGCCCGTCGGACGGAGTAGAAGATCGGTCAATCGATCCGGAGCGTGTCCCGAATATATGGCGAGTGAGCGGTGGTCGGCGGTATGGGTTTCAGACCACTCGTCCGACGGCTCGGGCTGGGCACGCTGTGTCTCGCGGTACTCGCGACGGGGTTCGTCGCCCCCGCGGCGGCACACGGTTGCCAGCACACCACGACCGCGAACCTCACCACGAGTACCGGCACGACCGCCTCGGCGACCGCGGCCGGAGCCCCGACGACTGCAACCGGAACGACGTCGTGTTCGACGGCGGATACGACCTCCGAGACGCGATCCGCGGGATCGGGTGAAACGACGGCCACCGCTCACACCGCTCATACCACCGATACCCAGCGATCCGAGGGTGGAGGTGGTCACGACTCGGTCCTCTGGAAACTCACCACGATACAGTTCCTCTCGGGGACGTCGATGGTGCTCGCCGGCGGGGCGCTCTGGGCCGCGGTGCTGGCCTATCGCGGGACCGACTGATACCCAGGCGAAACGGTTCGTTCGAATACGATATCTTGTGGCAGTTTGTTGTCAATTAAAGGGCGGTGGCTCCGAACCGGAGGTGTGGTGAAAAACGGATGTCACTGACACGACGGAACTTCCTGCAAACGGGCGGCGCGGCGGCGGTCGCCGCGGTCGGCGTCCCGACGGTCGGGGTCGCATCGAAGCGGTCGTCGGATACCGTCTGGACGCGGGTCGACTCGCCGACGACGAAGACGTTGTACGGGGTGGTCGACACCGTCGAGGGACCGTTCGCGGTCGGGGCGGGTGGCGACGTGCTCGCGCGCCGGAAGAGCGGCTGGCAGACGGTCGTCGACTACGGCCCGCAGGCGCGAAGCCGGCCGTTGCGAGCCGTCGACGTGACCAGCGACGGCAAGGCGATCTGGTTCGTCGGCGGGTCGGGCGTCATCGGCGAGTACAACGTCGTCACGGAGACCCTCACGAACTACTCCGCGCCGAAGGGCAAGACCAGCACCTGGGAGGGCTGTTCGGTGGTCGGGAAGGCTGGGGCCAACGAACGGCTCTTCTTCGTCAACGGCTCGGGCGAGCTCCTCGTCGGTACTCGCCGGAAGAACGGCGCGATCAAGTACGAGAAGGTCACCAAACCCGGTGGTGGGTCGACGATCCCGGCCATCGACTTCCACGGTCGGACGGCGGGACACGTCTGCTCGACCAGTCAGTTCGTCGCCGAAACCACCGACGGCGGCACGAACTGGAAGCGCATCGGGATCGACTTCGCGGGCGAGGGCTTTTTCGACATCGCCAGTGTCGGGCCGAAGGACGTGAACGTCGCCGCCGGCAACGGGATCGTCTACCGTTACGACGGCTTCCGGTGGACCCCGCACGTGATCGACGACGGTCGGCAGGCGATCCGGGCCCTCGACCGCGACGGGGCGAAGGGGCTCGCCGCGGGAAGCGGCGGCAAGGTCTACGAGCGCCGCTCGGCCGGCCAGTGGAACCGGCTGCAGACGCCGGTCAAAGCCAAACTCAAGGGCGTCGCCCGCGGGAAGACCCACGACGTCGCGGTCGGTGCCGGCGGGACCATCGTCGAACGCACCGTCGAGCGGTCGTCGTCGACGCTCGCGGACGGGAACAAATCGGTCAAACGGTACGTCGAGGGCACCGTCGAGATGGCGGTAGAGTAGCCGCCGTTTCGGCGGACGTGAGAACCGCTCACGACGACGGGAGGGCGGTGTGGTCCGACTCTACAGCCGTCTTTCGGGTAGTGACCGCTCGCGACTCCATCCCCCGACAGGTATAATCGTTCCACGGGCGTAGTGAACCGCCCGAACGATGAGAGTTACGAACGGAACGGTCTACCGTGGTGCCGCATCGGAGCGGAAACCCGAGCGACCCGTCAGGAGGCGATAGAATGCCCTGGGGCGTCCACTCGGAGTTCACTGAGGAGGAAGGACCGGAGGTCGAGATCGACGAGGAGCAGGAGGGTGTCGACCGAACCGAGGCGGGAAGCGAGACCACCGAGGCGTTCGACATCGACGACGCGATCGCGAACCTCGACCGGGACTGAGACCGGGTTCTCCGGCCGCCTCGATGGGTTTCGTCGGTGCCGAGCTCAGCCCGACCGGGCGGTCTCGACGGCGCGGACAAAGTCCGCTGCCCGCTCTCGAACGCCGTTCATATCGCCGTTCTCGATGGCCTCGTAGTTGACGAGCGCCGACCCGGCACCCACTGACATGGCACCGGCCTCGAAGAACGCGCCGGCGTTCTCCGCCGAGACCCCTCCCGTGGGCATCAGCGGGATGTCGCCCAGCGGGCCCCGAAGCGCGCTGATGTGACCCGGCCCGACCGTCGCCGCCGGGAACACCTTCAGGACGTCCGCGCCGGCGTTCATCGCGTCGACGGCCTCCGTCGGCGTCATGATCCCCGGAACGCAAACGACGTCGGCTTCGTTGCAGGCCGCGACCACTTCTGGTTCGAAGTTGGGTGCGAGCACGAACTCCGCGCCCGCGTCGATGACCTCGTTGGCGGTTTCGGCATCCATGACGGTGCCAGCCCCGACGATCGCATCCGTCCCCTCGAGGTCCTCGTCGATGGCGGCGATCATCTCGGCGGGGCGGTCGGCGTCCGCCGTGACTTCGAGCGCCGTCACCCCGCCCTCGTGGATCGCGTTCGCTACCTCGACGATGACGTCCTCGGGGATCGAACGGAGGACCGCGACGACCCCGCTGTCGGCGAGCCGCTGTTGAACGACTGCTTTCTCCATGGGTCGGCTACCAACGGTGTCGGAAAAAGCACTCCGGTAGGAACGGCGCGGCGGGTCGTCACCGGAACCGTAAAGACTGTTGGCCAGGCCACGGAAGAGAGCGGTATGCCCCCCGCTCGTTCGCGCCCCCTCCCGCGCATCGGGGTCGACACCGTGCCGTGGGTCGACTCCACCCCGAGACGGTTCGACCCCGGTCGGGAGGTCGTCGCGGCGTGACCATCCCGCCCGAGCGGCGAACGAACGCGATTCAGACGCGGTCGTCGACCCTCGGCCGGGTGTTCGCGAGCGATCGGGTCCGGGCGCTCGTCGAAGGGGTGGTCCTGGCGGCGGTCGCGCTCGGGGTCTACCTCGTCGCGGTCTACCCGCTTTCGGTGACCGTGACACCCATCGGAGCCGGTTCACCCCTGAACCTGCTCGTGCTGGTCGCGACGGTACTGGTACTCAGCGGTGTCTACGACCTACTCAGACGGCTCCTCCGGTGAGGGTCAAATGACGTCGTGGTGCTCGTAGAAACGCCGTACCCGCGGGTCGTCGAGCAGCGGGCGGTGAACCTGAAACACGCGGACCCCGCTGCACGTGTTGCCCTCGATCACGGTGAACTCGCCGGGGTCGGTCACGACGATGTCCCACCCCACGTAGGGGAGCTGGGGGAACCGCCCCGCCAGCGCCGTCATCTTCTCCTTCACCGCCTCCCAGCCGGGGATCTCCTGCCCGGCTATCGCGTTCCCCGTTTCCGGGTGGGTCGAGTGCCATTCGAGGGAGCCATCGTACGGGTACTGAACCCCCTCCCCCAGTCGTCCCGTCGAGCGGTCGATCGCCGCCGAGAGTCCCCCGCGCGACCAGTTGTCGCGGGGAGCGGACCGCTCCGTCCCGATCCGGTGGACCGCATCGGCAATGAACGGTTCGGAACATCCAAGGATATAAGGAAGGCTATCGGGATTCGTCTTCGTCGAAAGTGGGAGGGTGGACCAGCGGGAGGGAGGTCACGGAGTGATGCCACGCAACGGCCCTCCTCTGGTCTGAATGAACGTTTAGTCCAGTTCGATATAAGCCTTGTGTGAGTTCTCACCCCCGAGAGGAGCGAGAAAAACCCCACCACGGCTCGACGAAGCGCGACCCTCGATCCGGATCCACTCGAGAACTGTTCCGACCCCTTCGAGGGCGCTCCGTTGGCTTCGTTCGGTGGACAGCAGCGGTTACGGGGGAGGATCCGATGGTCTGCGCGGCAACGCGATGGGACCGTCTCACGCGCCGCTCCGTTCCGCGGACGGGAGGAAGGACACGGAAAGCGGAGCAGCGATCGCTATCCGCGGGGAAGTCGTTCGTGTGGCCGAAGAACGGCCAGTAGCTATTTGCCGATGACGTGTATCGAGTCGGGCGGGGAAGTTGCAGGTGATGCCACGCGACGGGTCCCCTTTCTACTTGGCGAGAAGCCCCGTATCGTCGGAAACGTGTCTTCCAATTCAGCGAAGACGGCTCTCGACGGACGTCTCATCGTCGGGAGTGACCACTCTTACAGAGAGTTCTGGAAACCGAACGAGGTCCTTCGCAACGTGATGGTGTGCTTCACCGTGCGATAGCTCCGACGACGCGGCGAGTCGGTCGGCCATCGAACGCACATCCGAACCCGTGCGACGCCGCGACACGGTCGGCCTACGAACGACCCCTGCCGCGCCGAGCGGTGGGCGGCGTCCAGAGCCGTGCCCAGAGGTCGAGCTGCACCGCGGTGACGTGCAAGCCGGTCGAGACAGCCAGTTGTGGAAACGTCGTGCCCGGCAGCATCGGAGTGGGGGTCCCCCGTCCGTGTTCCGTCTCCGGATCGCTGCCCCGGGTCGCGAGACGGGTCCGGCAGTCGGGACAGACGAGATCGATCCGATCCTCTCGGTCCGTGGGCTCCTGGTCCCAGTCATCCGTCGCGAGCGCCTCGCGTCCACACCCGGGGCAGATGAGAACCGACTTTCGCCGCTGCGAGGCTCGCTTCGCCTCGGTGCAGTCGGAATCGCCATCGGGGTCCGGGTCAGTTCGGTCCACAGCGCGGGCTACCGCCCGTCCCGTTGTATGCTTGTTGGCGATACGTGTGGTCGATGATGTGGGTGTCTCGTGGCGTTCAATGTCGATCGAGAGCCGCAACGCGCCCCGGTCGTGCGAGGCGTTCGTGGAACGCTTATAGCTCGATCCACGACCGTCCGATATGGAATCCGCCGTCCACGTCGAGATCTCGGTGACGGGGATCGACCGCTGTCCCGCAGCCCTGCTGAGCACCGATTTCGAGGTCGAATCGATCACGACCGACGGGCGGTCCACCGGCACCGGCGATGGCCGGATCGGTGAGCTGACGCTCCGGACCACCGGGTCCTCGCAGGCGGACGAACGCGCGGAACGGATAGCCGGCGACGAGGAGAAGTCGATCTATCGCTTCCGGAACGAGGACGGGGACTGCCCGTGCGGGACGCTCTCCGACCACGGCTGCCCCGCGCGGGAGATCCGTGCGGACGCCGGGACGCTCACGCTGTCGTTCCTCGCGCCCGGTCTCCCGACGGTCCGCTCGGTCGTCGAGGACGTCCGTTCGTGCGCCCGAAACGTTCGTGTACGGCGTCTCACGCAGGCGCTACCCGACGGGGACGACACGTTCGTGCCGATAAACCGGGCCGCGTTCACCGACCGCCAGTACGAGGTGCTGCGAGCGGCCCACGAAATGGGGTACTTCGACCACCCGAAGCGGACGACGGCCGCGGACGTCGCCGACTCGCTCGACATCTCGGTGGCGACCTTCAGCGAACACTTGGCGGTCGCCCAGGAGAAACTCCTCGACCAGCTCCTCACGGCGTCGTAGGTCGAGCACCGCGGACGCGGTCCCGACGGAAAAAGACCCGATCGCGTTCGGGCGAACCGATACCCGGGACGGGCCGTTAGGGTCCCCGTTGATGACTGATTCAGTCTACGAGGAGATCGGTGGGAAAGCGGCGGTCGAGGCGGTCGTCGAGGACTTCTACGACCGGGTGCTGGCCGACGACCGACTCGTCGGGTTCTTCGAGGGAACGGACATGGCCGAGCTGCGTGCCCACCAGGTCCAGTTCATCAGTGCGGTGGCCGGCGGTCCCGTCACGTACACCGGTGGCGAGATGCGGGACGCACACCGCCACCTGGACATCAGCGAGGCGGACTTCGAGACGGTCGGTACCTACCTCGAACGGGCGCTCCGCGAGAACGACGTCAGCGAGGCGAACATCGCCGACATCATGGCCGAAGTGAGCGCGCTCGAGGACCCGATCCTCGACCGGTAGAGCTTGCCGGCGGGGAGACCGGTCGAATGAGAAGGTTCAATAGCCTTGCAGAACGAGCACCGAGCTACCTATGGTCGAGATTTCGGACCGGTTGGAGTGTCTCTTTAGTGGGTCTATCGAGGCGGACGGCGACACGTATCGGATCGAGATACCGCAAAACGAGGTCGAGAACGGCTCGATCGTCCCCGAGGAGACCTACCGCGTCGCGGTTCTCCCGACGGGGTCGACCGACGAGGGGAGCGGGTTCCGGTCCCAGTCGGGTGCCGGTCGCACGAACGACGACGCCCGGTCGCCACCGGTCGAGAGCGGCGAGACGCGCACGCTGACGATCGAGTCGGTCGGCGACCAGGGCGACGGCATCGCGAAGGTCGAGCGGGGATACGTCGTCATCGTCCCCGGGGCCCGCCCTGGCGACGAGGTCGAGGTCGAGATCCAGAACGCCCGCGACAACGTCGCGTTCGCGGAGGTCACCGGGACCGCCCAGTCGGCGACCGACGAACCGGAGCCCGCCGACGGAACGGAATCCGCCGGTGCAACGGACCCCACCGACGAACCGGACCGGATGGAGTGAACGGGTCGGGGCACCTGGCCCACAACCGGATCACCCGGATACGCTCCCGAAACCTGCTCGAACGCGGGACGGTGTGAGCACGGCCGTCGTCGGTTTCGAGACGGACGACGGCTTGCGGGACGAACGTAACGTCGCCTGAGGGGGCCGGTTCGGGGCTCACTCAGGACGACCAGTCCGCGTCGAGCAACGTCCGCTGGACGGCCTCCTCGCCGACGGCGGCCGCGAGGGCCTCGAACCCCGCGCGCTCGCTTCGGTCGGTCGCGTTCGCGACCAGTCGCGAGACGATGAACTCCGGCGTCGATCGACCCACGGTCCCGAACTGTGGCTGGTAGTCGACGTCCAGCGTGAGGTCCTCGCGCAACCCGCGGGCGGAGATCCCGTCGATCCGCGCCCGGTCGGGCAGCGGTTCGAGGTCGTCGGCGAGGTGGGTCACGTAGACGCCGACCGCGCCCGCGTCGACCGCGAGCCGGACCAGCCCGTACAGGAGGTCGGCGGCGCTACCCGGTTCGGTGATCGCCTCGAACTCGTCGACGAGCATCAGCGTTCGTGTGCGCTCGGTGAGCGGGGGCACGACCGTCTTGAGCGTCGATTCGAGCACCCCCGCGTTGAAGCTCGCGTGCCGGCGATGGAAGACGACCGCGTCGACCCGACTCACCTCCGCCGCCGCGGCGGGGACGGGCAGTCCCATGTGTGCGAGCACCACGACCTGACACAGGGTTTCGAGCAGCGTGGTCTTGCCACCGCTGTTCGCCCCGGTCAGCACCGCCACGTCCTCGTCCGGGACCGCGGGCGCACAGCCGTGGTCGCCGACCGCGTACGTGACGGGCTGGACGGCATCGCCCATCGACGCCACCAACGAGAGGTTGCGGGCGTCCTCGACCGCGACACAGCCCGACTCCACGAACGTGGGTCGTGTGAGGTCGTAGGCGTGGACGAAGCGGGCGAGCGAGACCTGGAAGGCGGTCTCGTTCACCGCGGTGGCGGCCGCCTCGATCGCCGACCGGCTGCGTTCGAGCCTCCCCTCCAGTTCGCCCCGCACCTCCCGTTCGCGGGTCTCGACCGCCGTCCGGAAGCTCGCGAGGAGCTCCCGGAGCCCCTGCGTGATGAAGTCCGTCGCGTCGGCCGCTTCGGTGGGGGTCGCCTCCCTGACCCGCGTCGCCGGGATCGGCGTCTCGTCGGCGACGTAGCTGACGAACGCCTCGCGGAAGGCCTCGCTCGACCGGACCCCTTCTGACTGGATCGCCTCGACGACGTCGATGCCACGTGATTCGAGCTCCTCGGCCGCTTCGAGATAGCGGCGCGACCTGTCGAGGTCGTCGTCGACGCCCTCACGGACGGTGGGGTCGCCGCCCGTGGTGTCGAGGGCACCGAGCGCTTCGCGGGCGTCGTCGAGCGTCTCGGCGTCGATCGATCCGACCGAAGCGAACGTCCCGCCGTCGACGCCGAGCTCCTGGAGGTCGAGGACGGTCTCGACCGCGGCACGGTCGCCGCCGCCCATCCCGTCGAAGCGCTCGAAGATGTCGAGGATCGCCTCGCGGGTTGGCTCGTCGTGCTCGCGCCACGTCTCGGCCGCGAGGGTGACGTCGTCGAGGCGCTCGGTCATGGCCTCGCGGGAGGTCAGCGGCGTGAGAACGCGAATGCGGTCGCTGGCGGCGGCGGTCACGGCGTACGCTTCGGCCCGTTCGAGGAGGTCCTTGTAGACGGTCCGTGTGTCCGAGGTGGCGAGGATCGCCATCCCCTGTTCGCCGTGTGCGTGGCGGAGGATGCGGGTCGCCCGACCGCGCGGAAGACCGGCGTCGGTGAGGGTGGCGATGTCGACCGACTCGATCGCTCGAACCGCCCGTTCGACCCCGATCTGGTCGGTGAGCTGGGTGGCAGTCTTCGGTCCGATACCCCAGTAGTCCTGTAGACGCATGGCTCTCGATTCGACGGCGGGCGTTCAAATAGCTGTGTGACTCGCGACCCCCGACGGGAGCGCCGGCGAGCGAACCCGGTTCGGGAGGTGTCGAGTCGGAGACCGGGTACCGAAAGTACGACCACCCGCGATGGTTCGCGAACCCACCGGATCGCCAGATACGCATCGAAGTATTGGTTTCGCGCCGATATCTCATCCACTTATCGTCAATAGTGTTTACTCATCTTTACCACTCGGAGCCATGCGTATTTCGTCGGTCGCCACGTCTTCCGTCTTCGGGGAGCCTTCCGACTCGAACAGCGCGATGTTCACCCCTCATCCACTTTCGGGCGATCTCAGCGGCCGTGAAGACGATTAGAAACGCTTCTCACCCAGAGATGACCTCGTCTCATTCACGGAACCGGTTCTTGGACTGCTCCCGACACGACTGAGAACGGCTCGGTGGGTCATCGTACCCAACATTTCGTCTCCGAGTGAGGATTCGATAATATTTCCGCAAAAGCGAAAATATTTGATGAAAAACGTCGGTTGATGATCAATATCAGATCTGATAGCAGCTCATTTTCCCACAGAAGAGACATCTCCACGTCAACGAGAAGCAGTCAAGCATTTCGAGTTATTTTTATTGATTCTTTGGAGCGCAGTGAGCGAGTTAGAGATCTCAGTCACTCTTGAACTTCCGGCTCATCGGTCGGTGACTCGCCCGCCACTGTGAGCGGATGCAGAATATCGAACGCGGAGCTGTCGTTCGTCAATACGATCGTTGTGTCGGTGATGTTTCGAGCTATTCCGGTGAGATGGTTATGTAAGTGAGGACACTCTCGGTTAGGTAGAATACTTTCATCGTGAGAGCCGCTTCCTTCGATTTTGTAAACATTCACCATGAGAAGGACATCTTTGCTAACTGTGGGGGAATAGATGCGAGCCGAGTGTGAGTCGATAGGCGAAGCGACGCTTTCCCCCTCGACGGATGCGACGACTGCATCAGCGTGCGTGACCCTGTGGGCCGGAATTTCGATCGACAACACTCGAGAGACAGCGCCGGCGGCCTCGCCTCACTCGGTTCGCTCGAACTCCACTAGAGCCGCTCGGAGCGGGCCACGGGCGACCGCGGAGATACCGCTGAGCGGTCGATGGGTTCCCCATTCAGGGACCGGTTCTCCACACGAGGGACAGATACGGACGGCGCGGTCCGTCTCCGGTTGGATGTCCCAGTCATCGATGTCGCTGTCGTCGCCCACCCAACCGCAGTGGCACTGGTAGGTGATGAAGGAACTGTTGAAGCTTCTTCGAACGCCGGCGTCTGACATTGTCCGTCGTTGGACGCAGCTACGGAAATATGTGTTGTATGCGCCCCTGTGCGGCTGTCAGGGTTCGGATCCCTCCTTCACCTGAACGCCGCTGCCCAGTCGGCGGTCCGGAGACCACTGTTGAGACGCCAGTTCAGCAGCCGTTCGTGAAATCGGTCCCTGATGGCCTTCGTATCCGGGTCGTCCCAGAGGTTCTTCTCCTCCTCTGGGTCCTGATCGAGGTCGAAGAGCTGTCCCGCCTCGTTGTCGACGAAGTGAACGAACTTCCAGTTCTCCGTTCGTATCATGGTCATCAGCGCCGTCCCACGGAGGATGCCATCCCGGGCGTGTTCCGCGAAGACACGGTCCCGCCCGGACCACGAACTGTCCCGTTCGAGCGCCGGAAGAAGGGATTCGGCCTCGAGGGTTTCGTCTGGGTCGAGGCCCGCCAGTTCAAGTATGGTGGGGCCGAGGTCGAACAGCGAGACGAGTTCGTCGATCGTGCCGGCATCGAACCGCTCCGGCGACCAGACGATCGTCGGGACGCGAGTCACCTCGTCGTACATGGTCCACTTCTGGATGTGGCCGTGGTCCCCGAGTGCTTCGCCGTGGTCGGACGCGAAAACGACGACCGTGTCGTCGTAGCCGTTGGACTCCAGTGCATCCAGGATACCGCCGACCTGTTCGTCGATCATGCTCACGTTCGCGTAGTAGTACGCCCGCTGACGATGGAGCTGGTACTCCTCCGGATCGAGGTCGTGTGTTACGGAGTCGTGATCGACGGTCGTGTTGTGCTCCCGGAGTTCCTTCAGCGGTTGCGGTTGGCCCTCCAAGTCGTCCGGTGACGGGTCCGGGAGCGGGAGCTCGCGTTCGAGGTACCGCTCGGCGTATTCGGGTACTGGGTCGTAGGGAGGATGTGGGCCCGGGAAGCCGACCTCCATGAACAGCGGTTGCTCGGTTTTGGGCATCCGATCCAGCCACCGAGACGCGAAGTTCCCAACGAAAACGTCGGGATGCATGTCCTTCGGTAGCTCCCACTCGAAGGCCCCCAGGCGTTGCTCGTAGTCGTCCCACTGCCGGTAGAACTCGCGCTGTTGTTTGAGCAACCCCCTCGCCTGAAGCGCCCTGTCCCACTCGTCCAGATAGAATTTGTCCCCCGGAAGGGGTGGCTCCCCGGCCGGTATCGGAGCCAGATACCGGTCCTTGTTCTCTACCTCGTAGCGCTCGTCGAACCCCATGTCGGTGTTGTAGGGGGCAGTGTGCATCTTCCCCACATTCACCGTGTAGTAGCCGCTCTCCGAGAGGTCCTCGATCCAGGAGTGGGTCCATCGGTCCCCGTTTCTGTATATCCCGGTCGTGTGGGGATAGTAGCCGGTGAACACGCTGGCTCGCGAGGGCGCACAGGAGGGCGCGGTCACGTGACTGTTCGTGAACGAAACACCCTCCTCGACGAGCCGGTCCAAGTTCGGTGTGTCCATGAACGTCGCTCCGAGGGCGTTGATGGTGTCGAACCGTTGCTGGTCCGTATTTATGAATACGATGTTGGGTTTCTCGTCGGCCATACTCCACCCACCCGATCCACCGGGAAAAACGTTCTGATGGGCGCGACGCCGCGGACCGCCGATACCGTCGGCGTTAGATGAGTGGGAAGAGGTTGGAGAGGACCAAGATCACGACCAATCCGACTATCGACTGAAGCGTCGTTACGACCGTCCACGTCTGTAGGGTCTCCTTCTGCGTTAGCCCGCCGATCTCGCTCACGATCCAGAAACCGCTGTCGTTGTACCAGGAGAAGATCGCCCCACCGGTCCCGATCACCAGCGTTAAATACACCGGGTGGACGGCAAGCTGGTCCGTGAGGGGCTGGACGATCTGTGCGGTCGTGAGGACCGCGACGGTGGCCGACCCCTGAACGATCCGCACGGCGGCCGCGATCACCCACGCCGTGACGAGAAGCCCGAACCCGTACTGCGAGAGCGTCTCCGCGAGGACGTCACCGATACCCGAGGCGGCGAGGACGGCCCCGAACGCCGAACCGGCCGCCGTGATGGCCGCGATGTTTCCACCCGTCTTCAGCGAATCCGTCAGCTCGTCGGACCATCCGTCGAGATCGATGTCCGCCGTTCTGAGGTAGGTGACGGCCGCGACGACGGCGGCGACCGTGAGCGAGAAACTGGGGTCACCGATGAAGTTCGTCAGCGCGGCTAGCTGCTGGTTCTGCCCGAAGAACGTCGAGGTAACCGTCTGTGATGCCACCAAGACGACTGCGAGGATGATAGGGAGCAGTGACTCGAACAGGTTCGGCATGCGTTCAGTATCTCCTGTCCCGTCGTCGGCATACATATCCGAGAGGAAACTCGACTCCCGTAACGGGATGTGTATTCGATTGTTGATGAAGTGGCCGTATCCCCCACCGACCACGACCGCCGTCGGGATCGCGATGGCAACCCCGACGAGGATCGTGGTACCGACGTCGACGTTCAGTATGTCGGTGGCGGCCAACGGGGCAGGGGTCGGGGGAACGTACCTGTTTGCGGCACCGGCACCGGCCCCGATCATCACGACGTAGAGCGCGTAATTCCGGCCATCGACTCGCGTGCTCGCGGCCCACGCCAGCGGTATCAGTAGGTAGAAGACGTTGTCGAAGAACACCGGTATCGCGAGGATGAAGCCGGTGGCGAACAACGCCCATCCGATCCGTTGTTGTCCCGTAACCGACGAGAACGCGTTCAGAATTCGGGTAGCCGCCCGACTCTTTGTCAGGGACTTTCCGATCACAGCGGCCATCAGTATCGGAATTCCGATCCCCGTCATCGTCTCCCCGAACGCGGAGGCGATCCGCGATGCGGTGTTGCCGAGCGGTATCTGCGGCGTCACGACCGCGACGGCGAACGCAGCGATGAGAAGTCCGATGAATGGCGGGACTTTGAGGCGTACGAGGAGGACGATAACCAGGATCACCCCGACGATGAAGGACAATACGGCAGGGCTGACTGGTCCGAGTTGCAACAACCAATGCATCTGTATCGCCATCATGACTCACGATACATAATAATCGTTTTGGTACGGCTTCCGATGGCGAGTGGGCGAGGAGATGCCGGAGCGAATCCCCCGCTTCCCCGTGTTCGCCGATCGGTTACGATATCCACTGGAGAATATCGAACGGCTTCGGTCGGAACCGAGTCGATGCTTTCGACCACGTACCGAGCCCTTAGCCGTACTGCAGATTGATCTCCACGACGTCCCTAGCCGACTGGAGACTGTTGTGGATCGCCTCCTCGTTGGTCTCTATCTCCGTCTTCGATCCGCTGACGCTGATCGACCCCCTCACCGCCGTATCGACGAGGATGGGGTATGCGATCCCGCGGAAGTTCTTGTGCTCCTCCTCGTCGTTGACCGCGTAGCCCTGCTCCCGGATTGTTTCGAGCTCCGAGCGTAGCGCCTCCTCGCTCGTGAGCGACTGCTCGGTGAGCGGTTCCAGGCCGTGTTTCTGGAGCGTCGCTCGTACGTTCGTCTCGGGGAGATAGGCCAGGATCGCCTTTCCCAGCGCGCCCCGATGAAACGGCCCCCGGCGTCCAACGTGGCCCCCGAATCCGATCGTCTCCGCCGGATTGAGTCGCTCCAGAAGAACGAGGTCGTCGTACTCCTCGACGGCGAGACAGACGGTGTTGCCGACTGCTCCGTGGAGGTCGTGCAGTTGTACTTTGGATGCCTCGTAGATCTGGGCTCTGTCTTGCGTTCGGCCGCCGTACTCCAGATGTTTGAGACCCATCTCGTAGCGTCGGTCGGATTTGACGACCATCTCCCGGTCGACCAACGTTTCGAGATAGCTGTACGTGGTACTCTTGCTCAACCCCATGTGTTCGGACGCTTCGGGCAAGGTCACGGCACCGTTCTCGTGGAGGAACTCGAACAGCGACGCGACCTTCTCGGCGGTCTTGATCCGGTTCTGCTCGGGGTTCATACTGGAGAATATCGAACGCCGGTGAATAGCTCTTTCGGGAGGACACCACCGATGCGGATGAGATCGGATCCCGATCACCGTCCGCACGATTCGTAACTTTCGTGCAATCGTTACACGATCGGTCTGTGCGTTCGATATTGTCGAATATTGAGAGGGAACCGGATCTCCGTACCGGCAAGCCAGCACCAGAGTTCACACATATCAGTAGTAGAGATATCTCCAGAGGAAACGTTGAAAGCCAGTGGTACAGTCGAAGAAGCTCGACTCGACGTGATCGCCCATAACAACAGTACGACTGTTACGGCGACCAATGTCGAGTCGATGAGGAAGGTGGGACCACTGGATCGAAACCGTGCATACTACTGTATCGGTTTCCGGGCGAGAAGTCACAATAAACTATAGCCGCTTTCTCAGCGTGGTAGTTATGAAGTCCTTCGGAATACCGAGAGAACGAGACGTATTCGACCCGATCAGGGAAGGAGCAGGCAGAGATAATCGGTTCGCTGCGTCCGGGCGATCGATTGATATCCGGGTACGATACGGTGAATGCCGTCATCGAAGGGTTGTATATGGAAAGTTTAAGAACGACCGAAATATCGAGGGAGAAATGAGATAGAAGTTGGACGGGAATTGTTATATCAAGGATCACACTCGGCCGGAATTTGTGAGAGAGCCGCGAAGTAGTCTAATAGGGAGCAACAGACATGGATAGCTGACAAACTAGGCTCGGAGCGATGCTCTATCGGATGATTCAGCGCCATCGGTGGGGTACTCATCTCGTCGGTACGGTTTCCGAACTGCGAAGGTCCTACTCAGAATCGTCCACGTCGGGTGTCGACGTCGACTACTACTCTCGGCACGGCGGTGCATCGGCTCCGATACGGTCGGAAACGTCCGATGGGAGGTCGTGACGGCTAGAACTCGTAGCCGGTCGTGATCCTCTGAGTGAACCGTTCCTGGGTGAGTGCGAAGAGTATTCCAGCCCCCGATCGCGTCTCGGACCCCCCTCCGAACTCGGGGTCCGACCGGCGGACGTCTCGGTGGCGCCGATCGCGACCGGTGGGGACGTCTCCGCGACCCTTAGTCTTCAAGCAGGTCGGTTCCTCGAACATCGTCTACCTCGGGATCGAGGGCGAGACGATGATCGCCGAGACGGGCGCGTCGGTACGGCTCGTCGTCGGGGACGACGTCGGCGTCTCGCTCGATACGGAGCGGGTCCATCTATTCGACCAAGAGGGCGATGCAGTCCACAGTCTGCCGCTCGACCAGCGAACGGTCGAACCACAGGCATAGCCCCGGCGTAGTGTTTCCCACGACGAGCCTCGGTGAGGCGTCCGATCCTTCGTCGTGGTCACTTGGAGAGGCGGTCCGCGTGCGGTATCACGACGCGCGTCATTGAGTACGGGTTGAGGTCCAGCGTCAGGTCGTCATCGAACGTCGCCGTCGATTCGACCGACGTGACCCGGTCTGGCCTATCGTGGGTGTTCGCCACGTACATGGTCTCGCCCGAGAGCGTCGTCACACTGGCCGTGGCGTCCGGGTCGAACGTGCCGGTATCGATAGTCACTTCGACCGGGGCACCGCCGCTCCGCCGGTCGATCAGGATCACAACCAGTTCGGATGCGTCGTCATCCACGACGGCCATCGCATCCAGTGTCGGGACGCCGTCGACCGGCCGGATCCCGCCGAAGATCGTTTCGGTCGAGATCGTTCCACACGACAACCCGAGGCCAACGGAGATTCTCCCCGCCAACATCACCGTCATCGAGCGCCCGTGGTGACACGGGTTGGGTCACACCCGCTCGCCCCGTGTTTCGAGCCCGCCGACGTGATTCACCGTCGCGGAGTGGGTGAGCATCTCGACGAAGCTCCCGTGCCGGATGCACTCGTGACGTATCGTCGCGTCGTATATCGCCTCAGCGATCGTCGCCGGGGTCGGCATCGTCGCCGGTGTGAGGGCTCCGGCCTCCCTCTCAGGGTCGTCCCGATCCAGTTCCTCGTCGCGCTCGAAGCTCGCGAACAGTTGCAGCTCGGTCATGTCGAGTTTCGCGGTCTCGATACCAGCAGCGACCATCCGGTCGTGGAGGTCCACAAAGGTCCCCCCAGTTGTGCGGCGAATCCCACGAACGCGTGGTAGAGCTCGTCCGGGTCGGTATCGGCGTCGACCACACCGCCGTCAAGGACGTGTGTCGAGACCGCACGGACGTCCCGGCCACAGCGTTCGAGGAGGACGTCGTTCCATCGGCCGTCCTCGGTGGGTTCGTGGCCGCACGCGGTGACCGATATCTCGAGATCAACCGCGAGCATCGCCGCCCGGAAGCGTTGATAGCGGTCCGCGTTGCCGGCGGGGGTCGTCCAGTTGACCTGCCACTCCCCGTAAGGTTCGTTGCCGATCTCCCAGTATGTGACGTCGTAGGGCTCCGGATGACCGTTCTCCGCTCAAAGCGCACCCAGCGGCGTCTCCGTCGAACCGTTGCAGTACTCGACCCACGCCGCGGCCTCCTCGGGCGTCCCGTCACCGGCGTTGACGCAGAGCGAGGGCTCGCAGCCGACATTCTCACAGAACCGCATGAACTCGTCGGTCCCGAACAGGTTGTATTCGAGCCCGTCCCAAACGGGGTTCGGCCATACCGGTCGCTCGTCGACGGTACCGACGCCGTCGCGCCAGTCGTAGCCCGAGGCGAAGTTGCCCCCCGGCCAGCGTAGCAGCGGGAGGCCGGACCGTCGGAGGTGGTTCACGACCTCCGGGTCGGCGTGGTCGATGTGGTCGTCGGGGTAGACCAGCACGCGGTCAACCACGACGGCCGCGGGCGACGGAGCCGTTAGCGAGAGGTCGTAACGGCGTCGGCATCCGCCCCGTCGGGGAGCTCGAACATCCCATCGACGGTTCGCCACTTGTTCGAAAGCTCGATGACGGTAGTCGAAACCCTCGAAGGGAGTTCGTGGGGGTCATCGGGAGTCGGTCTAACCCCGACACTGACCGTTGTTTCGTCCGTCGCGCGCCCTGAGGCGGAACTCGTAGCGGCGAGTCCGATGCAACGGGAGCTTCGTTCGTTGGTGAACGCCGCCGTCGGCGTTCCGAACCTCGAGCCGCTGTGCACGATCGCCGTTCGGGCCGGTGTCGGGGCTACAGACGACCTTGCTGGTTGGGAACCAGCCGAACGCCAGCCCATCGTCGTACGCCACGACCAGTGCATCCGGGTCGACCGTCGCCGGATACGCGAGCGGGCGGTCGTGAGCCCTCGCTCGTTCGCGTATCTGGTCCATGTCGACGTCGCTCGCGTACCCGCCCCATCGACGTCGCTGAGGTGCTCGAAAGTGCCACTTGCCGAACGTCGGGTTGAACAGGACCTGTGCCTCCATCCCGTTGTAGACGTTGTTCCCGAGGTGTTCACAAAACTTCCCGAAGAGCATCGGTTCGACGGGCTCACCGCGGATGTCTGGGTCGACGGTCAGCGTGGCCGTCGTCGGATCGGTCGTCCCAGTGTGAACCAAAATATCACTATCGACCATCTCCTACCTTCACCACCGTCTCGCATCAATGTCTCAAATCGAGTCGGTTTGCTGTCATTTCCTTTCGCCGACGGGGGGTATCCTCGCTTTCGGGTATCGCCGATGGTTCGAATCGAGCAGCCGTCACGGGGTGTGGCGGTCCCACGTCCCGCCTACTGTGTCGTCGAGCGCGTGGTCGCCGCCTTCGAGTCGATGTACGGGGAGATGTTCTCCCCAGTCGCCCTGTCGAAGATGTGGATGTCGTCGGGTTCGAAGGAGATCGAGAGCTCCGCACCCCGCGTGACGTCGACGTTTCCGGAGACCCGAACCGTACACTCGGAGCCGCCCACGTCGAGGTAGAGGTAGTTGTCACTGCCCGCGTTCTCGACAACCTCGACCCGCGCGGTGATGTCACCCCGTTCGGAGAGCGAGATGTCCTCCGGACGGACCCCGAGTTCAAGCGCCTCGTCGCGCTGTCGGCCGCGAACCGTCTCCGCAACGTCCGGGCCAAGCGAGTACTCGAACCCCGGGGCAAACAGTCGGTGGCCGTCGAGGGTCACGTCAAAGAAGTTCATCGACGGCTCCCCGATAAAGTCCGCGACGAACCGGTTGACCGGCTGGTCATAGACCTCGCTCGGTGAGGCGAACTGCTGGAGTTCGCCCTCGTCGAGCACGATGATCCGGTCGGACATCGTCAACGCCTCGTGCTGGTCGTGGGTGACGTAGATCGTCGTCGTTCCGAGGTCGTCTTGGATCCGCTGGAGCTCGGTCCGCATGTGTATCTTCAGCTTAGCGTCGAGGTTCGAGAGCGGCTCGTCCATGAGGAACAACGCCGGGTCACGAACGATGGCCCGTCCTGTCGCGACGCGCTGTTGCTGGCCGCCCGAGAGGGTCCCCGGTCGTTGGTCGAGGTAGTCCCCGATACCCATCATCTCGGCGGTGGCCTCGACGCGTCGAGTTATCTCCTCGCTATCGAGGTCCGACGTCAGCTTCAGCCCGTATGACATGTTCTTGCGGACGCTCATGTGGGGGTAGAGCGCGTAGTTCTGGAACACCATCGCGATCCCGCGGTCCTGCGGGTCGACACCCTTCACGCTCTCGCCACCGACCAGGATGTCGCCACCCGATATCGATTCGAGACCCGCGATCATTCGGAGGAGCGTCGATTTCCCCGAGCCGGAGGGGCCCACGATCGTGATGAACTCCCCGCCCTCGATCCGTGCGCTGAAGTCCGCGACCGCCACCATCCGGTTGTCGTAGACCTTCCGGACGTTCTCGAACGTCACCGGGGCGCTCTCGCGGTCCCCACGCTGTGGTACCGCGTCCGCCTCGTTCCCCCGCCGGTTCGTCCACGTCGTCGTTTCGGTGTTGTCGTTTGATTTGCTCATTGGTAGGCTCCGGTGTCGTCGATCGATGTCGCTCCGTCCGCCGCCGGTTCGGGCGACCCGTCGCCGGTCGCGGTCGCCGATCGATACCCGGTTCGCGTCAACAGGTCATCGTGGAAGACGAACGCCAGCCCGCCGAACAACAGCCCGACCCCGACGGTCGTCAGCGCCAGCCCGGCGAGCAGCAGCCCGGTCACGATCCCGAGCACGCCCGCCGCGACCGCGTGACGCGCGGTCCACAGCGCACCGCGCTGCAGCGCGACGACCGGCCTCTCTCCGTCGGCCAGCGCGGCGAACGCCGCCACCGAGACAAGCCAGCCGTAGCCCGTCACCACGGCGGTGACCACCGTGAGCACGGCGGCGGTGACCGCCCCGGTTTCGAGGAGCGTCAGTCCGTAGATCAACGCGATCGCCGCCAGCACAACCGGGAACAGCCCCAGCGCGACAGCGTGGACGAACCGCTCGCGAACCGTCGTCGACACCGCTCGCCGGTCGATGGAGCCGTTCTCGCGAAGCGAAACGATCGCCCGGTAGCCGCCGAGGGTCGCCGGCCCGGCCGTCACGACCGGCAGCGAGCAGAGCAGCCACGCGACGCTGACCACGACGACGGCGTCGAGATGTCGCCAGGCGAAACCCGCCGTCGAGCGCAGGCTCGCGTAGAGCGGGTCGATCTCCTGCCCCTCGGACGTGTCCTCCCCACGGTGTCGCACGTCGTGACTCATCTGACCGTCCCCTGTAGTTCGACGGCTTCAACGAGCTGGCGCTGCAACAACAGGAACAGGAGAAGCAGCGGTATCGAGGCCACGACCGCCGAGGTCAGCACGATGCCGGGTTCGGCGACGCCCATGTTGTCACGGAGGTTGACCAGCCCGATCGGGAGCGTGTACAGCGACTCGTCCTGGAGGATCAACAGCGGCCAGACGAACGCGTTCCATGTCCAGATGAAGATGAACAACCCCAGCGCGACCAGCGCCGAGCGCATCAGTGGGAGGATTATCTGGATGAAGATCCGTAGCCGCGAGAAACCGTCGATACGGGCGGCCTCCTCCAGCTCGACCGGGATGTCCCGGAAGAACTGATAGAGCATGAACACCCCGAGCGGGTTGACGACGCTCGGTAGCACCACGCCGAGGAGGCTGTTGACGAGCCCGAGTTCGGAGGTGATGATGAACACCGGGACGAGGTTGATGATCCCCGGCACCAGGAAGCTCCCGAGGATCACGCCGAAGACGAGCCGCTGGCCCGGCCAGTCGAGCCGTGTCAGCGAGTAGGCGATCATCGAGTCGATCAACAACACTACGACCGTCGTGATCCCGGCGAGGACGAACGTGTTGACCGTCCAAGTGATTATCTCGGAGTTCGCGAAGAGATAGCGGTACCAGTAGAGGGTGAGCTCCTCGGGGATGAGGTTCGGGACCGCCGAGTAGATCTCCGCGCGTGGCTTCAGCGAGGTCGAGACCATCCAGATGTACGGCACCAAGAACAGGAACGCGGTGCCGTAGAGGCCGACGTAGACGCCCAACGAGCGGAGCTGGTCGGTGTCGAACGAGAGGTCGGTCAGTGAGGGACGGTTGGTGCTCATTCGCTCGATCCCCCGAGGTAGTAGAAGTTGATGGCCGAGACGGCGATGAGGATCATGAACAGCACGTAGCCGATGGCGGCCGCGTAGCCGAACTCGTGGCCGGTGAAGGCGGTCTGATAGAGGTACATCACGATCGTGTTCGTGGAGAACGCGGGGCCGCCGTCGGTCATGATGTACGGCTGACCGAAGACCTGAAACGAGCCGACGAAGGTGGTGATCACGACGAACAACAGCGGGTTCTGAAGCTGTGGGATCGTGACGTCACGCATCATGCGCCAGCTGCTCGCCCCGTCGAGCTTGGCGGCCTCGTAGAGTCGCTCGGGTACGTTCTGTCTCGCGGCGGTGAGGATAACGAAGTTGAACGCGAGCTGCCACCAGACGGTCGTGATGGCGATGGCCGGCATGGCGAGCGCCTCAGAGGTGAGCCAGTTGCTGGTTCCAGTGTAGTAGGGGACGAGCCCGGTTCCCGAGAAGAGGTCCGCCCAGAGCAGGGCGGCGACCGAGACGGTGAGGACGTAGGGGCTGAAGAAGATCGTTCGGAGGAGCCACTTGCCCTTGACCTCGCGGTTGACCCCGAGTGCGAGCAACAGGGAAAGCACCACGATCGTCGGTACCGTGAGCACGACGAACCACACCGTATTGCCGAGCGATTGCCAGAATCGCGGGTCCGAGAGAAGGGTGCGGTAGTTCTCGAGCCCGATGAACTCGGACTGGAGCGGCGCGAGCGGCTGCCAGTCGTGAAAGCTCATGTAGAACCCGAGCAGGAGCGGGCCGAAGAGAAATCCCATCGCGAGGACGAGGTACGGCAGCGAGAAGCCGATACCGAAGAGCTGCTCGCCGCGGCTGGCGTCGGTGTCGAACGAGGGCAGATAGCTCCGACCGCGGTCGGGTTCGTCGACGCTCGCCATCAGAGGTACACCTGCTGTAGCCCCTCGGCGGACTGTCGAATCGTCTGTTTCGGCGTCAACGAACCGAGACGGAGGCCCTGGAAGTACCGCGAGAGCTGTTCGATGTAGTCCTGATTGTTGTCCGTCGCGGGCGGGTACGCGAGATGGTCGTTCTCAGCCATGCCGTAGAACACTTCGAGCGTCTGGTTCCACATCCGGCTCGACCGGAGGTCGTCGTTGCTCCCGGCCGCCTCGTAGGCCGGGACGTGACCGGCTTCGCGCGCCCAGTACGCGTTGTACTCCTGTGTCAGCGCCTTGATGAGCGTGACTGCATCCGCTCGAACCGACGCAGACCGCGTGTCGCTCTTCGGAATGACCAACGTGTGACTGTCCGCGAACGTCTTCGGGGTCTTGCTGTTCGGCATCACGAACGGTTGGGTCAGCCCGAAGTCGAAGCCGGCCTCCTGGACGACGCTGACGTGCCACGTCCCCTCGAAGATCATGCCGACCTCGCCGCGGTTCCAGGCGTCCCAGCCGGTCGAGTCGTCGACCGGGCACCAGCCGCGTTCGTGCACCCACTCGTTGAGGGTCCGGGCGACCGCCAACCCGTTTCGGTTGTTGATTCGTGGCTCGCCCTCGTCCGTGAGGAGTACGCCGCCGAGGCTGTTCATCAACACCACCAGCGTGTTGATGACGATATCGGCACCGTTGTAGTGCATCGGCCAGTGGTCCGTCTCCTTCTTGATCGCCTCGGCGGCTTGGCGGAACTTCTGTGGGGTGTTCGGTGGCTCGTTCGGGTTGAGCCCCGCCTCTTCGAAGATCTCCTTGTTGTAGTAGAGGCCGTACGGGTGGGCGTCGAGCGGGGTCGCGAGCTGGTCTCCGTTTCGAACGACACGCTCGGCGATCGTATCGAGGTACGGATCGAGGGGGATCTCGTTGCCGATCGGCTCGACGAGGTCCTCGTACTCCCGGAGCCGCGTGGCGTGAACGATCGCGACGTCGGGAGCCTGGTTCCCGACGAGCGACGTGTACAGCCGTGTGTAGTAGTCGGTTGCCGAACGCTGGCGGTTGACCGTGATGTCGTGCTCGGCGACCGCCCGGTCCGTCATCTGTGCCATAACGTCGCCGTCCCCGCCGCCGAACAGCGTCCAATACTCGACGGTATCGGGGTCGCTGTCGGACGTCGCGAGAACGTTGGTACACCCGGACAGGGCAACCCCGCCAGCAGCGGCCCCGACCGCGCCGAGGAACCGTCGTCTGCTGGCGGGCCGGTCCGGCCCTGGGTGCTTCGCGTTCACCTCTGCGTTACCCATGCGTATCAACTATAATGATGGACATACATATTCTTAACGGTCGTTTGAGAAGGAAGTCGGCTGCCCACGGCCCTCACTCCAGCGCGACGCCGACCGTCCCGTCGGGGACGGATCCCGCCGTCGATAACGACGAAACCCACTCATCCCGTCGGTTCGCGCCGCTGATTGTACTATTGCATGATGAAATGCTTCCGGTTGAACCGGAAAACACATGCCTTTCGATGACGGAAGCTAAAGGTATGACCGAACGACCCGCCCCGGTGCAAACGACGCAGACGACGATAGCGGTCATCGAAGCGCTGGTGGATCTCGAACCCGCCGGCGTCTCGGCGATAGCCGACCACGTGGGCATCCCGACCAGCACGGCCTTCGACCACCTCAAGACGCTCGAACACCACGAGTTCGTCGTCGGTAACGACAGGAAGTATCGGCTCGGCACGCGGTTCCTCAGTATCGGCGGTCGCCATCGAAGCACGGACGAACTCTACCGTGTCGCGGAGCCGGAGATAGCGAAGATGGCGTACAAGACCGGTGAACACGCCAACCTGGTCGTCGAGGAGTTCGGCAAAGGGGTGTTCCTCGCGAAGGTCAAGGGCGAGGACGCCTTCCGGCTCGACACCTACATCGGCAAACGGGTGAACCTCCAGACCACATCTGCGGGGAAGGCTATCCTGTCGTGTCTCCCGGACGAGCGTGTCGACGAGATAATCGACAGACACGGTCTCCCGGCGGTCACGCCAGCGACCATCACTGACCGCGGGCGGCTGTTCGAGGAGATAGGTCGGATCCGAAAGCGGGGGTTCGCGACGGACGACGAGGAACGGATCCAGGGTGTCCGGTGTGTCGCAGCACCGCTTCGCGATGGCGAGGACGGCGTCATCGGGGCCGTGAGCATCTCCGGTCCGAAAAGCGGTATGCGACGGGACCGGTTCGAGGAGACGATCCCCGACCTCGTCCTCCGGACGGCGAACGTCATCGAGGTGAATATGAAGTACCAGTAGTCATCCGGCACCACCGGATTCAAAGGATGCGGCTGGCCGGACGACGAAGGCAGGAAATCGGTGGTTACACGGGGAACATGGCCCGTGTTCGTCGCCTCCGTTTCTCGGTCGAACCCAACTATAGAACAATCATACATGTGTTACACACCAACGAGCTGAAATTCCGGTCGCCCCTCTCCATGAAATTGTATGGGAAACGAAACGTCCGCGCAAAATCTTCCGGTGGCACCGGAAGTTTGAGCGACAGGGGGAAACCGGAGGGCGAACGACATCGGTAGTCGATCCGCTGTGGAATCGCCCGCTTCGATCGAGTCGGACTCGAGATCGGAGGAGAGTACCGGCGAAAAAGTCGAGAACGAATCGGTCGGCGGTCGGCGGCCCCGATGAACTCCCCCGACACTGGTTTCAGCGCATCGAGTTATGCTTCCTCCTCGGAAACATCGGTTACGGGGAGGAAGTAAGTTTATTAGCTTGCTAAATAAATAAGGAACCATGCATCCGGCCGTCTTTGCACTCAAACGTACACATCAGGCGACACGAAGACGGCTCGACGGGCGGCTGGCTCGGTACGACCTCACCGCCACTCAGAACGACGTTCTCGTCGCCCTGTACTACCGTTCCGATGTCGAACAGCACGCTCTCGCGGAGACGCTCGGCGTATCGGGCCCCACGCTGGCTCGGATCCTCGACGCCATCGAGGAACGCGGTCTGGTCACGCGTACGGAGAGCCCGACGGACGCCCGCATCAACGTCGTCTCGCTCTCAGACCGGAGTACGGCGGTGGTTCGAGACCTGACCGAAGCGGAGGGTGAGGCCTTCACCGAAGCGTTTCTTGACGGGTTCAGCCACACGGACGTCGCCGATCTCGTGCGGATGCTCGATCGTATCGCGGAGAACATGGGCGATACGAGCGAGAACATCTATCGATAGCCCTGTCGTTTCGTTAGTGTGCTAATGGTTTGTGTATCGGAGCAGTACAGCACGAATCGGTGGTTAGAGCGTGCGCGTGAGCACGTAGACGAGCAGCGCGAGCAGCAGTGCACCGAGCAGCGACTCCACGCTCGCGAGCGCGCGGGCCGCGGTACCGACCGGCTGAATGTCCCCGTAACCGAGCGTTCCGAACGTGATCACGCTGAAGTAGAGGCTCGTGAACAGTGTCGCGAACAGCTCCCCGAGGGTCATGCCGATCGGGTCGGCCGGTCCGTAGGCGATCACCGTTCCGGTGGCCGGTTCCCGGATCCCGTCGGTGAAGGGATAGAGGAGCGCACAGGCCACGATGAGGACGAGGGAGGTGGCGACCACCCGTGAGGGGCTGGTTCCGTAGTGAGTCACCCAGCGGGCCGCCTCTAGGCGCACCGCTCGGCCGTAGTGGCCGCTCAGCCAGGCGACGCGGCGTCTGAGGTCCTTCTCGCGGAGGTAGTACCGCCGTTCGACCTCGGGGAGCGCGTTCTCGCCGAAGAGCCGCTGGAGTTCCTTGTACGTCCAGATCCCCGCCTCCGCGGTCACCACCAGCGCCTCCCCCTCGACCGCTTCGAGCCCGTCGTCGTAGGCGACCCGGTCGCCGAAGCGGGTGTTCCGGTCGACGTGGGCTTCCCGGAAGACCGCCCGGTCGAACAGCGCGTTCTCGAAGCTCGCCCCCTGCACCTCCGTGTGGACGAACTCGGCGTCCTCGACGTTCGCCCCGTCGAAGACCGCGCCGCGTGCATCGGCGTTCCGGAAATTCGCTCGGCGGACGTCCGTCCCGGTGAAATCCGTGTTTCTGAGGATCGCCCCCGAGAGGTCGGCACCGATGAGCGTCCCGCCGACGAACCAATCGGCACCGGTGAGGAAGGCCCCGCGGAGGACGGCCCCGTCGAGGCGCTCGCCGTGCTCGGCGGGGTGGGCTTCGAACGCCGCGCGGGGTTTCTCGTCCTCGTCGGCGTGCCAGATACAATGCTCGCGGCCCGTCCACACCGGCCGCCAGCAACACACGGCACCGACGTTCTCCCGTGTTATCACGGGCTGTTCGTAGCCACAACGGTCGGGCGGCGTCGCCATCGTGACTCAGTTGCCCGCTCGACGAGATAGCCCTGCGCCCGGCGTGTGCCGTCCGTGGATTCCTCCCACCAGCCGTTTCTCGCGGCGAAGAACGAGCACCACCCCATCGAGGCTCCGCCTCGGTCCGGCCGCTACTCAGGCGCGGCCGAACGACGGACGCTTCGAGGGGAGCCGGTCGTCCCGGGTGTGATCGGTCTCCGGATCGGCGTGTTCGAGACGGATGTGCCGCTTCATCGGTCGGACGTCGGTCGACCCGATCTCGAAGACGCGGTCACAGAACGGACATCCCTGGTACTGTGGCCCCATGACCGAGTGAGGCCCCGTATCGGAATACGTGTGTGCCTTGCTCTGGCATGGTAACTTCGAGGGGGTGCTTGGTCGCTTTAGCGGCTCCCTTCCAGCGGACGATTTCCGGGAAGCTACAGGCCACCGCCGGTGATGGCACCGACGACGCTCTGGGCCGAGGAGACCGCGAGCACGACCGAGAGAACGACGAGTATCGCGCCGACGGCGTTCAGTATCCAGCCGTTGACGTACTCGTCGAGCAACGTCGAGCTGTTCGCCGCCCAGAGGAGGCAGACCGTCGTGATCGGGAGCCCGACGACCGCGTTGACGGCGGGGAAGAGGAGGATCATGTCGACGACGCTCAGCCCGAAGAGTATCGAGACGAGCGGCGAGAGACCGGTGACGGCGGTCCCGACCGCGTAGATCGCCCGGAAGACCCGGTCGGTGTCGTCGATCTCGTGCCCGGTGGCCTGCGGGATGATGTACGCGGGCGTCCACATGATGGGGACGATGCTGTTGAACGCCGCGACGATCGAGCCGACGAGGAAGAGGACCAGCGCCCACTCGCCCAGGATGTCGGCGAGCGCGCGTCCGGGCGTGATGTAGGTCGTGATCTCGGTGATCCCAGCGGGTCGAAGCACGGCCGCCGTCGCGACGACGATCGCGACCGTAACGATCCCACCGATGGCGTAGCCCATCCCGAGGTCACGGCGCATCGCCGGCAGCGCCGACTCGTCGGTCCAGCCCTTCTCCCGAACCAGGATCGATTCGAGGAAGAAGTTTGGCCAGAGCGCGGTGGTCCCGAGGATCCCGGCGATGAGTGCGAGCGCGCCGAGTTCGGGGATCCGGGGGATCATTCCGCCCACCATCCCGGCGACGGACGGCGAGCTCCCGCCGGCGACGACCACGTAGGCGATCAGGAGCCCGAACATCAGCGCGACCATCACCTTCTCGACCGCGTCGTAGCCGAGGATCCCGACCACGACGGCGACGACGGCACACAGCACCGCGAGGGGCATCCAGCCGACGGAGTAGCCCGCGCCACCGAGGAGAACTGAGATGCCCTTCCCGACGGCGGCCGTGAGTTCGAGCCCCCACGCGACACAGCCAAGCGAGAGCACGACCGCGATGGCGGTGGCGGTCGGGGCTCCGAGCCGGTCGTGGACGAACACCATCAGTGGCTTCCCGAAGATCCCACACCGTGCGCTGATGTACTGGGCGATGAACCCGAGCACGACCGCCGCGACCACCGCCCACAACAGCGCGTAGCCGTACTGGACCCCGGCCGAGCTCGCGATGAAGACCGACCCCGACCCGAAGTAGCTCGCGACCATCACGAACCCGAGGCCGTACTCGTCGAAGAACCCCTCCAACGGCGTGTTCTCTATCAGGTTCATGGTATCGTCTGGGTTTGATTCGAGAGCCGAATAGAAACGAGCCGCCACCACCATCCCGACCCACGCCGTCGGTCGCCAGGGCCGGGTAGTTTCGAGTCGAACGGACGCGATACCCGCGCATAAACCTTGAGCTTTCGAGCGCGCTCGAATCCCGAGAAACCCCTACGCGGACCGCTCGGGGTCCGACCCCACGAAACAGCGCCGGATCCCCGTCCAGATCGTCCCCGTCTAGGTCGTTTTCCACCGAGGCTGCCTGCGTACTCCTGCTCAGTCGTTAAGCATGTGGGACGTGAACGAACCGTACGGAGCGGTCGCCTCGTGACGACTCCCGAGGGGTCGGTCACGGGCGCACGACGGAGTCACTGATGTCACATGTCCACCACCGAAAAGGTCCTCGTCCCGATGGACGGGTCCCCACAAGCCGAGGCCGCGCTCGTCCACGCACTCACACTGCCTGACGTCACCATCACGCTGCTCACGGTCATCGACCCGTTCGACACCAGACCGGAGGAGACCGGCTATCACTCCCCGGTCGGCAGGGCGGGGATGCCGGGGTACAGCGAGGAGTGGTACGAGCCGACGAAAGCGCGCATCAGGGAACGGTTCTCACAGGCACAGGGAAAGGCCGACGCACGTGGCCTCACCCTCGGCACGGTCATCGAGTTCGGTGACCCGGCGCGCTCGATCGTGAGCTACTCCGAGCGAAACGGGATCGACCACATCGTCATGGGGAGTCACGGCCGGTCCGGACTGGCGCGAATCCTGCGCGGGAGCGTCTCCGAGACGGTCATGCGCCGGTCGGTTTCCCCGGTGACGGTCGTCCACGACCGACAGGTGGACGAGGAGTCAGACTGAGCAGTCCCAGAACAGGCTCCGAGGTCGGTCGCTTCAGAACAGCCCCGAGACGGTTCCGTCGTCGTCGATGTCCATGTTGGCGGCGGCGGGGTCGGCGGGCAGCCCCGGTAGCGTGAGCACGTCGCTGGTGAGCGCGACCAGGAAGCCCGCCCCGGCGGACGGGTAGACCTCCTGAATTTCGAGGTCCCAGCCCGTCGGCGCACCCTTCTTCGAGGCGTCGTCGCTGAGCGAGTGGAAGGTCTTCGACATCACGACCGGGAGGTCCCCGAAGCCGAGATCGTTCATGCGTTCGATGTCGTCGCGGGCGTCGCTCCCGATCGAGACCGAGTCCGCACCGTAGATCTCGGTGGCGATCGTCTCGATCTTCGCCTCGATCGGGGCCGTCTCGTCGTAGAGGAACTCGAACGTCCCCTCGTCGGTCTCGATGGCGGTCATGAGCTTCTCGGCGAGGTCCGCACCGCCCGCGCCGCCCTCCTCGAACACCGTCGACTCGGCCGCCTCGATCCCCAGGTCCTCCCGACAGTGGTCGAGCACCGCGTCGACTTCTTCCGACGTGTCGCCGGGGAACCGATTCAACGCCACCACGACCGGGACGCCGAACCCCTGGAGGTTGCGGACGTGGGCGTCGAGGTTCTCGAACCCCCCACGTACCGCCTCGACGTCCGCCTCGTCGAGCGCGTCGAGGTCGGCCGGCCACATGTCCTTGCCGTGGTACTTCAGCGCGCGGACGGAGGCGACGAGCGTGACCGCCGCGGGCTCCATCCGCCCGAGCCGACAGACGACGTTCATGAACTTCTCGGCCCCCAGGTCCGAGCCGAACCCCGCCTCGGTGATGAGGTAGTCCGAGAGCTTTCGAGCCGCCTCGTCGGCGATCAACGAGTTGGTTCCGTGGGCGATGTTGGCGAACGGGCCGCCGTGGACGAACGCCGGCGTCCCCTCGATTGTCTGGACGACGTTCGGTTTGAGGGCGTCCTTCAGGAGGATCGTGACCGCACCCGTGGCCTCGATGTCGTCGGCGGTGACGGGATCGCCGTCCTCGTCGTACGCGACGATGATGCGCCCGACGCGTTCCTTGAGGTCGGTGAGGTCGTCGGCGAGACACAGTACGGCCATCATCTCGGAGGCGGCCGTCAGGATGAAGCCGTCCTCGCGGGGGACGCCCGTGCCCTCGCCGCCGAGCCCGATGACCGTCTCGCGAAGCGCGCGGTCGTTCATGTCGACCGCCCGGGGCCACTGCACCCGATTGACGTCGATGTCGAGGTCGTTGCCCTGTTTGAGGTGGTTGTCGAGCATCGTGGCGACCAGGTTGTGCGCCGAGGTGAGCGCGTGGAGGTCGCCGGTGAAGTGGAGGTTGATGTCCTCCATCGGGAGCACCTGCGAGTAGCCGCCGCCCGCCGCCCCGCCCTTGACACCGAAGACCGGTCCGAGCGAGGGTTCGCGGACCGCCGCGAGCGCGTTCTCGCCGAGGTGGTTGAACGCCTGCGTCAGGCCGACGGTCGTGACGGTCTTTCCCTCCCCCATCGGGGTCGGCGTCATCCCGGTCACGAGGATCACGTCGCCGTCCTCGCGGTCCGAGTTCCGGAGCCGCTCGATGGCGTCGAAGGTGAGCTTCGCGGTCTCGTCGCCGTAGAGCTCGAGGTCGTCCGCCGTGAGCCCGACCGGTTCGACGACCTCGGTGATTGGCCGCGTCTCGACCTGCTGGGCGATCTCGTAGTCCGTCGGTACCTCGGTGGGTTCGTCTGACGACGCCATGACGATCCGTGACTTATCCCGAGCCCCGTTTCAACTTTCGTGTGTAGTGAACCCCGCCTTTTTATAGTGGGAGTCGGTCGCGGTCGTCCTCGCTCGGGACATCGGGGACGTTCGGGCTCCGTGAGAGCACCACCGATTCCGTCGGCGGGTTCCGCTCTGCCGTGTTCACGACGAGTGTCGCGCGCTCGGACGACGTTGCACCGTCGGTGCGTCGGAGTTCGGTGGTCGCCGGCACTATTTATTTGCGGAAGGGGCCTACTCATCCTATGGGGCCCGAGACGCTTGACGACGTGGACCGGGGGATCCTGTTCGCGCTCCAACGCGACGCCCGCAACACCACGATCGCGGAGATCGCCGCCGAGGTCGAGGTCTCGTCGAGTACGGTACGCAACCGGCTCGACGCGCTCGAGGACACGGGGATCATCGAATCGTACTACCCGAAGGTCGATTACGAGCGAGCGGCGTTCCCGCTCCACGTCCTGTTCATCTGCACCGCGCCGGCCGACCAGCGCGAACGACTCGCGCGGGAGGCGCTCTCGACCAGGGGCGTCGTCGACGTTCGCGAGATGCTCACCAGCGCACAGAACCTCTACGTCGAGGCCGTCGCCATCGACACTCACGACCTCACCACGATCACCAACGACCTCGCCACCACCGGCATCGAGCTCGTGACCTCGGAGATAATCGCGAACCACTACACGCGCCCGTGGAGCCACTTCGAGTACGACGACGAGACCGACGCCGAGCCGAGCGGTTCGTCGGGATCGTTTTGACACTGCGATAAACACAGCAAATAACTTCATTTGTGCGGATAATCCGGCACTCAAACTGTGATCATCGCAATACCTTTGGCGCTTCCGGCCAACTACGACGTGAGAAGACCAATGGCTTCAAGCGACGAAGGGGAATCGGAAGCGTCGAGCACCCACCGAGACCTCCTGCACATTGCGGTCCGCGAGGGGTACTTCAAAGTGCCACGAGAGACCTCGCTGGTGGAGTTGGCGAACCAGCGTGGCATCTCGGACCGAGAGTACTCCGAGCGAATGCGCAGCGAGATCGATACGCTGGTCCGCGAGACCACCGTCGAGGAGTGAGTCGGTCGCCGTCTCGACGCGCCTCGGACGAGTTACCGATCGACCGAGGAGCTCGTTCTACGTGTTCCCCGGGGCTATCTCGCTGATCTCGACTTGGTAGTCCGGTTCCTCGGGCTCGGACGAACGGACGTGATACGCACCCTCGATCGGGATGTCGTTGTCGCGCGCCACGGCGACGAGGTGTTGGAGGTGGGCTTCGAAATCGTCCCTGTCGGCGAGGTCGTCGGGGTGATATGGGGTCGTCATAGGATTGGTTTTCTATCACAGGCCGTATTTCGGGCGGTGTTTCGCGTCTGATGGCGTCGGTAGGGGACGGATGGCGTCCCGAAGTGGGTATAGATTACGGTCGGGAACGTACTCCGTCGGCGAAGAGACGATGCGGTCCCCTATACTCCCCGCAGTGTTGCTCAGGTGCTTGATAGTGCTCACTGGATGGCCCTCACCCCCGACGTACCAACGGAGCACCCATCGGGTTCCATGGACACGACGTAGCGAGGATAGCCAGAGGAGCGTCTTCGTACGACGTCCTGGGAACAACCGACGCGCGGTAGTCGGCTAGAGACCGTTTGTCGGGCGCTCCTCGATAGGTCTCTTCGTTCGAGTGGACCGATGGCTTCGACGACGTCCGTGGGACGGTGTTGCTTGAACGAGCCTGGCAAACCCTTATTCACCTGGTCCCCGGTTGTGGTGACATGGCCGAGACCCTCTCGGACGACGAGATCGACGACCGTGCACCCGACGGATGGAGCCGAGACGGCGAGGCGATCGTTCGGACCTACGAGTTCGAGGAGTACCTCGACGGCGTCGCCTTCGCGAACGACGTCGCCGAGCTCGCCGACGAGGAGGTCCACCACCCGGAGATGACGATCCGATTCGACGAGGTTGAAGTGCAGCTGACGAGCCACGAGGAGGGCGGTGTCACCGAGCAGGACGTGGAGATGGCGGAGCAGTTCGACGACCAGTACTGACGAGGTCGGCACCGGGGCCGTCCGGTTGTCCACCCCCGTCGAACGCGAACCCCACCTCGACAGCCGACGGTCAGTGCTCGTCGCTTCGGGGGATCGTTCTGACCGTGAACCAGACCGCACCGACGAGGAACGCAGCGATACCGGAGAGGAACAGCGTTCCTCGGTAGCCCACGACGCCGGTGGCAGCGACGCTCAGCGGTGGCCCGACCGTCGTCCCGAGTCGGAGCACGCTCGTTCGCACGCTCATGATGCTACCACGGAAGTCGTCCGGAGCCAGTTCGTTCAGCGCGGTGTCCGTGATCGGCTCCGCGAGCCCCTGCCCGAGTCCGAACAGGAGGAGCGCGCCGGCGACGGTGGGGAGCGACTGGGCGTGTGCGACGATGGCGAGCCCGACCCCGTAGCTCACGAACCCGAGCGCGATGGATTGGAAGCTCGTGAACCGGCGGAGGATCCGACCGCTCTGTGTCGCGGTGGCCCCCATCGCGAGCGCCGGCAGCCCGAGGAGGAGACCGATACCGGCCGACGAGAGCTGGTAGCTGTTGTCGAGCAGGAAGGGTAGCAACGTGAGCTGTGCCCCGTAGAGAACGACGAAGATCCCGAATATCGCCGTGTAGAGAACCGCGAACGGTCGTAGCGGGGTCGGTCCCGTGAGGAAGGCGTACACGCTCGGTTCGGCGTCGCTCTCGCTTCGGTCCGGCTCCTGAAGTACCGTGATCCCGGGGATGATGATGACGAGCGCGAGGAGGAAGCAGGCGAACGGAACCGACCAAGCGATCGTCGCGAGCGCACCGCCGAGAAGCGGGTAGCCGGCGGCACCGATCGCGAGGATCGCGGCGTTGGTCCCGATTAGGACACGCCGCTCCTCGCCGGTGAAGAGGTCGCCCAGGAGCGTGATCGTGACCATCATGATCGCGCTGCTGGCCGCGCCCTGGATGCCCCGAAGCACGAGAACCAGCGTGAAATCGGGGACGAGGACGATCACACCACCGCAGAGGCCGAAGACGGCGAGCGCCGGGATCAGGACGGGTTTCCGGCCGATCCGGTCGGCGACGACCCCGATCGGAACGGTGAGGAAGATCCCCGGGAGCGTGAACGCCGACAGCAGCAGGCTGGCCTGGCCCTCCGAGATACCCCACGCCTCCTGAACGGCCGGGAGTACGGGGCTGATGAGGGAGACACCCATCACCGCGACGAGCGTGCTCGCAAATATCACGACGACGACGGGCGAGGACCGAAGGATCCGCGTGACTCTCATTTACTCTGTTCACCGTTCCGACTCGCGCTTCCTAAGCCATCCGTTGTCGTCCAGTCGGTGCCGCCTTCGTCTCGTCAGTTGCCTCCAGCGAGAGCGCGTCCCCGTCGGCCCTCGGTAGAACCACGAAACGGACGTAGTGGGCGCTAACTCGCCGATCCCAGTTTTCGACCGTCGAGTGGGGCATTTATATTACCCCGACGATCGTTCGAAGACACGAGCGCAGGATTCAGTTATGAGAGAGATGGCAACGGTCCTCCTCGTGGACGACGACCCGGGGATGGTCGACACGGCAGCGGCGTTCGTCGAACGGGCGAGCGACGACGTGACGGTCACGACCGCGACGAACCCGAACGCGGCGCTCGACCTGTTCGAGGAGCTGGACGTCGACTGTATCGTCAGCGACTACAACATGCCCGGAATGGACGGACTCGCGCTGTTCGAGGCGATCACCGAGCGCGAGCCCGGAACCCCGTTCGTCCTGTTCACCGGCAAGGGGAGCGAAGAGGTCGCGAGTGAAGCCATCTCGCTCGGCGTCACCGACTACCTCCAGAAGGAGACCGGCACCGAGCAGTACGAGGTGCTCGCGAACCGGATCGAGAACGCGATCGAGGCACGCCATGCGGAGCGACAGCTCGAACGCTCCGAGGAGCGCTACCAGCACCTCGTCGAGTCCTCGCCCGCCGGCGTCGTCATCACCTCCCTCGACGACAGCATCGTCTACGCCAACGAGGCGGCCGCGTCGTTCATCGGCGCGGACGGCCCCGAGGCGCTTCACGGCCTGTCGACGCTCGACCTGGTCCACCCCGAGGACGAGGCCACGCTCCGGGAGCGCTGGGCGGGGAGTCGCCAGAGCGAATCCCGAGAGCCCATCGAACAGCGCTTCGTCGGGTTCGACGGCGAGACGCGACACGCGGTAGTGGCGAGCACGCCCATCACCTACGAGGGCGAGCCCGCCGTCCAGTCGGTCCTGACCGACGTCACCGAGCACAGGGAGCGCGAACACGAGCTCGAACGCTACGAGACGGTGATGGAGGTCGCCCCGGTCGGTGTGTTCGTGCTCGACGCCGAGGGGACGATCACGTGGTGTAACGAACGTGCGACCGCGCTCGTCGGGCACACCGCCGCGGAGCTCACCGGCGACCCGTTCGTCTCGTTGATCGAGGAGGGGATCGTGCCCGAGGCCGCCATCTCCAAGTACCGAGCGGTGTTGCGCGACCTGTTGTCGGCGTCGTCCGACCGGACCACCGGCCAGTATACGATCCCCATCGCACACCCCGAACGGGACGAACGCGTGCTGCGGATCCACGTCTCGCTGCTGCCCTCCGACGGCGAGTTCCGCGGAGCCGTCCTCGTCGGCCAGGACGTCACGGAACGCAACCGCTACGAGAGCGCCCTCGAACGCGAACGCGACCGGCTGAGTGCGCTGTTCGAGAACGTCTCGGACGCGGTGTTCCGATACGAGTTCGAAGCGGCGGGCGAAGCGGGACGGATCCGAGCCGTCAACCCGGCGTTCGAGTCGGTCTTCGGGTACGACGAGCACGAGGTCGTCGGCGAACGGATCGCCCAAACGATCGTCCCCGCCGATCGTCTGGCGGAGTACGAGGACGTCGTGGCGCGTGCGGGAACGGGCGACCTCGTCAACGTGGCGGTCGAGTGCGAGACCGCGACCGGGCGACGGACCTTCCTGTTGCGAAACGCCTCGATGACGGAGACGGCCGAGGACGGGCGAGTCGCCGGCTACGCGATCCTGACCGACATCACCGAGCGCAGGGAGGACAAACGGGACCTCCAACGCGAGCGCAACACCCTCGCGGCGCTGTTCGAGAACATCCCGGACCCGGTGTATCGTCACGACCTCGACGACGACGTGCTCGTCCCGAAGGAGGTCAACCCCGCCTTCGAGGAGGTCTTCGGCTACGAACCGGAGTGCGTCCTCGACCGCCCGGTCACGGAGACGATCGTCCCCGCCGACCGGGTCGAAAAGCACAGACAGCTCGTGGCCGCGTCCAAGTCCGGGGCGTCGCTCGACGCGGAAGTCGAACGGCTCACGGCCACTGGCCGTCGGACCTTCCTGTTACGGAACGTCCCGATCAGCGGACCGGACGAGGAGTCGCCGGAGGGGTCACAGTACGCCATCTACACCGATATCACACCCCAGAAACGCCGTGAGCGTGTGCTCCTCGACCTCCACGACCGGACGCGGGAGATGATGGGGGCCGAGGGGCCCGCGGCCGTGGCGTCGATCGCCATGGACGCGACCGAGGACCTGCTCGACCGCTCCGTGGCGGGCCTCTGGCTGTATGACGAGGACACCGGGACGCTCCGTCCGGCGGCCCTGACCGACGACGAGGGGACGGCGGTCGAGGCGTTGCCGACCTACGGGTCCGGCGATGGCCGCCCGTGGGAGGTCTTCGAGACCGGCGACGCGTACAGCTACGACGCCGACGACACGGACGACTGCCGCTCGGAGACGCCGGTCCAGTCGGGGATGGTCCTCCCGCTTGGCGAGTACGGCGTGATGAACGTCGGCACCACGACGCCGGGCGAGTTCGACGAGACCGACGAAGCGCTCACACGACTCCTCGCCACCACCGTGGAGGCCGCCCTCGAACGCGCGGAACGCGAGCACGAACGTGCGGCCCGAAAGCGTCTGCTCGAACGCCAGAACGACCAACTGGAGGCGTTCGCGAGCGTGTTGAGCCACGACCTGCGCAGCCCGTTGGCCGTGGCGAGCGGCCGGCTCGAACTCCTCGAAACGGAGACCGACAGCGAGCACACACGGCCCATCGCCGACGCGCTCGACCGGATGGACACCCTGATCGAAGAGTGTCTCACGTTCGCCCGGCAGGGCCAGATAGTGACCGACTCGACCCGGGTCGACGTCGAGGCGACCGCCGAGCGGGCGTGGCGAACCGTCGAGACCGGTGGGACCGAACTGACCGTCGAGGACCTCGACCCCGTCGAAGCCGACGACGACCGCCTCAGGACCCTCTTCGAGAACCTGTTCCGCAACGCGATCGAACACGGCGACGCCACGGCGGTCCGGGTGGGGCCGCTCGACGACGCACCGGGCTTTTACGTCGCCGACGATGGCTCCGGGATCCCCGAATCGGAACGCGAGGCGGTGTTCGAGCGTGGCTACTCCACGAACGAGGCCGGGACCGGGCTCGGGCTGGCGATCGTCGACACGCTCGCCGAAGCCCACGGGTGGGAGGTGACGGTCGCCGACGGCACCGCGGGAGCTCGCTTCGAGGTGAACTTCTCGCCGGAGGCTCCGTTGCCGACCCCACGGTGAACGAGTCGTCGACCGTCTCCGGGTCTCGACAACCGGTCGCCGTCCCCGTCGGAACCGTCGCGGGAACGTCGCCCTGCTTCCTCGAAAATCGCCGAGCGATCCGTCGCCCCCGGTAAGTGGAGCTGATGCTCTCCGAAACGAAGGGAACGAAAAACGAGGTGCCGGCGGAAGCCGGCGTTACCGGTTCTGCCTGAAGAGCACGACGCTCCCCAGGAGCCCGAGCAGTGTCACGCCGCCGACCGCGAACCCGCCGGTCGAGAGCGGGCCGACCGCGGACTGCGTGTCCGTGGTTACGTTCGCCGTGGCGGCCGTTCCGTCGGTGCCAGCGGCCGTACTGGAGGCATTAGTGGTGTCGTCGCTGGTGTTGGTATCGCCGTCGGTGGCGTCGGTAGCAGTCTCGGACGTGTCGTTAGCCGAGCTGACGCCGACCGATCCGCCGCCCGAGAGCCCGTCGAGGAAGCTATCGAGGGTGTCGCCGTCGATCGCGTCGCCGAGGTCCTCGATCGTGGTCTCGTCGTTGTTGAGCGCGTCGCCGATCGAGGCGAGTTCCAGGTCGCTCGTCGAGTCGAGCAGCGTCACGAGCTGGTCGGTCGTGAGCTCGACCTGGAGGTCGTCGACCTGACCGTCGGTGAACGCGTCGTTCAGCGCGGCGAGCTGGTCGTCCGTCAGCCCACCGTCGAGCGCGCTCACCAGCGTGATCGTCGCGCTATCGGCGTCGTTATCGGCGTTCGAGTCATCGGGCGAGGCGGACGTCAGTTCGGCGTCGTTGGTCGCGTTGAGGTCCGCGAGCGAGCCATCGAGCAGGCCAGCATCCGTCGAGACGGCGAGCGCGTCGAACGTCAGCGTCGCGGTCTCGCCCGGTTCGAGCGTGCCGACCTCGAAGTCGCCGGTGGCGGCACTGAAGTCGCCCTGGCTCGTGCTCGAATCGGTCACGAGGAACACCGTCGTGTCGAGGATGTCGCTGTTCGCGATGTCGGCGATCACGTCGTCGTCGTTGACCACGACGTCATCGGCGGTCGCGTCCCCGTCGTTGGTGACCGTCACGGTGAACGTCGCGGGTTCGTTCGCCTGCAGGAGGCCGCCGCCGTCGAGCAGACTGACCTCGACTTCGTCCGTGTCCGTACTCTTCGAGACGCTGATGTCGGGGGCACCGTCGCCGTCACCGACATCGGTCGTCCCAGGCGCGGTGGTTCCGTTCCCGTCGCCGGTGTCGATGTTGCCGGAGTCGTCACCGACCGTCGAGTTCTGGATGATCTGGGTGATCGTCGTGCTGTTGTCGATGTTGGTGACGCTCCTATCGACGTAGATGCTGTTCAGGTTGAGCGTCTGGTCGCCGTTGACGGCGTTGTCGATGATCGTGCTGTTGTCGATCGAGTTGTTCTCGATCGCGGAGTTGACCTCGCTCAGGTCGAGGTAGCCCAGGTCGAGGAGGATCTGCAACAGCGTGCTGTCGTCGATGTCGCCGACGGTCTGGCTGTTGTCGCCGTCGTCGCCGTCGGTGTCAGACCCGTCGTCGGTGTCCGAGCCATCGTCGGTCGGTGCATCGGTATCCGAGCCGTCATCGCTTCCGTCCGTTCCATCCGTACCGTCCGAGCCGTCCGTACCGTCATCGCCATCGCTCCCGTCCGCATCGTCCGAGCCGTCAGTACCGTCCGTTCCATCCGCGCCGTCAGCTCCATCCGCTCCGTCCGAGCCATCGGTGCCGTCATCGCCGTCGCTCCCATCCGCACCGTCCGTTCCATCCGCACCGTCGTCGCCGTCGCTTCCGTCCGCACCGTCAGTGCCGTCGGCCCCGTCCGCACCATCCGCTCCATCCGCACCGTCGTCAGCCGCGTTGAGCGCCTCGACCAGCGCGTCGACGTTGAGACCGGTGGTGTCGCCACCGTTGATGTCGTTCTCGTCGACGATCCGGTCGATGTCGTCGTTGGAGACCGAGGTTCCCTCGACGTTGGTGACGATCCGGGTAACGGAGTCACGCGCCTCCTGGTTGCTCATTCCGTCGTTCTCCTCGTTCGCGACGTCCTGACCGTTGACGCGAACGTCGCCGTCGTCGACAGTGACGTCGACGCTGGCGCTCTCGTCGGTTCCGGTGCTGTCACCGTCATCGGCGGAGTCGGCCCCCGAATCACCGCCATCGCCGGCGTCTTCGGTGACGACGTCGCTGACCTCGCCGGTCTCGCCGTTGATGACGATCTCGACGGTGTTGTTGTCGCCGTCGATATCGACGACATCGTTGTCCTCACCGGCACCGCAACCGCAGTTCGTCGTGTTCTGTTCGGTCATATCGGCCTGATTGCCAGTTCCTGCCGCGAAAGCGGGTATCATCGTCGTACCGAGAACGACGATGAGACACGCAACAAGGACGGGCCCCATCCCGAGCCGTGGAAGTCTTCTCCCCATCATTAACACACATAATCAATTGCTACTTAGTTCTTTTCCCAACTTTGCAACTTAGATAATAATAACTCGTACAAAATTACTAGATTTACTCTATTGATCTTCGTCGGAAGATGATTGTGTCAATTGATATTGTTCGGTAATAGCTCCCGAGTCGGCTGGTGGCAGTGCCTCGCGAGCTCTCCCCGCCCGAGCGGAGTCGCGCTCTGAGAGAGAACTATGGAGCTCGATGGGGTCGTTCCTCGCTGTGGGGTCGATCGAGCCCCACCGGAGCACCGCTGTGAACGGACTCCGCTCTCGACGGGTGAAATACACCGCCGTGCCGGAACCACGACGACGCCGTGGTCCGGCCGAGCCGGACGCCGACTCAGAGGTCGCGCGGCTGGACGGTCTTTCGGTCGTTCTCCTCCGCACGCCGGGCGGCGTCGTCGAGCTGGTCCGCGACCACCTCGTCGAGCGCATCGTAGAAATCCGAGGAGACGTTCATTCCTTCGAGCTGTTCCTTGACGGCCGATTGAACGATCAGGTCTGCCACGTCCGGAACTCGTACTGAAGAGAACCTATACCCTATCGAAGCGGACTGAAAGTGGAAGTGACCGAGCGCCGCCGGTTCCTCGGCGCTCCCCCGAGCGGCGCTCAGTCGTCGGTCGGCGTGATGTAGACGTCGTCCCCGACGTAGTAGATGTGGCCACGCTGGAAGAGGACTTCCAACGCGTGTTCCGCGTCGGCCTCGGTGAACTCCTCGTCGGCCACGAGAACCGCCGTGGCCTCCTCCTTCGTGAACCCCCCGTGCGAACGCCCGCTCTCACCGTTCTCCCCACCCTCCGGCTCGGTCGAGTCCTCGGCCGCTGTCGAGAGGCGTTCGAGAGCGTCCTCGGCCATCGGCGGTAGTCGACGCTCCCAGCCCATACGTGATGTTCGTCCCGAGCAACATGAACCTACGTCCGACGTCCGTCGGACGGATCTCGGACGGAGGGACGGACGGCCCACGAGGACCACGGCATCGAACAGGAGGTTGCGATGGCTTCGTGGGGAGACGGTCGAGTCGTCTCAGCGGGGAGTCGGCCGTTCGGCGAGGGTTCGTTCCAGTAGCTCGACCGCCATACTCCGATGAAGCGGGCTGTTGTCGTCGCCGCAGTTGCTGTCCATCACGCAGGCCGGACAGCCGTCCTCGCCATCGCAGCCGCACTCGCGGATCATGTCCCGGGTGTGCGCCGCGATCGTCTCGTAGCTGTCGAAGATCGCCCGGCTGAACCCCAGTCCACCGGCGACACCGTCGTAGACGAACCAGACCGGTCCGTCGAGCTCCGGGTGTCGACACTGGCTGAGCCCGCCGAGGTCGCCCTTGTCCAGTCGAAGTTCGAGCGGTGCCATCCCGATCGTCCCGTGTTCGGCGGCGTGGAGCCCGCCGAGCAACACTTCGGGATCGACGGCGAGCTCCATTCGCTCGTCGAGGTCGTCCATCGTTCCCTCGGGGAAGGCCACCCACGTGAGCTGGGTCCGCATCTCGATCGGGTCGAGCCCCGTCGGGATCTGGAGGCCACCGTCCCCGCGACCGTACTCGACCTTCTTGTAGGCGTAGTAGTCGACGGTGACCGTCGCCTCGCCGTAGCAGAGGGTCACGTCGTTCCCGAGGGCACGCGAGTCCTGTCGGTCGAGGTCGCCGATGGTGATCTCGGAGAGGGTCTGGGTGTAGTAGTCCGCGTTCGTCCGTTCCAGGAGCACGTACGGGTGAGCACCCGCCTCGTTCAACTCGACGACCTCGTATTCGGTTCCCTTGTGCAGGTGCGCGGCCCCTTCGTGGAAGTCCCGGTAGGCACGGACCTTGTCGATGGGTTCCATGTCGATATCGCCGTTCGCGACGCGGACCTCGAACTGCTCGCTCTTCGTCGCGTACATCGAGATGTCCATCTGCGGGCGGTGTGGACCGTCGTACTGGACACCGGATTCGAGGCGGCCGACCATCCGCCCGGCGCGACGCCACATCTCGACGGCGCGTTCGAGCCGGTCGTCACCGAACCACCGGCCGTCGTCGTGGGTGAGCGGGATCTCCTCGGCGGCACAGAGGAGGTGCCGTGCGTAGACGGGGTCGTTCGTGGTGTCGACCACCGCGTCCTCGATGGTGTCGCCGAGGACGTACTCCGGGTGGTCGAGGATGTACTGGTCGATCGAGTCGTAGTTCGCGACGAAGACGCCCAGGGCGTCCGAGAGCCCGCGCCCCGAACGACCCACCTGCTGCCAGAACGACTGGCGGGTTCCCGGGTAGCCGGTGAGGATCGTCGCGTCGACGCTGCCGATGTCGATACCGAGTTCGAGGGCGTTGGTCGAGACGATCCCGTCCAACCGCCCGCTCTTGAGTTTGTCCTCGGCCCGCCGTCGAGTGTCCTTCCCGTGACCGGCGTTGTAGGCCTCGACGTCGAGCCCGCCGGTCGGGACGAGGTCCGCGTCGGCGTTCCGAACCCGGCGCGCGTTGAGCTCGGTCTGCTTGCGCGACCGGGTGAACATCAGCGTCTGGAGGTTCCGGTCGGCGAGGTGGGCGAGGACGTCGCTGGCCTCCTCGTTCGCGGAGCGTTTGACCTCCTCGCCGTTCTCGTCGATCTCGGTTGGTGGGTCCCAGAAGACGATCTCGCGGTCACCGTGTGGCGAGCCGTCCTCGTCGACGACCTGAACTGACTTGGCTGTGAGCGACTCGGCGTGCTCCTTCGGGTTGCCGATGGTCGCCGAGGTGAGGGTCACCTGGGGGTCCGCGCCGTATCGATCGAGCACCCGCCAGAGACGACGGATCACCCAGGCGACGTGCATCCCCTGGATCCCCGTGTAGGAGTGGCTCTCGTCGATCGCGACGAGGGTCAATCGGGTGTGGAAGGCCGCCCAGAGCGCGTGGTCGGAGAGGTAGACGTTCACCCCGGAGAAGTTACTGATGACGACGTCCGACTCCTCGCGGATACGTCGGCGTTCGTTCGACGGGGTGTCCCCGTCGTAGACGGCGACGTCGATGTCCAATCCTAGAGTGGCATAGAGTTCATCCAGCGCCTGTTTCTGGTCGCGGCTGAGCGCTTTCGTTGGATAGACCAACAGTGCCGTCGAGTCCTCCCCTCGGTAGTGCTGGCGGGCGATGTGCAGCCCGTAGACGAACGTCTTGCCGGAGGCGGTCGACGTGGCGACACAGACGTTCTCGCCAGCTTCGAGCAACGAGAGGGCTTCGGCTTGGTGGGTGTAGAGGTCGTGCGGGAGTCGGTCCGCGAGACCGGGTTCGAGCACGTCGGCGGCGGGAACCGTCTCGGCCTCGACGGCGGGCTGGGTGTGGTCGTAGGCGACCTGCCCGGCGTAGCGGGGGTAGGTCTTCGCGAGCGAGCTCGCGTCGGGGGTCTGGCTGTCACTCATGATCTGGAGCCGATAGCGGGACGACCGTGGTGGGCGAACGGCCGGCGGGTGTCATCGGTCGCGACGGCCCGCCGACTGGGAGCAGTGTCCACTCCGATGCGATGGAATACCGGGATGGCTGTCCCGTCGGAAACCGAGCGCTCGACAGCTGGTCATACGACCCGTTGGTGATTTTCGGCTATAAAGCATCGGTCGACCCACTTCGACTCGCCCACCGGTTCCGAGGGAAGTGGGAACTCGGTCACGACGTCCGCCCCGTCCCGTCGCCTCCTTCGATGGCCCACAAGACGTAACGCGTTCCCGGGAGAAACGACGCGGTATGGCGCAGCGCACGACGTTCGGTGCGGACCGACACCGTTCGGGGTTCGAGTTCGAAACGCGGACACAGCTGGACCTCCTGATATTCCTGGTCGCGCTCGTCGGTGCGGGGCTCACCCTCGGGCCACCGATAGGGCTGCTCGTCGGGCTCGTCTGCCTCGGGGTCGCGTTGCTCACGCTCGCCCGGTTGTATTCCCGGGAGTTCAGGTAGCGGCCGATAGCGTCCCGACCGGTCCGGTGAAAGCCGTTCTCGAACGTTCAGTAGACGTCCCCGAAGGTCCCCTGCTCGGTGGTTTCGTCGACAGGTGGGGACCGGTCGTCGTTCGTCGCCGCGAGCCGGTTCGCCTCGCGCATCGCCGCGTAGATGAACGCGAGCGAGCGGACGTCGTCCTCGCAGTAGCGCTCGTGACGCTCCCAGTCGAGTTCGTCCTCCGGACTGCGGGTCTCTATCCAACGACGATAGGCGCGCCCGACGGCGGCCCCCGAGAGACCCGTGTCGTCGTGCTCCCAGCCGAGCGCGCCCGCGACGTGTTCGAGTTTGTTCGTCCGACCGGGGAGCACGGCGTTGTCGTGGTCGCGGGCCCACCGGAGCGGGTCGCGTTTCGAGGCGCGTTTCCAGGCGTCGAGATACTCCGGACAGTGGGCGGTGATCTGCTCTCGGAGGACGGGAAAGTCGAAGTTCCAGCCGTTCCACGCGATGAGCGTTCGACCGGTTGCGGTCGCCGTGTACCAGCCCATGAACTCCCGAACTGCCTTCCCCGGGTCGTCCGGGTCGGGCTGGACGAACGAGACGTAGTCGCCGTCGATGCCGTCCTGAACCCCGATCAACCACGCGATCGTGGGGTTGAGCCCGTCCGTCTCGATATCGACGAAGACGGGGTCTCGACCCGGAAGCGGCGTCTCGCTGGTTCGGATGACCCGACCCTCTGAGAACGCCCGCGCGTTCGAGCGGATCTGCTCGCCCGTCTTCGCGCCGATGCCCCGGATCTCGGTCAGCTCCTCGACGGTCGCGGCGGCGATATCCTCGGTGGTGGCGAGCCCCGCCGTCCGGAGCCGGTCCTCGGTCGTCGGCCCGACACCGTGGACCGCGCGAAGCCCCAGCTTGCCGGGGTCGAGGGATTCCGCGGTCGTGTGCCCCTCCGTATCGAGGGTGAAACAGGTCAGCGGCGGCAACCCAGCCCCGTCCGGGAGGCCGATGCCACGGACCCGGAGGTCGTCCCAGGTGTAGGCGTAGCCGGCCTCGATCCTCGTGGCGAGATGCGTGTAGGACCCGTCACGCTCGCTCGGCGAGAGTGCTCTCCGGTAGTCGGAACGACCGGCGAGGGTGGTCGAGAGCGCGTCGGTATCGACGTCGAGACCGAGGAGCCCGCTCACGACGTAGGTCTCCGTGTCGACATCGATCGAACCGTCCGCCTCGCTCTCGTGGAGGGATTCGATGTCGGCGGTGGTGTTCGCGAAGACCACGTCGACGCCGTGCAGCGTGCACGGTCGGTAGTCGTCGGGGAGGGTGGCGTCGAGCGGGTCGAACACGACGGGGACGGACTCGTCGGTGAGGTGGTCGAAGGCAGCCGTCGTGTAGGCGTGTTCTTGGGGACCGAGAACGAGGAGGGCGTCCGGTTCGAAGTACGAGAGCGCGTCCTCGAACTCCGGTGGTGAGAGCTGGAGCGCGACCACGGAGGGGATGACGAGCAGTTTCGCCGTCGAGTGAGCGTGGGGCATGGCGAGGGTGTGGACTCGTTCCGTCTTCGGGCGGGAACGACTTGAGCGTGGCTCATGGGGTCCGCCTGCTGGGAGGGACGGTGACCCACACGACGACGGACGAGCGTTCGGCGGAGAGCACGTCGTGGACTCCCGCGTTCGAGAAGCGACGAGCCGTTCGCTACTGAAGGTGGAGTGTCGCCCGGAACACTAACCACCGGCCTCATCGCGGGCGGTGTGCCGTCTCGGCCGGAAAACCCTATGCCGGGCGGGTCGTCGGTGACCAACCTCGGCCGGTGCGTGCCGGCCTCGCAGTGGGTTGCGCGTGACGCAACCTGTGTCGTCGGCTTCCGCCGACTCCACGTTCGGTCGTGCGGTGCACGACCTGTACCGACTATCGCACGCCGGGGTTCGCCGCGCGTCATCGTGCCCGTGTGGACGTGCTCGGGCGGGGACAACGGCGTGCAGGGGTCCTTGCCGCCGCCACCTCAAATCCCTTTGCTATATCGCGTACTCCGATTCCTCGATCTGGACGTAGCCACCGTTGCGGTAGCCGAACCGAGCGCGTTCGTACTTCGCGAACACCGACAGCCCCGCACGCCCCGCTCGGGGCACCCGCAGCGGGCTGTACGTCCCGTCCTTCATCATCCGGCCGACCGCCCCGAAGGTCCGGTCCCAGTCGTCGGGCCCGAACCCGCCGACCACGTCGGCCATCGCGACGTTCCGCCCGAGTTCGTCGCCGACCGCACGCTTCCACTCGCGGTTGTAGGCCGAGAGCGCGCCTGCGCCCGCGAGTGAACCCGCGATCTTGCCCGTCCGAACCGCGACGTGGTCGCCGCCCTCGTGGAACGCCGAGGTGGTGCCCATCGCGCCGCCCGCGACGGCGACCTTCGCGCCGACGGGGGAGTCGATCGGCTTCGTCGAGGAGATCGGGTAGGACTCGACGCCCTTGCGCTTCCCACGGTCTTCGACTATCGGGAAGTCTTCGAGGTCGTAGTCGGGATACTCGCTCTCGAGAAGGCGGCGGATGTACTCCGAACCCGACGGGATCGAGTCGTCGTCGGGTTCGAGGAGGCGATAGTCTTCCCTGTTCTCGACCTCGTCGATGTCGAGCCCGATCGGCATCGTCAGCCCGACGCGCGCGACGTTGCCGTCGTTCGGGAACACCCACGGATAGGCGGTGTGGCCCGGCATCGCCCCCCACCAGAAGACGATGCGGTCCTCGGGGAAGAGCTCCGGCGGGAACTCCCGATACTCCTGATAGGCGATGTGGTTCGCCCGGCGCGAGGAGAGCCCCTCCAACCGACTCTCGCCAACGAACTCCGAGAGGACACCGCGCGTGACCGTCCGCTGTGGCCCGTCGGCGAGTACGAGATACTCGGCCTGGATCTCGTGGCCGTTCGCGAGCGTCAGGACGTGGCCGTTCGTGGGGTCGACCTCGACGTTCCGGACGCTCTTGCCAACGCGGTACTCCCCACCGGCGGCTTCACAGCGCTCGCGCAGCCAGTCGTCGAAGCGCGCGCGGTGGAAGGTGAACCCGAAGTTCGGGTACGAACTTTTCATGCCCGTCTCCCGGATCGTGATCCGCTCCGAGGGTCCCGCGAAGGTCGCGCCGTCGAGCTCCCGGAGGATCACGTCGTCGGGGACCGGTTCGGGGAGGTCCATCAGGTCGACCCAGTAGTCCAACATCCCGGCGGCGTCGGTCGAGTCCGGCCCCGGTCGGTCGCGGTCCTCGCGCGGGACCCCCTTTTCGAGCACCACCGTCTCGGCTCCCTGCCTGGCCGCGGCTCGCCCCGCCGAGCTTCCGGCGGGTCCACCACCGACGACCGCAACGTCGATCCGCTCCATACCGAACCGCCTGCCGCCGTGAATAAATGTCTACCCGTTGTGGTCGGCCCCCCCGGCCGATTTCCGGGAGATATAACACCCGTAGCCGCCGACCCACGGGTATGGATCACAGGGAGGAGCCATGACGAACCCGGACGTCGCCGTGCTACGAAAGGGCATTCACGGGATGTCGAGCGGCCAGTTCGCGACGGCGCTCGCGGAGCGCCTGCCCGACCACGAGGTCGAGCGCGCGACGACGCCCGCCGAGGAGCGGGCCCTCGTCGAGCGCGTGCCCGTCGTCGCCGGCCAGACCATCGACGAGTCGCTGCTCGACCACGCCGAGAGCCTCCAGCTGTTCGCGGGCTTCTCGGCGGGCTACAACCACCTCCCGCTGGCGGCCTTCGAGGAGCGCGACGTCGCGGTGACGACCGCCTCGGGGGTTCACGGCCCGAACATCGCCGAGGACGTCCTCGGCTTCCTCCTGACCCTCACCCGCCGCCACTACGAGGGCTGGCGACGACAGCGACACAACGAGTGGCGCGCCTACCCCACCCAGGAGTTCGCGGGCTCCACGGTGACTGTCGTCGGTCTCGGCGCGATCGGGAGCGCGATCGTCGAGCGCCTCGCGGGCTTCGACGTCCACACCATCGGCGTGCGTCACTCGCCCGAGAAAGGCGGCCCGACGGACGAGGTGCTGGGGACCGACGAACTCCACGACGCGCTCGCGCGGACCGACAGCGTCGTGCTCGCGGTGCCGCTAAACGAAGGGACCGAAGGCCTGATCGGCGAGGAGGAGTTCGCCACGCTCTCGCCCGAGGCGTTCCTCGTGAACGTCGCGCGCGGGCCGGTGGTCGACACCGACGCGCTGGTGGCGTCGCTCCAGGACAACGCCATCGGCGGCGCGGCGCTCGACGTCACCGACCCCGAACCCCTGCCCGCCGACCACGAACTCTGGGACTTCGGGAACGTCCTCATCACGCCGCACAACACCGGCAACACCCCGCGATACTACGACCGGCTGGCCGACATCGTGGCCGAGAACGTCGAACGGGTCGATCGAACTGGTGAGTACGAGGACCTGAAGAACCAGGTTCGCTGAGTCGGTTTCGTACGGGTCGGGCCGGGTCGGGTCAGAACAGCCAGCCGTTCCGAACCGCGACGACGAGCGCGGTGAGGACCACGACGCTCAGGATGGTGGTCACGAAGATCACCGTACTCGTGAACTCGGCTGCCGAGAGCCCCTCCTCCGGGGTCTCGCCGTAGGCGATGATGAGCGCGAGCGGTGTCACCGCCGCGGGGGTCGCACACTCGATGACGAAGATGTTGCTCACCCGTGGGTCGGAGAAGCCGACCGCGAGCGCGAGCGCCGCGCCGACGACGGGCGCGACGGCGAGTTTGAGCCCCGCCGGGAGGAGGGTGCGCCGGAGCGCGCCGAGCTCGACCTCCGCGAGCTGGATGCCGACGACGGTGAGCATCAACGGGATCGACGCCGACCCCACCGAGTCGACGGTGGTCATGAACGTCCCGTCGGTCGGCGGGACGAGACCCAGCGCGCGGAGCGCCGCCGCGGCGATCACCGCGTAGACCAGCGGGAGCCGGAAGACCTCGCGAACCGCCTCCATGGCGGCGTTCTCGCCGTCCGAGGAGACGACGTAGACCCCGAGGGTGTAGAGCACCACGCTCTGGGTCGTGAGGAAGAGGGTCGCGGTGGTGCGCCCGATCTCGCCGAAGACGAAGCCCGTGAGCGGGATCCCGACGAACCCCGAGTTCGGGAAGGCACTGGAGAGAGCGATCGCCGGCAGGAGTGCCTCGGGGACGTCGAGCGCGCGGCCGCCGACGTAGGCGATCCCCATCAGGACGAAGGTGTAGGCGAGCACGCCACCGACCAGTTTGACGACCGTCCCGCCACTCAGGTCGGTGGTGGCGATCCCGTGGAAGACGAGGGCGGGCAAAAAGAAGGTGAGCGCCACCGTGTTGAGCGGCTCGACCGAGAGCCCCGTCCGGCGACCGAGGAGGTAGCCGACGGCGGCGATCGCGACGATCGGCAGGATCGCGTCGGTGAACGGCGCGACGACGCCGCTCATCTCGCGCCACTGGTGGCGCGAACGTTCGAGCGGGCGTGTGGGGTCATATCGGTCGTGGTCGGGCCGACGTCAAATACGGCGTGGATCCGTCGATAATGACCGGCTCATGCTGGTTCGGGAACAACGACGACGGGCCGACGGCGGGAAGGGCGTTCAGACCCAGCCGCGCTCGACGAGGAGTTCGCCGTTCAGCACGCTCGCGCCCGCCGCGCCACGGAGGGTGTTGTGGGCGAGGCAGTTGAACTGTACGCCACGCGTCGTTCCGCGGAGGCCGCCCGCCGCGACGCTCATCCCGCCGCCGACCATCCGGTCGAGCCGGGGCTGCGGGCGGTCGGGCTCCTCGAAGACCTCGACGAACTGGTCGGGCGAGCTGTGGAGGTCGAGGGCGGGGAGCTCGCGCATCGCGCGGGCGGCGTCGTCGGCCGTGATGTCCTCCGCGGTGTCGGCCCAGACGCTTTCGAGGTGGCCGTCGACCGTCGCGACGCGGTTGCAGGAGGCGGCGATATCCACTTCGTGGCGCTGGACCGCCGCACCGTCGAACTCGCCGAGGAGTTTGGTGGGTTCGGTCTCGACCTTCTCCTCCTCGCCGCCGATGTGGGGGAGAACGTTGTCGATGATCTCCATCGAGCCCACGCCCGAGTAGCCCGCGCCCGAAACCGCCTGCATCGTGGCGACGTGGGCGGTTTCGAGGCCGAACTCGGCGAGCGCCGCGAGCGGCGGCACTGCCGTGATGGTCGAGCAGTTGGGGTTCTTCACCAGCGCGCCGTCCCAGCCCCGGGAGTCGCGCTGGACCTCGATGAGGTCGAGGTGGTCGCCGTTGACCTCCGGGATCGTGAGCGGGACGTCCTCGGCCATCCGGTCGTTCGATGAGTTCGAGGAGACCACGTAGCCCGCCTCACAGAGCGGGGGTTCGACACGTTCGCCGACCGACGACGGGAGCGAGGAGAACAGGAGTGGAACGTCGTTCGGGATCGCGTCGGGCTCCGTTCGAGCCACGTCGAGGTCGGCGACGGCGTCGGGCATCGGGACGTCGATCCGCCAGTTCGCGGCCTCGCCGTAGGGGCGACCGGCGCTGTCGTCGCTGGCGGTGACGCAGGCGATCTCGAACTCCGGATGGGGGTCGAGAAGCTGGATGAGGCGCTGGCCGACGGCTCCGGTCGCACCGAGAATACCGACTCGCGTTGTCATTCCCCGCGGTAGGACAAACCAGGGGAAAACGGTTCTGGTCGGCGTAAATCACGCCGAGCCCGACCGATTCAGGCGGCCGCGGCTTCTGACTGGCGCTTGCGGGAGACGTAGCCCGCGATCCGGTTGCGGACACCCTTCGACTGGACGTTGGTGAGCGCGGTGACGCTCTCCTTGTTGTGCTCGAAGTCGGTCGAGAACGCGTCGGGATACCGTTCGAGCAGCTCGTTCGCCGTCTTCTTGATGTAGGCGGGTTTGATGGCCATGGACCGACTTTTTTCGCGCGGCGTATAAACGACGCGCTCTCGCCCGCTCAGTCGGCCCCGTCCCACGCCGACAGGTCGCCCACCAGCGCCATCGCGGCCCGCTCGCGCTCACCGCCGCAGGTCGCGACGACGTCCTCGAAGAACGCCAACCGATCCTGGAGGTCGGCGGTATCGTAGCCCGAGACGTCGAGTCGAGAGGCCGCGACGGTGGCCTCGATGACCGCCCCGTAGCCACGGTTCGTGGTCGGCACGGTCCGGGATTCGACCGCCGACTCCGTGGGCACGAGTTCCCACTCGGCCCACTCGGTGTCCCCGGATTCGCCCGTCTGGACCCGCTCGACATCGACGCGCGCCCACGCCGCGGCCGCGGGGTGGACCGGCGAGTCGCGTTCGAGCACGGAGAGCGCGCACTCGGTGAACACCACCGGGTCGTGGACGAACTGAACTATACCACTGCCCTCGCGCTCGAAGTTGCGTCGCGTTCGGGTGCGACCCCAAGTCCGCGCCGTCGCGGGCTCGCCGGCGTGGAGCCCGAGCGCCGCGAAGTTCCAGGCTCCCCCGGGGCCGCGCGTCGCCACCACGGATTCGGTGACGCCGTCGAGGTCGACCGGCCACTCCCTGGGTCCGGTCATACGTCGAGCCCGCGTTCGAGCGCGACGAACAGCCCGGCGGCGACGATGTCGGCGGTCGTGCCCGGGTTCACCCCGGCTTCGACGAGCTGGTCGGCGAGGGTCTCGGAACTCGCCTCGCCGCGGAGCACCGCGCGGGCGGCCTCGCAGACCTCGCGCGCGGTCGCCGCGTCGTGGACGGTCGCGACGAACGTGTCGGGCTCGCTAGCGAGGAGTTCGAGGTACGCGCGCGCGGCGCGGTCGGGCACCGGCCCGTCGCTCGACTCGATCCGTTCGGCGGTCTCGAAGCTCCGCGGGAACCGCGAGACCCACTCGCGCGCGAGGCCGTCGCGCTCGGTCGACTCGGCGAGCACGTCGTAGAGGGTCAGTTCCCGCTCTTCGAGCGTGGGAACCGCGTCCGCCCCGCGCCGGACGTCGAGCGCGTCCATCCCGTCGGGCGGGTCGTCGACCGCGACGTCGACGTGCTCGAATGCCCGATAGAACCCCGCCGCGTCCTCGACGGTGGTCGATTCGACGACGTTCGCGACGCGCTCCGATGTGACCCCGCCCTCCGCGCGTGCCGCCGCGACCAGGGGTACGATAACCAGCAACGCGCCGAACTGGGTGTTGCCGCCGCGTTGGTTCACCATCCCCGCGACCGCGCGCTCGAACGATTTTCCTACTGGATCGCCCGCTGCCGCCATTCGGAGGCCCTCGCTCGCACCCACCGCGCCCGCCACGAAGTGCTCGAAGCGGAGGTCGTCGTGGTCGTGCGTCCGGTCGACGTTGCCGGGTTTCGGCGTGCTCGTGACTTCGAGCAGGAGGGCGAGTTCGGCGTTCTCCGCGGTCGTCCTCATCCGCCGGTCCCCGGCTCTGTCATACCCGTCTCGTGGGTCGCGAACCACGCATCGGTCGCCTCGCGAACGCGTCGAAGCACGGCCGGACGGTCGCTCGGCCGGCCGACGCTCACCGCGTCCGCACCGTAATCGAGATACTCCGTGACGGTCGCCGCGTCGCGAACGCCGTTGTTGGCGACCACGAACGCGTCGGTGGTGTCGGCGATCTCTCGAACGATCCCCTCCGAGTCCATCGCGTCGACGTGGAGGACGTCCGCGCCGGCGGCCGCGACCCAGCCGGCCGTCTCGGGGAGCGGCACGCCAGGCACCTCCGCACGGAGTTTGACGCTCACGACCGCGCCCGTCGCGGCGGCGGTCTCGACGTACTCACAGAGCCGGTGGGCATCCCTGAGGAGCGTCTCGCCACAGCCCGCCGCGCAGAGTTCGGGCTGGCGACAGTGGGCGTTGACTTCGAGGATAGCGTCGTGGTCGGCACAGAGCTCGGCGACGTCCCGGATCGGCGCGCGCGAGGCGCTCCGGACGTTGACTCCTGACCGAATCGGCATATCGTCGAGCGCGCGGAGTTGCCGGTCGACGAACGCGAAGGGATCCGCGGGCAGGAACTCGTTCCGACCCCGCTCGACCAGCCGTTCGGCCGCCCGTCGCGAGCCCTCGTCGATCGCGACCCCGCCGAGGAACGCCAGCCCGACGTGGTTCGCCGCGTGTTCCGCCCACGCGGCGTCGGATTCCCCGCTGAGGCTCGCCAGCGCCACCCGTGGCTCGAAGTCGAGGTCGACCATCAGCTCTCCTCCCGCCCGAGTTCGAGCGCGTCGGCGACGGCGCGTGCGACCCGTGCCGAGTCCTCGGGGGTGTCGATCGTGATGTCGGTCTTCACCGTCGGCCGGTCGAGCGGCGTGTCGTCGCCGTCGTCGATCACGAACGCGTCACAGAACGGATAGGCCTCGGCGACGCCTGCGGTGCTCGGTTCGAATCCGACGGCTTCCATCAGCTTCGCCGCCGGCCCGGAGAAGACCTCGTCGCCGATGAAGGGGGAGACCGCCACCACGGTGGTCTCGGTGAGCGCCTCCCGAACACCGTCGAGTGCGAGCATCGGCCCGATGCTCGTCACGGGGTTCGACGGACCGATCACGACGGGATCGGCGAGCGCCTCCAGCACCGCGTCGGTGGGGTCGGCGGATTCCGCGCCCCGGAACTCGACGTCCTCGACCGAGCGCTCACCGCCTTCGGCCACCCAGAACTCCTGAAAGTGAATTTCGCCCTCTGGGGTGTGGACCATCGTCGCGACCGGATCGTCGCTCATCGGCAGGAGGTCGAGGTCCAAATCGAAGGAATCGGCGAGTCGACGGGTCGTCTCGGTGAGCGAGTTGCCCTCGTCGAGGAGACTGGTTCTAAGGAGGTGGGTGGCGCGGTCGCGGTCGCCGATCAGCATGAACTCACTCACCCCCGAGAACCGCCGCCAGCGCGCGATATCGCGCCCCGCGGTCTGTTTTTCGTCAGGGAGGTAGCGCGGGCCGGGCTCGAATCCAGCCGCCGCCGAGCGTGCTTGGAGTTCGTCGTGGGTCGCGGTCGTGTCGTCGGCCACCGCCCACCACCGCTCGCGGTCGAGCACGCCGCCGCGGTCGTAGAGCACCGTATCGAGATCGGGCGAGACCAGCAGGCCACCGAGTTCGACGTCGTCGCCGGTGTTGGCGACCACGGTGGTCTCGCGGGGGGCGAAAACCGAATCGGCACCGGAGAGAAGCTTCGGCGTACCGGTGCCGCCGGAGAGAAACGTCACCATAGCCCGGGTTCGACCGGCTTCGGGCTAAACCCTTCTGCTCCCACGTCGGTAGCCACCCGGATTCGTTTCAGAGACACCCACTCCGACCGTTCGTGCTTCGGTATTCTCAAAGGATTTAGCCCTGCGAAACCAAGCCCCGCGCATGAACGTCGCCGTTCTCGGTGCCGGCTACGCCGGGCTGATGCTCGCCCGCCGGCTCGAACGGAGCCTGCCGTCGTCGGCCGACATCGTCGTGGTCAACGACCGACCCGACCACCTCGTCCAGCACGAACTCCACCGGGTGGTTCGCCGGCCCGCGCTCGCCGACCGGATCACCGTGGATCTCGACGACGTGCTCGACCGTGCCGAGGTCCGCGTCGCGCGCGTCACGGACGTCGACCACGAGGCGGGCGTCGCCCACCTCGACGACGAGACGGGTGAGTCGGCACTCGACTACGACGTCGGTGCGGTCTGTCTCGGGGCCGAGACGGCCTACTACGACCTGCCTGGGATCGAGGAGCACAGCATCCCCTTGAAACGCCTGCCGGACGCTGCACGCATTCGAAAGGAGTTCCTCGACCTCGGCTCCCGAGACCGGGCCGTGGTCGGCGGCGCGGGGCTGTCGGGGGTACAGGTCGCGGGCGAACTCGCCGCGCTCGCCGACGAGGAGGCCCTCGGCTGTGAGGTCACCCTCCTCGAACAGGCCGACGCGGTCGCGCCGAACTTCGATGCCGACTTCCAGACCGCGGTCCGCGACGAGCTCGAATCGTGTGGGGTCGTAGTGAAGACGGGGCGGACCGTCGAGCGGGCGACGGACACCGCGGTCGAGTTCGAGGACCGCGAGGCGCTCGACTACGACCAGCTGGTCTGGACCGGCGGGCTCCGCGGGCCGGACGCGCTCGGCGGCGAGCGCCCACTGATCCCCGACACCCTCAAACTCGGCGACGGGACCTTCGTGGTCGGCGACGCTGCACGGGTCACCGACACCGACGGAGCGGCGGTGCCCGCGAGCGCCGCGGCGGCGGTCCGCGAGGCGCTCACCGTGGCGAAATCCATCACCCGGATCGTCGAGGACGACCGCGACGGCGTCTTCGAGCCGCGACCCGAACGGTTCCGGTTCGACGCGCCGGGCTGGCTGGTGAGCGTCGGCGACGGCGCGGTCGGCCAAGTCGGCCCGCGCGTCGTTCGCGGTGCGGCGGCGAACACGCTGAAGAGCACCGTCGGCGCGACGTATCTCTCGGTGGTCGGCGCGCCGAGCAACGCCGTCGGGCTAGTCCGAGACGAACCCTGACCGACCGACGCACGAACCGGGTCGGTGAGTCGACACGATCTCGGCCGAAATCAGAGATATCGGTTCGATAGGGGCTGAAACGCCCCGTTTCTCCTATCGGGGGAGTTATGGTCGAGAAGCTAGCTGGTTAGGAGCATGAGGCAACGAGCCGCCATCGCCGTCGTGTGTGTCGCGCTGCTGTTGCTCGCGGGGTGCTCACAGCTCGCGTCGGCACCCGCGGACCAGACACCGGCTCCGACGTCCGGTGAGTCCGGAAACGAGACGGGAACCGCAACGGGCTCGCCGACCAGTCCGCCGGCACCGAACACCACGACGGCGGCGTCGACGACGACCGCCGGTTCGAACGCGACGGACACCACGACGTCTACGGCGACGTCCACTGCAACGTCGACCGCGACGCCAACAGCTACACCGACCGCAACATCGACTCCGACGGACACCCCGACACCAACGCCGACGGACACCCCGACACCGACGCTCACACCGACCGCAACACCAACACCGACCCCGACGGACACCCCGACACCAACACCGACGGAGACATCGACCCCGACGGAGACCACTCCGCAGCAGGAGCGTGACATCGTCCTCATCGGCGGATCGGAGGAGGACAAAGTCACCTACCGGCTGACGGTATCGGGGTCGATCGAGCGCCGCGGTGAGAGCTACGGCGCGCCGATCGACGACAGCAGCGTGACCGAGGACCCCGACATCGACACCATCAGCGGCTCGACGGTCGACGGACGGCTCGGCGGCGGCGGCGACGCCTACCACATCACCGGCGAGATCACGAGCTTCGAGGCCGACGGCAACGTCTCGGTCTACATCGACGGCGAGGAGACCGACCTCGGATAACCCGGGACGCGCTCGCCGGTTCTCCGGCGAGAATTTGGCATACTCTTTTATCCCTCATCTGTCTGTCGTCGGTATGGACGGATCCGACCCGAGCGATGTCGACGTGCTGAACTACGCACTGGGGCTCGAACACCTCGAATACGCGTTCTACGACGAGTTCCTCGCCAACCACTCCGAACGCGAGGTCGAGCGTTCGGCGGTCGCGAACTACTTCGCCCGCCCGACCCTCCAGTACTCGGTCTATCAGCAGATCGAGGACGTTCGAGACCACGAGAAGGCCCACGTCGACGCGCTCACCGAGACGATCGAGCAGCTCGGTGGCACACCGGTCGAACCCGCCGACTACGAGTTCCCCTACGACTCGATGGAGGAGTTCGTCGCGCTCGCCGACCGGATCGAAGCCGTCGGGGTCTCGGCCTACGCCGGCGCGGCACCCATGATCGACAGCGAGGAGGTCCTCACGGCCGCGCTCTCGATCCACAGCGTCGAGGCCAACCACGCGACCTACTTCCAACTGCTCCACCTCCAGCGCCCCGCGCCGAACGCGTTCGACCCGGCGCGAAACGAGGACCAGGTGGGACCGATCGCCAAGCAGTTCGTCGCGGGCGCGAACAGCGACGGAAGCGACGACGGTTCGGGGGAGGGCGAGCTCTCGGTGGCGGGGCTGAGCGCCGACGCCGACGGCGCCGACGCGAACAACCTCAACGACGAGTACGTCACCTACGAGAACACCGGCGACGCGGGCCTCGACCTCTCGGGCTGGACCGTCACGGACAGCTCCGGCACGACCTACACATTCCCGGGAGGTGTCTCGCTCGCGCCGGGGGCGCAGGTCACCCTCTACACCGGGAGCGGCACCGACACCGCGACGGAGCGCTACTGGGGTCGGGCGAACGAGGTCTGGGACAACGGCGCGGACACCATGACGGTGCGCGACGCGAGCGGAACGGTGGTCCTCCAGCGGTCGTATCCCTGACCCCACCGTGAGACCGATCGACCCAACCGTGGCCACCACTGACGAACCGAACCCACACTCAGGAGACGAATAATGGCCGACGACGACCGAACGGGACCCGACGACGGCCGGTTCGTCTTCGGTGACGAGCAACCCGGCGGGACGACCGACAGGAGCCTCGGTGCCGAGAGCGTCGTCGCCATCCTCGTGGTCGTCGTCGTGCTCGGCGCGGTGCTGTTCGTCATCGGGTTCCCGTTCCTCGGTGGGCTGGCGGACGGCGGCGCGGGAGCCGAGGGCTCGACGACGAGTACCGCTGGAGGGACGACCGAGCAGCCGACGACCGCGGGAACCCGGACGACCGTCGGGGGCACCACGACCGACCTCGGCACGGTCCGGACAACGGCGACCGCACTCCCGAACACGACAACGGGGAACGCGACGGCGGGGAACGCGACACCGACCGCGACGCCGACGTCGGAGCCCCCGACGGAGTCGGGAGCGCCGTCGGCACCGGAACCCCCGGCGGCAGCCGACTCCGGAACCCCAACCGACACGCCTGCAGCGGACGAGGCGGACACGCCGACCGCGACGGCTGCGTCGGACGAGGCGGACGAATCGGGCGAGGCTGATGCATCAGGCGAAGCTGATGCGTCAGGCGAGGCTGATGCGTCGGATGCGACCGGCGAATCGGACGAGGGGGAGACACCGACCGACACGGCGGCATCCGGTGACGCGGACACGCCGACAGACGCCGACGGGTCGGATGCGGGGGACGGGGACGAGAGCCCGACCGCGACCCCGGCGTCGCGCTCGCCGGTCGTCGAGTCGTTCGAAGTCACCGACGCGTCGAACGGTACCGTGGCGGTCTTCGACGTCGCCTGGACCGTCGCCGACCCCGACGACGACCTCTCGGGCGTCACCGTCGGCCTCGTCGCCGACCCCGACGGGGAGGCTCGGACCGTCGCCGAGCGGTCGTTCGACGCGGGCGGCAGCGACTCGACCGGTGAGACGAGCTTCACCGTGCCGGACGGCGCTGGCTCGACCTACGAACTCCGGATCGAGGCGACCGACGCCGACGGCAACACCGTCTTCGAGCTCACCCGTGCGGTCGCGGACGGCGAACCGGTCGGTTGACCCACCGCCCCGACCGAATTCGGTGTGACGAACGGGAGCTACTCGTGGCCGAGGACCGCCATCGGCTCGTAGGGTTCTTCGAGGTACTCGATATCGCTCGCGGCGAGGTCGAGTTCGACCGCCTCGACGGCGTCTTCGAGGTGTTCGACGCTCGACGTACCGTAGATGGGCGCGGTCACGCCCTCCTTCGAGAGCAGCCACGCGAGGCCGATCTGACTCATGCTCACGCCCGCCTCGTCGGCGACCTCCTGGACGCGTTCGTTGATCTCGCGGGCCTGTGGGGTGTCGTATCGGTCCTCCGTCATGTCGCGCATCTCGTCGGCCCGTTCGTGGGGGCGCGCGAGGTAGCCGCCCGCGAGCGGGCTCCAGGGGATCACTCCCACGCCCTCCTTCGCCGCCAGCGGGTTCATCTCGCGTTCCTCCTCCCGGTAGACGAGGTTGTAGTGGTTCTGCATCGTGACGAACCGTTCGAGACCGAGCGAATCGCTGGTGTGGAGCGCGTCGGCGAACTGGTGGGCCCACATCGAGCTCGCGCCGATATACCGCGTTTTGTTCCCTCGCACGGCGTCGTCGAGCGCGCGAAGGGTCTCCTCGATCGGCGTGTCGTCGTCCCAGCGGTGGATCTGATAGAGGTCGACGGTGTCCATGCCCAATCTATCGAGGGAGTTGTCGAGCTCCTGGTCGATGGTCTTTCGCGACAGACCGCCCGAGTTGGGGTCGTCGTCGCGCATCTCGCCCCAGACCTTGGTGGCGACCACCTGTTCGTCGCGGTCGTACTCCGCGAGCGCGTTGCCGAGGATCCGCTCGCTGTCGCCGTGGGAGTAGACGTTCGCGGTATCGAAGAAGTTGATCCCGAGATCGATCGCGCGGTCGATCACCTCGGTGGCCTGCTCCTCGTCGACGGTCCAATCGAACATCTCGTCGCCACCCTCCCCGAAGCTCATGCAGCCGAGACAGATCTTGCTGACGGTCGTGCCGGTGTCGCCGAGCGTCGTGTACTCCATCCGCACCGATTCGGGTGGGAGATGAATAGCCCTTTTGTGGCAACATTTTGGTACTTCGATACGGGAGCCAAACGCGTATCCCTCGCCGTCCCGTGGGTCCCGACGATGTCGTACACCAAAGTCAACTACGAGGAGACCGAGTCGACCCAGGGACTCCACTTCCTTCGCGACCCGCTCGGCTGTGAGGACCACGGCGTCAGCGTGCTCGACGCCGAGCCGAACTGGGACGGCTTCGAACACGACCACGCCGACGAGGGCGAGGAGGAGGTCTACGTGCTCGTCGACGGCGCGGCCACGATCACCGTCGACGACGAGGACGTCGCGATGGACGTCGGCGACGCGCTCCGGGTCTCACCCGGTGCCACACGGCAGATCACGACCGGCGATGAGGGTGCCCAGTTCGTGATCAGCGGCGCGCCCTGACCCCGCAGTGGCGATAAGTACGCTCGCACCGTACGACCGTCGATGACGACGGCGACCGATGCCGACGGGCCGGCGGTGCGGACCCGCGAGACCGTCCGGGCCGACCTCCTCTCGGTGTTCCGGATCGAAAAAGCCTCCTTCCCCCAGCCGTGGCCGTTCCGCGCGTTCGAACGGTTCCTCGGAACCCCGGGCTTTCTGGTGGCCGTCACCGACGAGGTGGTCGGCTACATCGTCGCCGACGACGTGCCGAACCACGGCCGGCGGCTCGGCCACGTCAAGGACCTCGCGGTCGACCCCCACCATCGCGGACGCGGGGTCGGCGCGACCCTGCTCGCCCGCGCGCTCGACGTCATGGACGGCCGGCGTGCCACCTCGGTCAAGCTCGAAGTCCGCGCGAGCAACGAGCGCGCACAGTCGCTCTACCGACGGTTCGGCTTCGTCCACCGGAAGACCGCACCGGGCTACTACGCCGACGGCGAGAACGCGCTGGTCATGGTTCGGGACTGACTCACTTCTCGACGATCCGCTCGTCGACCGCCTCGCCGAAGTGGCGCGCCGTCTCCTCGTGGTAGACCTTGACCTCGTCGCCGACCGCGAGGTCCGTCACCGCCTTCGGCCCGTCCGGGGTGGCGACCTTGATCGTCTCGGCGTTCTGGAGCAGGGTCTCGATGTGGTCGCCGTCGATCTCGCCGCTCTCGGCGTCGTCGACCGTCGCGCCGACCGTCGCCTCGACCCGGAACATCGGTCGGCGCTCGATCTTCGCTCGCCCGACCAGCGCCTCGCGGGTTCGGCCGTCGGTGTCGACCACCTGAACCTCGTCGCCGCTCTTGACTTCGGAGAGGTACTGGGTGCCGCCGCCCGGCGTCCGGACGTAGGCGTGGACCGCGCCGGCGTTCACCCGGAAGGGCCGCGAGGCCACGTAGGGCGATTCGGCGGTCTCGGCGTGGACGAAGAACAGCCCGCGGCTCATCGAGCCCACGAGCATCCCCTCGTCGTCCGAGAGCAGGGACCCGGTGTCGACACAGACCCGGTCCGCGGACCCGACCTGTTCGATCCCCGTGATCTCGGCCCACTGGAGGTCGAGGTGTTCGCGCTCGGCCTCGTCGCGGATCTCGACCGTGCGCCGGATCTCGTCGGGGTCGCCCGAATCGAGCAGCACACCGTCGGAGCCGGTTTCGAGCGTCTCGAACGCCGTCCGGGCCTCGTCGGCGGTCTCGACACCGGCGACGAGGTGGGTCTCCTCGCCGATACGCGCGATCAGGTTCTCGAGCGGGATGATGGTCCAGTCCTCGCCGATGATGAAGGTGTAGTCGGCCTCGCCCGCGGCGGCCTCGGCGAAGGACTCGTAGTCCTGGTTGAACACCCTGACGTACGCGCCGTCGGCGTCGTCACGGCGGATCGCCGAGAGGTCGGCCGACCCCGAGAGGTCGGGTGGCAGGTCGGCCGTACCGTCGCCCTCGCCGCCCTTCCCGACGACCGTCGCGTCGGGCCCTTCGCCCTCGTCGCCGATGGTGTCGATGCCGCCGTTCGCGAACGCCGCGACCGACACCGCGCCGAGGTCGCGGACCTTCGAGACGTCGGCCTCGTCGCAGAGCACCCAGTCGACGCCGGCTTCGAGCCCCGCCGTGATCCGTCGTTTCCGCTCCTCCCAGTCGCCAACCGAGTCGTCGGCTTTGAGCCAGACCGTGCGTGTCATACGGGGCGCTCGAAGCCGTCGGGCTTGAACGTGGCGGAAACCCCGGAAGGTTTTCGGATGCGACGACCCATCATCCGCATAATGGAGCCCGACGCAGTGCTGTTCGACCTGGATGCTACCCTCTGTCGACGGCGCTGGTCGCCCGAGACGGTGCTCTCGGGGGCGTTCGACGAGGTTGGCGTGACGCCGTACACCACCGCGAGCGAGATGAACGCGGTCGTGAACGACGTGCCGACCGCCGAGGACGACGTGGCGTTCTACACCAACTGCCTCGAAGCGGCCGCAGAGCGCACGAACGCGACCCCCGAACGTGCCGAGGCGGTCGCTCGCTCGTACCACCGCGCCATCGATTACGCCGACGTCGAGTTCGTTCCCGGTGCGAAGGCCGCCCTCCGCGCCGTCGACACGCCCCTCGGACTCGTCACGAACGGCAGCGAGGCGACCCAGCGTGCGAAGCTCGACGCGCTCGGCATCGCCGACCGATTCGAGGTCCGGGTGTTCGCCGACACCGGCGGCATCAAACCCGATCCAGCACCGTTCGAGCACGCGCTCTCGGAGCTGGATGTCGATCCCCGAAAGACGGTACACGTCGGCGACTCCCTCCGCGCGGACGTCGCCGGTGCGAACGCGCTCGGCATCCGGTCGGTCTGGGTTTCACACGGGGAGGACCAATCGGTCGGTGATATTCGACCGGACCACACCATCGACTCGCCCACGGGGCTCCCCGACCTGCTGTAAACGGCGTGAAGCACGATGCACATTGTTTCCGAAATGAATTCATAGAGTCACATCACACACGAACCATGTCGAGCCTGCTGGAGCGCCTCCCGGGTCATCTGATCCTGTTCGTTGGGATCGTGGTTGCTGGAGTGGCCAGTCTGTTCGTCTTCGTGAGCGCGACGAACCTGCTCGCGTGGGGTGCGCTGACCTACGGTGTGGTTTCGGCGGCTATCGGACTCGCCATCATCTACCGATAATTACGCTTCGACTGCGAGGCCGGCCCGGTCGAGCGCCTCCTCGGCCGTGCGGTCGTCGTGGACCACGCCCGAAACCGCGCGGGTCATGGCTTCGGGGTCGTCGTGCTGGAACACCGTGCGGCCCATCGAGACGCCCGCCGCACCCGCGTCCATCGCGCCGCGGACCGCTTCGAGCGATGCCTTGTCGCCCGCGGGTTCGCCGCCCGCGATCAGCACGGGCAGTCGGGTCGCGTCGACGACCTGTGCGAAGCTCCCGGCGTCGCCGGAGTAGCCCGTTTTGACGACGTCCGCACCGAGCTCCTCGGCGAGGCGGACGGCGTGGCTGAGGCGGTCGGGGTCGGCCCCGTCGACGCCGGGGCCGCGAGCGTAGGCCATCGCCAGTACTGGAATCCCGAGCTCGTCGGCGCGCTCGGTGAGCTCGCCGAGGTCGGTGATCTGCTCGGGTTCGGACGCGCTGCCGACGTTGATGTGAAAGGAGACCGCGTCCGCGCCGGCCTTGACCGCTGCCTCGACGGTCCCGGTGATCCGTTTGTCGTTGGCGTCCGGGCCGCCGGCGGTCGAGCCGTTGAGGTGGACGATGTAACCCGCGTCGTTCTTGTTGGGGTGGACGCGCGGAGCCACCCCTTTCTGGGTCAACACGGCGTCGGCCCCACCGCGCGTCACCGCGTCGACGGTCGACTCGATGTCGACCAGCCCCCGGACCGCACCGAGGGTGAGGCCGTGGTCCATCGGGATGGTGAGGAACTTCCCGTCGGTGCCGATACGGTCGAGACGTGCCTGAATACCGGTGTTCATACTGTCACTCCGTCCCACGATGGTTATGGACGTTCCGGTCGCGGCGCACGTTGCGTGGCCCCCGCGAGTGCGCCCTCTTTGAGTTCGCGGGCTTTGGCTTCGAGCCGTTCGGCGACTTCCGTGGTACTCTCCCCGTTCTCGTACCCCTCGGCTACGATGTCGACCAGCGCGCTCCCGACGATCACGCCGTCGGCACCCGCCGCGACCACCTCGCGGGCGATCTCGCCCGAGCTGATCCCGAACCCGACCGCCTTCGGGATGTCGTACTCGGCCAGCCGGTCGAGGCTCTCGGTGGTCTGGTCGGAGACGTCGTCGCGGGCGCTCGTGACCCCGAGGCGGGCCTGGACGTAGAGGTAACCCGAGGTCTCCTCGACGGCCGCCGTGAGCCGGTCCCCGCGGGTCGTCGGCGCGGCGATGAAGACCAGATCACAGCCGTGCTCGTCGCACGCGGTTCGCAGCGGCCCGCTCTCCTCGACAGGCAGATCGGGGATGACGAAGCCGTCGATGCCGGCCTCGGCCGCGCGCCGGACGAACGGTTCGGGCCCTGGCTCCTCCCCGCTGCTCGCGGTGTCGCCACTCGCTCCTTCCGAGGCCTGGCGGGCCTCGCGCTGTCCGAACTGGTAGACCAGGTTGTAGTAGGTCATACAGACCAGCGGCACGTCGACGTCGAGGCGTTCGACCACCTCGAAGAACTTCTCGGGGGTCATCCCGGCGTCGAGCGATCTGACCACTGCGTGCTGGATCGTCGGCCCCTCGGCGATCGGTTCGGAGAAGGGGAGGCCGAGTTCGATGACGTCGGCCCCGCCGCGCGCGAGCGCCTCGATGTACGCGACGCTGGATTCGGCGTCGGGGTCGCCGACCGCGAGGTACGGGACGAACGCGGCCTCGGTGTCCTCGAAGACCTCGTCGATGCGACTCACTTGAAGACCCCCATCTCGGGCGCGTTCTCGATCTCGCGTTTCTCGGTCTCCTCGACGACGCTTTCGAGGTCCTTGTCGCCGCGCCCGGAGAGGTTGACCACGACACTGTCCCCGAGGTCGGCGGGGTCGGCACGGTCGAGGTAGGCGATCGCGTGGGCGCTTTCGAGCGCCGGGATGATCCCCTCCAGCTGGGAGAGCCGGTGGAAACCTTCGAGGGCGGCGTCGTCGTCGACCGAGACGGGGGTCACGCGTCCCTCGTCCACGAGGTTCGCGAGTTCGGGTCCCACACCGGCGTAGTCGAGCCCCGAACTCACGCTGTGGGATTCGAGGATCTGGCCCGCAGTGTCCTGGAGGAGTTTCGTGCGCGCGCCGTGGAGCACGCCCTCCTGGCCCGTGGCGAGCGAGGCTGAGTTCGGCGCGACGCCCGCTTCCTCGTCGACGTCGAGGCTGCTGCCGCCCGCCTCGACCGCGACAAGCGAGACGCTTTCGTCCTCGACGAACGCGTCGAACGCGCCCATCGTGTTCGAGCCACCGCCGGCACAGGCCACCACGCTGTCGGGCAGCTCGCCGATCTTCTCCTGTGTCTGCCGACGGGCTTCCTCGCCGATGACGGACTGGAAGTCGCGAACCATCGCCGGGAAGGGATGTGGGCCGACCACCGAACCGATGACGTAGTGGGTATCCTCCACAGTCGTCGCCCACTCGCGCATCGTCTCGTTGATGGCTTCTTTCAGGGTCCCTCTTCCTGTCGTCACCGGATTGACGGTCGCGCCGTTGAGACGCATCCGGAAGACGTTGGGGCGCTGGCGGTTGATGTCGCGCTCGCCCATGTAGACCTCGCACTCCATCCCGAGGTGAGCCGCGGCCATCGCGGTCGCGGTGCCGTGCTGGCCCGCCCCGGTCTCGGCCACGATCCGCTCTTTGCCCATGTACTTCGCGAGCAGACACTGCCCGAGCGCGTTGTTGAGTTTGTGCGCGCCGCCGTGGAGGAGGTCCTCGCGTTTGAGGTAGACGTCGAAGCCGGAGCGCTCGCTCAGTCGGTCGGCGTGCTGAAGCGGTGTCGGCCGGCCCCCGAAGTCCCGGAGCCGCTCGCGGAACTCGTCCACGAAACCGTCCTCGTTCTCCAGGACGTAGCGCCGGTAGGCGTCGTCGAGTTCCTCGACCGCTGCCATCAGCGCCTCGGGGACGTACTGGCCACCGTACCGCCCGAATTTCCCGTTCTCGTCCGTTGCCATTGGCTTGTTCGTCCCTCGGTTCGTCTCACTCATTGGTCTTGCGTCGTGAGTCGCCGGGCGTTCGCCTCCGGGTCGCCGTCCATGATCGCCGTGCCGATCAACAAGGCATCGGCCCCCGCCTCGCGCATCCGCCGGACGTCCTCCGAGCTCGTGATACCGCTCTCGGCCACGAGGGTCACGTCGTCCGGAACCCGCGGCGCGAGCGCTTCGAAGGTCGAGAGGTCGACCTCCAGCCGCGCGAGGTCGCGGTTGTTCACACCGACCAGGTCCGCACCCGCATCGAGCGCGGCGTCGAGTTCGGCGCGGGAGTGAACCTCCACGAGCGGCTGGAAACCGCGGTCGCGGGCGGCCTCGACGAGTTTCGGAAGGTCGTCGACGAACCGCGCGATCAGGAGGACGGCGTCCGCCGCGACGGCGTCGAGCTGTTCTTCACGGAGTACGAAGTCCTTCCGGAGCACCGGTACCGAAACCGCCTCGCGGACGGCCGTGAGCGCGTCGAGCGAGCCGCCGAAGTGGTCGGGTTCGGTGAGCACCGAGATCGCCGCCGCGCCGCCGGCGACCATCGACTCCGCGAGCGCCACGGGGTCCTCGTCGCGCTCGCCGTCGGTCGTCGGACTGGTGGGTTTGACTTCGGCGATCACCGGCACTCGACCCTCGGATTCGGCCGCGGCGAACGCTTCCGGGAACGACCGCGCCGAGACGGCGAGCCGATCGGTGCCGCCCTCGCGTTCGGCCGCGGCCGCCAGGATCGATTCGACCTCGGGGGCTACTCCCTCGGTTTCGTTCATTAGTGTACAGTAATGGACTGTTCTGTACATAAGACTTGCGTCACCCAACGGAGGCGGACAGAATGTTAAAGACCCGCACGGCCCTATGATCGTCATGAGCGAGGTCGCCGGAATCTACGCGCGGGAGTCGAACTACCTCGACCGCTGCGTCCAGGTCGGGGTGGCGAGCGACCGCGTCGTCTCGGTGTCGTTCCCACGGAACTTCGCGTCCGGGGCCGACGCCCAGCACGAGGTGCTCGACCGGATATTCGAGTACCTCGAAGGCGACCACGACGAGTTCCGAGACGTCGAGATCGGCCTCACCGTTCCCACCGACCAGCGGTCGGTGCTCGAAGCCGTTCGCGAACTCCCCTACGGCACTCAGACCTCGGTCGAGCCGCTCACGGGTCGCATCCCCGGCTTCGACCCCGAGGACGACGACGACCGCGACCGCGTGCGCACCGCGCTCGACGAGAACCCGATCCCGATCATCATCCCCGACCACCGCGTTCGGGACGGCCCGAGCGCCGCTCCCCCGAAGGTCGAACAGCGGCTGCGATCGCTGGAAGGGCTCTGAAACCACCTTTTGCTGCGGTCGGCCGCGAAGCGGCCTCCCTGGCAAAATGTGGATCAAAAGCCTCCTCCTTCCCACCGGAAGAACTTCGCTCTTCCGTGCTCTCGTTCGCTCCCTCTGGTCGCTCACGAGAACTGCGGTCAGTCGTCGGCCCACTCACTCGCGCTTCGCGCTCGTTCGCGGTACAACGACTAACCAACTCCGCCTCCACAAACCGCACAGCACCGCAACCGCCTCCGCAAACCACAACCGCACCGCCGAAGCCCTCAGCACCCGCTCACTTCGTTCGCTACTCACTCAGCCTACGGCCTCGTTCGAGTGCTTCGCCCTTCATCCGCCAGGCCAGCAACCGCACCGCGACCGCCACCGCCGCGCCGCCGCACCGCAACCGCGCCGCGGCCGCGCCGCACCGCGCGGCAAGAGTTCCAACACGATTGTTTTCGATGGTTGGATCGGCTGAAAAACCAGCCCGGTCTGCCGATGACGCAAGCCATTTTATGCCGTGACGGCAACGCGCAGGAGTCTTGGAACGAGTGCCGAATCCGGTTCGACTGGTGGTCGCCTGGGTGGGAACGGCGCTGGTTCGGGCGGACCTCATCGAACCCGAACGCGCGCGCCGAACCACCGACCTCGCGTGGCCCCGGATCGTCACGGGCCTCGCACGGATGTCGAAGAACGCCGCCGACACGGCGATGGTCGGTCTCGCAGTGGGCACGGCCGCCATCGCAGGTGTGGGGTTCGTCGCCCCCTACTGGGGGATGGCGTTCGCGCTCGGCGGCGGCCTCGCCAGCGGCACCATCGCACTCGTCTCCCAACGCTACGGGGCCGACGAACCCGTCGGCCAACCCGTCCGGTCGAGCATCCTCGTCGTGCTCGGCCTCACGGTCCCGGTCACCGCGCTGTTCTGGTTCCTCCCGACACAGCTCCTCGGCCTCCTCAGCGACAACCCGCGCGTGGTCGAACTCGGCGCGAACTACCTCCGACTCATGGGCCTCGGCGTCCCCTTCGCCGGCCTCAACCTGATCGCGAGCCGCGCGCTCGTGGGGGCCGACGACGCCTGGACGCCAATGGTGGTCCGGGCCGCCGGCGCGGTCCTGAACGTCGCCGTCAACGCGGCCCTGATATTCTGGCTGGGCTACGGCGTCGTCGGCGCGGCGGTCGGCACCGTGCTCGCGAACGTCGCCGTCACGATCGCATTCGTCTACGGACTGACGGCGGGCTGGCTCCCGGGCGTCGGGAAACTCCCCATCACCGTCGATCCGTTCGGCACCTACCTCCACGGCGGGACGACCCGCCAACTCGTGAAGATCGGAACGCCCCTGATCGGCAAGAACGTCGCCTGGCGGCTCGGCGGCTTCGCCATGCTCTGGATCGTCGGGCTGTTCGGGACGACGGTCGTGGCGGCGTTCGTGGTCGCCCAGCGCGTTCGAGACCTCCTCAACACCCCCGGCTGGGGCTTCGGGCTCGCCTCCTCCAGCCTCGTCGGCCAGGAGCTCGGCACCGGTGACGAGGATACCGCCGAGGCCTACGGCACCGAGGTGATCCGCTTCGGCGTCGCGGTCTACTTCCTGCTCGCGGCCGTGGTGTTCGTCCTCGCCGACCCGATCGCGCTCGCGTTCGTCGGCGACCCCGCGAGCGACGCGCTCCCGATCGCCACGATGCTCGTCAGGGCGACCTGCGTCGGGATCGTCTTCAAGGGCCTCTCGCGAACCGCGACCGGCCCGCTCCGCGCGAGCGGCGACACCCGGTGGCCGTTCTACGGTCAGGTCCTCGGCTACGTCGTGGGCCTCCCGCTCGCGTACCTCGGCGCGACGACCGACCTCGGCCTCTCGGGGCTCGTGGTCGCCGTCGTCGCCGTGATGGTCGCGCCCGCCGCGGTCAGCTACTACCGCTTCTCGACCGGCCGATGGAAGGTGATCGCCCGGAACTACCGCCCCGCGACCCAGCCCGGCGACTGACGACGCGAGAGGGACCGCCCGATCCGGAACCGATTAGGCCGACCAAAATGCTTATGACTTTAGGGTTGCCTAACTCGGGTAATGGCCGTTCCCTCCCACCAACTGGGCCCCGACACGACCGCGACCGACGACCACGGCGGATCGCGGCTCGACCACGGCGTCTCGGTGCACACCACCCGCCCCGGCCGTCGCGTCTTCGTCGAGGCGGGGAACACCGACGGGTGGATCGCGACGGACCTCGCCGTCGACCTCGAACGCTGAACTGCGGGGCTGATGGCTCTCGGAGGGAATCGAAAAAGAACGAGTTTTCGGAGACGACGCCTCAGTGAGTCGCTTCTTCGAGCACGAGGGTGTCGTCCTCGAGGTAGTGCTCCAGGTGGTGGGCGTACTCCTCGTAGTCCGTGATCGCGTGGCGCAGGACCTCCTCGGAGGTGTAGTCGCCGAGGTTGTTGGCGAGCTCGATGTGGTCGCGGAACCGCTCGACGATGTCGGCGAACATCACCATGTCGTTGGCAACCGAGGTCCGGACGTCGTAGACGTCTTCGCCCTCGAACTCGACGTAGCTCCGCTCGTCGAGGTTGACGGGACCCGCGACGGGGACACCACCGAGCGCCTGGGCGCGTTCGGCGATCGCGTCGGCGTGCTCCTCGACGTCCTCGTAGGCTTCCTCGAAGAAGCGGTGGAGTTCGAGGAACTCGGCACCCTCGACGTTCCAGTGGTGCTTCTTGAGCTGGTGATAGAGCACGTACGACGCCGCGAGATCGGCGTTGAGCGCGTCGATGACCTGTTCGGCGCGCTCGGCCTCGATGCGGGTCGCCGGCGATTCGTCGACCGTGCCGAACTCCTGCTGGAGACGGGAGTCGGATTCTTGGAGACTCATCACCTCTGTGTAGGACGACAAGCCACTTAAACATTCCCCTCGCGAGAAGTTTTCTTTGGGATCCCGAAAATCCGGTTTCCGGATCGGAACACGCGATGGCATCGCACGGGGGATCGTCCGGCGGAGCGAGGCGGATGAGTGATCGTTGCAATCGATCTCGATCGAAAAGTCACGGGCGGAGCGGGTTTCGATTTAGGCCGACCGAAATCGGAAGGCTTTAGCTTCTTTCGGCGGGCCTAACTCGTATGCGACGACGACGATTCCTCGCAACCACGGCGGTCGCCGGCGGACTGCTCGCCGGCTGTACCGGGAGCGACGGCGGAACCAACGAGAGCACCGCTGGTGCCGGCGACGGGACCGGGACCGCCGCGAGCGACGGGACGACCGGCGCGGGAGCCGCGACCGAGTCCGGATCCACCGCGGCCGAGGGGACGGGCTCGGAGGCCACCGACGAAACGGGAACCGCATCGGGCGGGTCCTACAGCGTCACGATGCCGCCGGTGGGCACGGTGAGTTTCGACAGCGTTCCCGAAACGTGGGTCGCCAACAACGGGAGCTGGGCCGACATGGGCGTCGCGCTCGGCAAGCAGCCTCCGAAGGCGGTCTGGCTCACCGAGCGGTACCACACCCAGTACTACGACGAGATCCCCGGCGTCTCGGTCGACAAGAGCGGGATGCAGAGCCTCTACAGCGACGGGGTGAGCAAGGAGCTGTTCTACGAACTCGACGGCGACGTCCACGTCATCGACCCCAACTTCCTCCTGAACCGGTACAAGGGCTGGAATCAGACCGACATCAAGGAGATCGAGACGGAGATAGCGCCCTTCTTCGGCAACAGCATCTTCTCGCGGGGCTACGACTGGCACGAGGACTACCCGTACCTCTCGCTCTACGAGGCATTCGAGAAGCTCTCGCAGGTGTTCCAGGAGACCGAACGCTACGAGGCCTTCGCCGGTCTCCACGACGACTTCCAGTCGAACGTGAGCGAGGTCGTCCCCTCGGGCGAGAAACCCGCCGTGGCGATCATGTGGGCGGGAAGCGACCAACCGGATACGTTCTCCCCGTATCTCATCAGCCCCGGGACGAGCTTCAAGCAGTGGCGCGACCTCGAAGTCCGGGACGCGTTCGCCGACACGTCCGTTCGGGACTTCCACGCCGACCGGAGCGAGGTCGACTTCGAGACGCTGCTGGAGGTCGACCCCGACGTCCTCCTGCTTCGGGGCCACGAGGACAAGACCCGAAAGCAGTTCCAAAACACCGTGGTGTCGTATCTCGAAAGCAACGACACCGCGAGCGCGCTGACCGCGGTCGAGAACGGCGACGTCTACCGCGGCGGCCCGCTCTATCAGGGCCCGATCACGAACCTCGTGCTGACCGAGCGCGCCGCCCGGCAGGTCTACGGGGCCTCGGACCAGCTGTTCGACCGGCAACGCGTGGCCGACATCGTCACGGGGTCGTCGTGAGGGGGGCGTAGATGGCCGGGAGCGGGTCGACGACGACCGTCAGTGAGGACGAGGGCTGGTTCGAGTGGGTCGACGGCTCGCTGGTCTCGCTGATCCTCGCGAGCGTCGCGATCGTAGCGGTCGCAGGGCTGGTCCAGGTGAGCTTCGGGTCGTACTCGATGACCATCGGTCAAGCCTGGGGCGCGGTGTTCGACCCGGTCGTCTGGACCCACCCACAGGTGATCGCGACCTTCCTGCTCGGTGAAGGTCTCGCGAACGGCCTCTTCTCGGCGCTCGGTCTCTCGACGGCGGCCGTCGACCTCCCCCAGCGCGCGCTGATCGTCTGGAACATCCGCCTGCCGCGCGTCCTCGTCGCGGCGTTCGTGGGCACGAACCTCGCGATCTCGGGGGCGATCTTCCAGGCCGTGACCCGCAACGAGCTCGCGAGCCCGTTCATCCTCGGGGTCTCCTCGGGGGCTGGGCTCGCGATCCTCCTCACGCTCGTCGTCTTCTCGGGCCTCACGGCGCTGTTGCCGGTGACGGCGTCGCTCGGCGGCGCGGTCGCCTTCCTGATCGTCTACGCGATCGCCTGGCAGAACGGCACCTCGCCGGTTCGGCTGGTCCTCGCGGGCGTGATCGTCAGCACGGTGTTCCAGTCGCTCCAGACGGGGCTGTTCTTCTTCGCCGACGACCTCGGGATCGTCCAGCAGGCGATCTCCTGGACCACGGGCTCGCTCACGGGCACCGACTGGGAGCAGGTCCGGATCGCGCTGCCGTGGACGATCCTCGCGACGGTGCTCGCGCTGGCGGGCGCACGCCAGCTCAACGTCTTACTACTGGGTGAGCGCACCGCGAAGTCGCTCGGGATGTCGGTCGAGCGGGTCCGCTTCGCGCTCTCCGGTATCGCGATCCTGGCGGCGGCGGCGAGCATCTCGGTCGCCGGCATCGTGAGTTTCGTGGGCCTCATCGTCCCCCACGTCGTCCGCAACCTCGTCGGCAGCGACTACAAACGCCTCATGGTGGGCTGTGTGTTCGCCGGCCCGGCGCTGATGGTCGCCGCCGACGTCGGTGCGCGCCTCGCGCTCAACCCCGTCCAGATCCCCGTCGGGATCGTCACCGGGCTGATCGGCGGGCCCTACTTCCTCTACCTGATGCGAAAGCAGGGCTCGATCGGCGAGGTCTGAGGGGAGGATCTCGCCCCAACGAAAACGTTTATGCGTTTTAGGAGTGCCTAAACAGATATGGACGCGAGCGCTTCGTGGTGGACGAACGCGTGGTCGGCGTTCGACACACGACTGCGACCGACGGAGGGCGAGCCCCGATGACCGACGACGAACCGCTCCGGACGGACGGCGGCACGCTCGTCGAGCGCGGCGACGCGTCGGGACCCACGGACGAACCTGACGTTCCCGCCGAGCGGGACACCACGCTCGAATGCGAGGAGGTCGTCCTCGGCTACCCCGAGGGCGAGCCGGTCATCGACGGCGAGTCGGTTTCGATCCCCCAGGGCTGCGTGACGGCGCTGGTCGGCCCGAACGGCTCGGGCAAGAGCACGCTCCTCCGGGGACTCTCGAACCAGCTCACGCCCGACGACGGCGTCGTCAGGCTCGACGGCCGGGCGATACAGAGCCTCGACACCAAGGAGCTCGCACGGAAGCTCGGGTTGCTTTCACAGGAGAACGTCTCGCCGTCGAGCATCACGGTCGAGGACCTCGTGCTGCACGGTCGGTACCCTCACCGTGGCTTCTTCGACTCGCTGACCGACGAGGACGAGTGTGCCGTCGCGGACGCGCTCAGCCTCGCGGGCGTCGACCACCTCAGGGACCGCGAGGTCGGCGGGCTCTCCGGCGGCCAGAAACAGCTCGCGTGGATCGCGATGGTGCTCGCCCAGGACACCGACGTCCTCCTGCTCGACGAGCCGACGACCTTCCTCGACCTCCACCACCAGCTCGAAGTCATGGAGATCATCGAGACCCTGAAGGCCGACTCAGAGGTCACGATCGTGCTCGTGCTCCACGACATCGACCAGGCCGCCCGCTACGCCGACCACGTGCTCGCGCTCGACGACGGCTCGATCTACGCCCGCGGCCCCCCCGAGGAGGTCATCACCGAGGACCTCCTCCACGACGTCTTCGGGGTCGCGGCCACCGTCGAGCACACCGACCGCGGCCCGCGCGTCACCGCCCACAACGCGGTCCACGACGCCGACGGCAACGACCTGAACACACCCTCGACGTAGTCCTCGCTCTCGGGACCAGCCCGACGACGTGTGCACTTTTCACGCCGGCCAGCCACGCGACCGTATGCACAGCCGTGTTCGATCCGGCGACGGCAGCGGTCTCGAAGCCTCGGCGTGGCCCGCGCTCGACAGCATCCCATCGCGTCGGTTCGACGCACCGCTTCGGGGGCCGAACCGATGACCGGCGAGGCGCGCGAGGCCGACGGCGAGACCGGCCCGCTCGACGGGCTCACGGTGCTCGACGCCTCGCGGGTGCTCGCGGGGCCGTTCTGTACGATGCAGCTCGGCGACCTCGGGGCGGAGGTCATCAAGGTCGAACGCCCCGACGGCGGCGACCAGACCCGGGGGTGGCAACCCCCGTCCTACGGTGAGAGCGACGAGAGCGCCTACTACATGAGCATCAACCGGAACAAGCGCTCGATCGCGCTGAACCTCGCCTCGGCGGACGGCCGCGAGGTCTTCCGGGCGCTCGCGCGCGAGGCCGACGTCCTCGTTGAGAACTTTCGAGTGGGGAAGATGGACGACTGGGGGCTCGGCTACGACGACCTCGCCGAGGTGAACCCGGAGCTCGTCTACTGCTCGCTCTCGGGCTACGGCGAGTGGGGCCCCGATGCGGACCGCCCGGCCTACGACATCATCATGCAGGCCGAGGGTGGGCTGATGAGCATCACCGGCGAGGAGGGCCGAACCCCCGTCCGAGTGGGGGTCGCACTCGCCGACATCGGTGCGGGGATGTACGCCACCCAGGCCATCCTCGCGGCGCTACTCGAACGCGAACTCGGGAACTCCGGCGGCCAGAAGGTCGACATCAGCCTCTTCGACGGGCAGGTGGCCTGGATGACCTACATGGCCTCGAACTACTTCGCGACCGGCGACCCGCCGACCAGGATGGGGAGCAGACACCCGACCATCGTGCCCTACCAGGCGTTCGAAACGCAGGATAGCTACGTCGTGGTCGCGGTCGGCTCCGAAGCGATCTGGGCGCGATTCTGTACCGCGCTCGACAGGAATGACCTCGCCGAGGACGAGCGCTTCTCGACCAACGCCGACCGGGTGGCGAATCGCGAGGAACTCGACTCGCTGCTGGCCGACGAGATCGGCGAGTACGGAACGGACGAGGTCCTCTCGCTGTTCGACGACCACGACGTGCCCGCGAGTGACGTCCACGACATGGCCGATATCTTCGAGACGCCACAGGTCGAGGCCCGAGGAATGCACCGCGAAATCGAGCATCCGACCGCGGGTTCCGTCGAGATGCCGGGCAGTCCGATGCACTTCTCGAACACCCCGACGACCATTCGTCAGTATCCGCCGCGGCTCGGCGAACACACCCGCGAACTCCTCCACGAGGCGGGCTACGAGGATGAAGCTATCGAGGATCTGGTCGAGGCCGACGTCGTCGCGCCGCTCGACGAGTAGGACATCGAAAAGTCGAAACAACGACTCGAAAAGTTCGGGCTTCTACTGCGGGCTCGGGCTGCCGGAGCCCTGCTGGTTGACCGGCTGGCGGTCGAGCGCGCTGCCGGTGATGGACTTGAGGCGGTCGACCAACCCGTCCTTCTCGCCCTCGCCAGCGAGGGCGACTTCGAGGACTTCCGAGATGTGCGAGACCGGGATGATCTCGATCTGGTCCTCGTACTCGTCCTCGATCATCACGTCCTGTTCGTTCGCGGCCGGGATGATGACGCGTTCGAGCCCGGCCTTCGCGGCGGCCTCGATCTTGTGCGTCACGCCGCCGACGGGCAGCACGTCGCCCCGGACCGAGAGCGACCCCGTCATCGCGAGGTTCTGGTCGACCGGGACGCTTTCGAGCGCGCTGATGACCGCCGCGGCGACGGTGATGGATGCGGAGTCACCGTCGACGCCGCCCTCACCCACCTGGACGAACTGGATGTGGATGTCCTTCTCGGAGATGTTCTGGTCCGAGAACTTCTTGATGATCGCCGAGACGTTCTGGACCGCCTCCTCGGCCATCTCCTTGAGCTGGCCGGTGGCGATCACGCCGCCCGGACCCTGCGAGGGCGTGACCTCGGCCATCACGGGCAGGACGATGCCCGAGTCCTCGCCCATCACGGCGAGACCGTTGATACGGCCGACGACCTCGCCCTGGGCCACCGTCATCTCGTAGTCCTTCCGGCGCTCCATGAACGTGTCCGCGAGCTGCTGTTCGATCGAGCGCGAGCGGCGCTTGGCCTGGAGCACGTGGTCGCGGGTGGTGAACTCGGCGTCCTCGGCGCGGGCGATGTCGCCCGCGACCCGAACGAGCCCACCGAGGTCGCGCATCTTGAGCGTGAGGTGGCCCTTCCGGCCCGCACGACGGCGGGCTTCGAGGATGACCTCCTCGACCGCCTTCCGCGTGAAGTGGGGCAGGCGGCCGTCCTTCTCGACCTCCTGGGCCACGAACCGCGAGTACTTCCGGCGCATCTCGGGTTCGTCCTCGATGGTGTCGTCCATGTAGACCTCGTAGCCGTAGCCCTTGATCCGCGAGCGCAGCGCGGGGTGCATGTTCTCCATCGCGTCGAGGTTCCCCGCCGCGATCATGATGAAGTCGGTGGGAACCGGCTCCGTCTGGACCATCGCACCCGAGGAACGCTCGGACTGACCCGTGATACTGAATTCGCGCTCCTGGATTGCCGTCATCAGCTTCTGCTGGTTGCGGATGTCGAGCGTGTTGATCTCGTCGACGAACAGCACGCCCTTGTTGGCCTTGTGGATCGCGCCGGCCTCGACGCGGTCGTGGCTCGGCGTCTCCATCCCGCCCGACTGGAACGGGTCGTGGCGGACGTCGCCGAGCAGCGCGCCGGCGTGGGCACCCGTCGCGTCCTCGAACGGCGCGGTCTGGTCCTCGGCGGCGTTGATCAGGAGGTTCGGGATCATCGCGTCCGTGCTTCGCGAGCTGTACTTGAAGGCGAGATAGATCAGCACCGCGAGCACGCCACCGATCAGGAGCTGGTTGGCTATCAGGAAGGAGTAGCCCAGCACGATGGCGATGATGATCCACATCAGGAACTGGCGCATCTGGTTGCGCTTTTGGGCCTCCTCCTTGTGGGCGTCGATGATCTGTTCGCCCTTCCCGGCCGGAACGGTTCTGACCTTCGGCGCGTTGCCGTCGTCGGGGTTGTGATACACCAGCACGTCCTGGAGGTCCTCCTTCGGGAGGAGCTGGCTCATCGCCTTCGCCAGCATCGACTTCCCCGTCCCGGGCGTGCCGATCATCATGACGTGGCGGCGCTGCTTCGCGGCCTTCAACACCACGTCGCGGGCGTGGTCCTGCCCGATCACCTGGTCGACGAGGCGGTCCGGGATCTCGATGTCGGCGGTCGACTCGATGTCGAGACCGCCGAGCAGCCCGTCCTCGTTCTCCTCGATGATCGCCGCCTCGGCGATGTCGCTCCCGAGGTCCTCCTCGAACGGCGCGTCCTCCGGCTCAGGGTCCGACTCCGACTCCGTTTCCGACTGGGTCGGGAACGCGTCGTCGGCGTCCATTTCATTACTCATGTGACTGGCTCTAACAAGCGATCGGAGGGCACGTTTACTGATATACTTTCTCCCCTCGGCGACCGGCGTCACACCACCGTCCCCGGTCCCGACAGCCTCGCTCGACGGGATTCCCACCCCGACCGACGACTGAACGGACTTAAATACACGCCGTCCCACGAACGGATATGAGACGGGGCTTTTACATCGGTCGATTCCAGCCCTACCACGACGGCCATCACCGGATGGTCGAACACATCGCGAAGGAGGTCGACGAACTCGTGCTCGGGATCGGGAGCGCCGACGACTCCCACACCCGTCACGACCCCTTCACCGCGGGCGAACGGATCATGATGATCACGAAATCGCTCGCCGACTCGGACCTCGTGATCTATCCGGTGCCGATCGAGGACCTCAACCGGAACGCGGTCTGGGTCTCCCACGTGAGAAGCATGTCGCCGACCTTCGACGTCGCCTACTCGAACAACCCGCTCGTCGTCCAGTTGTTCTCGGAGGCCGGTATGGAGGTCCAGCAGTCGCCGATGTTCGATCGCGAGAAGCTCGAAGGCTCCGAGATCAGGGAACGGATGATCGTCGACGAGGGCTGGCGCGAACTCGTGCCGCCCGCCGTGGTCGACATCGTTGCGGAGATCGACGGTGTCGAGCGTATCCAACGGGTGAGCGACACCGACGGAGCCGCCGCACAGCCCAACCCCAGCGGCTCCACCGACCCCGAGTAACCGTGATCACGCTGAGCTCGGACTTCGGTTCGCCCTACCCGGCGGCGATGAAGGGCGTGATCCTCGGTCGGACGGACGCCCGACTCGTCGACGTCGCCCACGACTTCCCACGGCAGGACGTTCGCACGACCGCCTTCTGGCTCCGCGAGGTGCTCCCGACCTTCCCGCCCGCCGTCCACCTCGTGGTGGTCGACCCGGGCGTCGGCACCGACCGCGCGGCACTGGTGGTCCGTGCCGGCGACCACGTCCTCGTCGGCCCGGACAACGGGGTGCTCGTTCCCGCCGCCCGACGGCTCGCCGAAGGAGATGAAGATTTCGAGGCGTTCGCGATCGAGGACGACGCCGCGAGCGCGACCTTCCACGGTCGGGACGTGTTCGCGCCCGCCGCGGCGGCGGTCCACGAGGCCGATATCGACGCTATCGAGAGCCTCGATGGCTACGAACCGGTCGACGAGATCGAGCCACTGGCGTTCCCCGAGCCGACGGTCGACGACGGAACCGCAACGGGAGCGATCCTCGTGGTCGACGGCTTCGGGAACGCCATCACGAACGTTCCGGGGAGCGTGCTCGACGGCCGGTTCGGCGAGGAGATCGAACTCGACGGCGAGTCAGTACGGGTCGAACGGTCGTACGCTCACATCGAGCCCGGCGACCGGCTCGTCACCGTCGGCAGTCACGGGAACGTCGAACTCGCCGTGAATCGGGGTCGGGGTGCGGAGGCGTTCGGCGTCGGAGTGGGTGACCCGGTCGTGCTCGCGTTCGTGTGATGGTCGACGCGTTCGGGGCGATGAACGCGGTGGGCCTGCTCGCGTTCGCCGCCGCCGGGGCGCTGAAGGGGGTCGACGCCGACCTCGACCTGTTCGGCGTGACCGTTCTCGGGACCCTGACCGCGCTCGGCGGCGGTATCGTCCGGGACGTCCTCGTCGGCCGGATCCCGGTCGCACTTCGGACGACCACCGACGTGGGTCTCGCGTTCGCGGGCGTGGTCATCGCCGTCGTTCTCGCGTGGCTGCTCGGCGGACGGGTCCGGGGCCACCCGGTCGTCGCCCTCTCGGACGCGATCGGTCTCGCGGCGTTCGCCGCCACCGGGGCGCTCGTCGGCATCGACGCGGACCTCTCGGCGTTCGGTGTCGTGGTCCTCGCGGCGCTCACGGGGGTCGGTGGCGGGAGCCTCGCCGACGTCCTCCTCGGGCGCGTGCCCGCCGTTCTCCACGAGGACTTCTACGCGACGCCCGCCGTGGTCGGTGGGGCGGCGTTCTGGATTGCGACCCGGTTCGACGTCGCCACCGGCTCCGCGACGCTCGGGTGCGCCGTCGTCGTGTTCGCGCTTCGGGTGCTCGCGCTCCGTGGGGACTGGCGGCTCCCGACTATCGGGTGAAAAATCTCGTGGTTGGTCGTTCGGCTCGCGTCAGTTGTCGGCCGAGATCACGTCGTCGATCCGGACGATCATCGTCGCGGCCTCGGTGGCGGACTCGAGCGCCTCGTACTTCACGGCCGCGGGGTCGAAGACGCCGGCCTCGACGGGGTCGGTGACCTGGCCGGTCTGACCCTCGGAGATGATGCCGGCGCGACCCTCGCTGTCGTGACGGGAGCGGAGGTCGACGAGCGCGTCGATCGGGTCCATCCCGGTGTTCTCGGCGAGCGTGCGCGGGAGGACGTCGATCGCGTCGGCGAACGCCTCGACCGCGAGCTGGCGGCGACCTTCGATGCTGGCCGCGCGGTCGCGGATGTGGTCGGCGATCGCGATCTCGCTCGCGCCGCCGCCGGGGACGACACCGCCGGCGTCGAGCGCGGCGGTCACGACGTCGAGCCCGTCGTTGAGCGCGCGTTCGAGCTCGTCGGTGACGTGGTCGGTGCTGCCGCGGGCGAAGACGGTGACGGACTCGGCGGCCGCACCGCCCTCGACGAACGCGAGGTCGTCGTCGCCGTAGGACTCGACGCTGACCGACTCAGCGTTGCCGAGGTCGTCGCTCTCGAGGTCGTCGATCGCGCCGACGCGGCTCGCGCCGGTGACCTGGGTGATGGACTTCGCCTCGTCGTCGCCGACCGACTCGAAGGCGAGGATGCCCTCCTCGGCGAGGGAGGCCGCCGCGCGGTCCTCGATGCTCTCGGTGACGAACGCGACGTCGACGTCGAGGTCGGCGAGCTTCTCGGCGTACTGCTTGAACTGTTTCTCCTCGGCGTCGAGCGCGGCGTTGAGCTGGTCGATGTTCGTGACGTCGTACTCGGCGTCGACGCTCGACTCACGGATGTCGAACTCGACGTCGAGCACGGCGATCGAGGCGTCTTCCACGCTGGTCGGCATGTCCTCGCGGACCGGCTCCTCCTCGCTGATGACGCCCTCGACGAGTTCGGTGGCGCTGGAGGCCGCACCGGTCTGGGTTCGTACCGAGATCTCGTTTCGCGCGACGCCGTCGTCGCCCTCGACCTGGCGAACCGCGTCCACGACCGTCTCGGCGAGCGCCTCCGCGTTCACGTCGCCGGTTCCCTTCCCGGTCATCGAGGTGCGGGCCACGGCTCGGAGCCGGTCGTCGTCGAGGTCGTCGACGTCGAGCACGAGCCCCTCGACCGCTTCGTTGGCCAGCGCGGCGGCCTCGTTGTACCCCTCGACGATCGTCGTCGGGTGGACGTCGTCGTCGAGCAGGTTCTCGGCCTTCGCGAGCAGCTGACCGGAGAGCACGGCCGCCGTCGTCGTCCCGTCGCCGACCTCGTCCTCCTGGGTCTCGGCGACCTCGACGATCATCTGGGCGGCGGGATGCTCGATGTCCATCTCGCCGAGGATGGTCGCGCCGTCGTTGGTGATGACGACGTCGCCGGCGTCCGAGACGAGCATCTTGTCCATGCCGCGCGGACCGAGCGTCGTGCGTACGGCCTGCGAGACCGCCTTCCCGGCGGCGATGTTCGAGCTCTGGGCGTCCTGTCCGCGGGTGCGCTGCGTGTCCTCGCTCAGGATGAACATGGGCTGTCCACCCATTCGCTGTTGCTGTGCCATGATGGAATCCTCACCAGTGGGTCGTTTGCGGTTCTATATAAATTTTTTCAACCCGGCTCGAAAAAGCGCCGGACGTGGGCGGGATGGTGTGACACGGCGTGGCGCGAGCCCCGCACTCACCGACGGTCGTAGACCGCCACCGCGCGGTCCGACCGCGAGGAGACCCCGCGGGGGTTCCGTCGGCCTCGGTCGCGCCACCGGGCGAGGACGCCCCCGGCTTGCCCCCGGGCGGTGCCGGTTATCACGTCCCGACCGGTGGCGGCCCAGCCGGAGGGGGTCGCCTCCCCACTGACGATGTCGCGGAGTTCCGCCGCGGCGTCGCTGCCGGCGTGGCTCAATAACCGTCGCGCCGTGGTCGGCCGGAGCCCGTAGTTCTTGACGAGGCGGTAGGCGAGCGCCCGGTACTTCCAGTACCAGTCGCGCTCGGCCTGCCCGCCGTCGGAAAGGGCGTGCGGCACGGGCGTCCCCGGGTCGCCACGCTGTGGGGCTTTCACGCCCCGTCGGACCGCCATGCCGTCGCGCCAGGCCACGTCGTAGCCGGCGGCGGCGAGCCGGTGGGCGAGGTCGCGCGAGCCGCCGGTTTCGAGGTACTCGTCGAAGCCGTCGAGCCCGTCGAGCGCCTCGCACGAGAACGCCACGTTGAAGCCGTCGAAGTAGGTCACCTCCCGGCCCGCGATGGCGCGGGTCTCGGGGGCCGGCCCCTCGGTCGGCAGCGTGGGACCCGTGACCGCCCCTATCGAGGAGCGTTCGGGGAGCGAGTAGCCCTCGGCGAACGTGTGATTTCGAGGGTGGACGTGGTCGCCGGTGAAACCGTCGGCGAGCGCGGCGAGCCAGCCCGCGGCGACCGTTCGACCCTGGCCCACGAACGCGATCCGGTCGCCGTCCGCGTGTTCGATCCCGGCGTTGCGCATCACGTTCACGTTCCGGTCGGCGACCTCGACCAGCACGTCGACGTCCTCGCGCTCGCGAACGATACCGGTGGTTCCGTCGGCCGACGGGCCGTTGACGACGACCACCTCGCTCTCGGGGGCCACCGCAGCGAGCGCGTCGAGACACGCCACGAGCCGTCGCCGAGCGTTGAGCGTCGGCACGACCACCGAAAGCTGCATGAACGACCGATACCCCGTCTCGCTATAAAAACCCCTGTTTTACCCGCTACAGCCGGTATCGAGGGGTCAGTCGACGTCGGCGAAGAAGCCGGTCCGTTTGGCGCTCGGGTCGTCGGTGCCCCACGGCGGGTCGAATTCCTCGATCGACAGCCGTGGGACGTGTTTCGCACAGTGGATGTAGGCCTCCTCGATTTCGAGTTCGACCCACGTCTTCGTTCGGTTCACGTCGGTCGGGTCGTGGGCCCCGTCGACCTCGTCGTGGAGCGTCGCGCGGCCGTTGACGTGGAGCCCCACCGTCGTGTCCCACCAATCAACGAACAGGAACGTCGCGTGGGGGTTCTCGTGGATGTTGCCGAGCGAGGCCTGGACCCCGTTGCCCCGGAACTCGGGGTAGGCGAGGTGGCGGTCGTCGAGCACCGTCACGAACCCCCGCGGGCCGATCCGGGGCGAGCAATCGGTGTTGCCGTCGCCGTCGGCCGTGGAGAGGAAGAACATGATCCGCTCGCGGACGAACGCCGTCATCACGTCGTTGAGCCGGTCGGAGACGCTGCCGTCGTAGAACGCGAGCGCGCGGGCCTTCGTACCGAACCGTTCCTGGAGGTCGTGTTCGCCGTCGCTTCCCGGACGACCGTCGGCGTCGTCGCTCATGTGGGAGGAAGGCAAGCGACGAGCAAAGCCCTGACGACCGAGAGAGACGGGATTCGGAACAGATCGAGGCCGAGCAGCTCCTCCTGAACGAGCCTACTCGATCGCCTCACACAGTAGGCTCACGCCGAGGTCGATCTCGCGCGAGGTCACGTCGAGCGGCGGGAGGATCCGGAGCGCCTTCCGCCCGCAGGCGAGCGTCAGCAGACCGCGTTCGAACGCCGCCTGCAGGACGTCGTCGCGGCGCTCGGGGGTGTCGAACTCGACGGCGAGCATGAGGCCCTTGCCGCGAACGTCGACGACGCCCTCCGGATCGGCGTCCGAGAGGTACTCCACGAACTGCCGACCGCGTTCGGTCGCGTTGTGGAGGAGGTCGTGTTCGTGGATGGCGTCGATCGTGAGCGCGCCCTGGAGCGAGGCGATGACGTCGCCCGCCCCCCAGGTCGAGGAGATCCGGCCGCGCTCCTCGGGGAAGACGTCCGAGCGGGAGATCGTGGCCCCTACTCTGAGTCCCTTCGCGGCGGTGATCACGTCGGGCTCGATCGGGTAGTGGTCGGCGGCCCACATCTCGCCCGTTCGGCCCATCCCCGACTGGATCTCGTCGGCGACCAGCGTGAGGTCGTAGGTCTCACACACCCGCGCGACCTCGTCCATGAACGCCTCGCTCGGGAGGCGATAGCCGCCCTCGCCCTGGATCGGTTCGAGGATCAGGTAGGCCACGTCCTCGGGGTCGACGAACCCGCCGGGCCCGACCATCCGTTCGAGGCCCGTCGTCTCGCCACCGAAGAAGCCACACGAACACGTCTCGGCCTCGCAGTGCCGGTCGTCACAGAACGGGATCGTGTGGACGCTCGGGATCTCGGGGTAGTCGCGGCGGTAGACCGACTTCGAGCGGTTGAGCGAGAGCGCGCCGAGCGTGCGACCGTGGAACGCGCCCTCGGTGGTGATTCCGTACTTTCCTTTCGTATGGTCGTAGCAGATCTTGATCGCGTTCTCGACGGCTTCGGCCCCGCTGTTCGAGAGGAACACCTTGTCCATCCCGTACTGCGAGGTGATGTCGAGCAGACGATCCATCAGCCCCGTCGGCCCCGGGAGGTCGGGGTTCTCGGGCGATCCGCCGCCGCTGACGTAGAAGTCCTGGCCCGCGATCTTGAGCGGGTCGACGAGGTCGAACTCGCGCATCGGGTCGAGGATGAGGGGATTGTTGTAGCCGAGCGGTGCGGCCCCGACGTGGCTGGTGAAGTCGAGGAGGACGTTGCCGTCGACGTCGGTGCAGAAGGGGCCCTCGGCGGGGGCGGTGCGGTCCCAGACGAAATCGTAGACGTAGGTGCTCGGCGCGGCGCGCTCGGTGTGGTACTCGACCCACTCGCGTGCTCGCTTCCCGGGGATTTTTGCCACCCGCGGTTCCGCCGTCTCGCGGTTCATGTCGTGGGTATGGCCGAGGGGTTCTTAATGAATGCTACTCCAGCGGCCGTAAGGCAACGAATGTCACCCAGACGGGGCGGGTTTCGACGGATCCTCGGGAGAACCGCGGCTCGATTCGAGCGTGATGCCAGTCGCGATCCATACGAGTCCCGTTACCGAGATGCCGACCGGAAGGATGCCGACGAGGACGCCGTTCACCAGTGGGTCCAGGATTGGAACGACGACGAGACCGAGCGGGATCCATCGCGGGACACGAATACCGGAGGCACTCCACAGGAGATACGCCACGAACAGGACGAACACGGTGAACCCAACGACCGCCGGCACGCCGAGGATGAGTATTCCAACGGCCGGCATCGGCCCGCCCCCGAGGGCCAAAACGGCCGGAACGAGCATCACCACGACCCCGATCCCAGCCCCAACGAGGGCGCTTCGATGAAGCGATGCGCCGCGGTCGGTGGCGAAGTACGACCCGACGAGCACGGCGGCGAACAGGGGCGGAACGAGCGGAAGCACACGGTACGCGATGGTCGTCAGGTCGGCGAGCGCCGGGACTACGGCGATGAGAAGGCCAGCGACGACACAGGCAGCGCGCGTCGCCCACAGTGCGGCGTGCGTCGTCCTCACGCGTGGGAATCGCGGTTCCGTCGAGCACACTCCGCTATCGGGTCGAGGAGGTCGTCGGCGATCTCGTAGGGGTCGGTCTCGCCCGCCGCGACCGCCGCGGCGAGGTCGTCGATACCCCCGCGGGCGTCGATCTCCTCGGCCAGGAGGTCGGCGGTGTCCTCGCGGAGCAGGGTCCGGATCTCCTCGGCGTAGCGCGTACGGCGCTTGGCCTCGATCTCGCCGGTCGATTCGAGATGGGCACGGTGGTCGGAAAGCGCCTCGACGAACTCCTCGACCCCCTCGCCGCGGGTGGCGATCGTCTCGATTATCGGCGGTGTCCAGCCGCTCTCGTCTTCGGCCTCGGAATCGCTATCGGCTCGCTGGAGCGCGACCGCCTCCTCGCTGGCGTGGTGGCCCGCGTGACGGGCGGTCGACTCGTTCCCGGCGCTCCCCCGGAGTCCGATCATCTCCGAGAGCTCCTGCACCGTCCTGTTCGCGCCGTCGAGGTCGGCTTTGTTGACCACGAAGACGTCGGCGATCTCGAGGATGCCGGCCTTCAGCATCTGGACGTCGTCGCCGCTCCCCGGCTGGAGGAGGACAGTGACCGTGTCGGCGGTCTTGATGATGTCGACCTCGTTCTGACCCGCACCGACGGTCTCGACGATGATCCGGTCCTTGCCGAACGCGTCGAGCGCCTTCACGGCGTCGGCGGTCGCGATCGAGACCCCGCCCAGGCTGCCGCGGGCGCTCATCGACCGGAAGAAGACGTCCATGTCGCCGATGTTCGAGGCCATCCGGATCCGGTCGCCGAGCACCGCGCCGCCGGTGAACGGCGAGGAGGGGTCGATGCCGATGATCCCGACGGTGAGGCCCTGGTCGCGGTACGTCTTCGCCACCTTGTCGACCAGGGTGGACTTGCCCGCGCCGGGACTGCCGGTGATGCCGATGACCTCGGCGTTCCCGGTGTGGTCGTAGAGGCCCGAGACGAGGTCGCGGTGGCCCGGCGCGCGGTTCTCGATGGTGGTGATCGCCCGCGCGAGCGCGCGGTGGTCGCCGTTGAGCAGGCGCGCGAGGAGGTCGTCGTCGGTCATCGCTCGGGGGCGTTCTCGCGGACGAACGCGATGGTCTCTTCCATCGACGCGCCCGGTCCGAAGATCGCCGAGACCCCCTGGTCCCTGAGGCCCTGTTTGTCCTTGTCGGGGACGATCCCGCCGACGATCACGAGGGTGTCCGAAAGCGCGCCGTACCCGTCGAGCCCCTCCAGAATTTTGGGGACCAGCGTGTTGTGCGCCCCCGAGAGGATCGAGATCCCGAGGACGTCGACGTCCTCCTGGACGGCGGCCTGCACGACTTCGTCGGGCGAGCGGTGGAGGCCCGAGTAGACCACCTCGAAGCCCGCGTCCCGGAACGCGCGCGCGATGACGTGGGCCCCACGGTCGTGACCGTCGAGCCCCACCTTGGCGACGAGACACCGGATCGGGCGCTGGGCCTGCTCTGCACTCATACCGACCCGCTACGACCGCCGCCGGTTTGTGTGTATCGATGCTTCGGGATCGACGACCGCTTAGACCCCGTGCGGGCCGAGGTGGGCACGTTCGTGTTGGACCGCCTCGAACACGAGCCAGAACCCGGCGAGGCCGACGAGGACCGGCCCGAAGCTCCCGGGGTTCAACCAGTCGACCGACCGGCCCGAGTCGAAGGCGTAGTAGGTCCCGCGGCGTTCGACGATCGACGGCATCGTCCGCGAGTCGTCCTCGAAGTCGAAGCGCTCCCCGTCGAGGGCCGCGTCGACGTACTGGCGCTCCTCCGGGGAGAGCTGGTCGTACGGCGTGGTCTCGCGCTCCTGCTCGAAGGTCGGGTCCTGGATCTGGTGGTTGTACGAGAAGTGGTAGTCGAAGTCGGCGGTTCCGAGCCAGGCCGGGAGGCTGGCGAGCAGGACACAGACCCCGAGCAGCATCAGCGTGAATCGAAGCGCGGAGTGTCGTTCGAGCAACGAGCTGTGGAGGAGCGACCGAACCATATCCCGGGTGAAATCGGCTACTGATAAATATTTTCCGACAACTTATTCTCAAAACCAGCAGCTTCAGTTCCTGGATGGATTTCGAGACTAGAGGCGGGAACCAGAAGACGCATTGGGCGGACGCCCCGAGCGCCGGTAATGGCAACCGTCAGCACGCAGGGGCCGGTGAAGTCACATCCGCTCCTCACCACCGCGGTGCTCTCGGTCATTGGCTACGTGCTCGTGCTCGGGACGTTCGCCGGGTTCGTGAACCTCTTTCCGCCGATCGGCAACGACACCGTCATCCTGTTCTCGGACCTCATCGCGGTCATCAACACCTGCGCGCTCACCGCGCTGCTCGTCGGCTTCTACTTCATCCGCACCGGCCAGATCAGGAAACACCGCGCCGCGATGTTGACCGCCTTCGGGCTGATCATGGTCTTCCTCGTCTGCTATCTTTGGAAGGTCGGCGGCGGCTTCGAGAAGGAGATCGTCATCGAGCAGGGCCAGTTCCTCGCCGCCTACGCGGGGGTCGTCAGACCCGCCTACCTCGTGATGCTCGCGATCCACATCCTGCTCTCGGCGGTCGCGGTCCCAGTCGTTATCTACCCCGTCGTGGTCGGTCTCACCCACACCCCGAGCGAGATCGAGGAGACCGCCCACGCCCGCGTCGGCCGGGTCGCGGTGGCCTCGTGGTCGCTGAGCCTGTTCTTGGGGGTCGTGACCTACTTCCTCTTGAATCACGTCTATAGCTGGGTGCCGAGGTAAAGCCGAGCTAGCGATCACGAAGGACAAGCGAGATATAATTCTTAGCTGTGTGTTAAGTGTCGTCTATGAGAAGAATGGGCCGGCTAGTCTTCGTCTTTGAAACAAGTAGCCAATTGCTACGAGGTACATGGGTATTGAAGTAGTAACCGAAGGGAAGAACACCAGTACGACTAGAAGGATGCCGATCCCACCCCAGAGAAGTGGGTTCGGATCCCACTCTAGCTCGCTATCACGAATTGAGCGTGAATCCATATAGAGAGAAACAGCTAGAAGCGGGGATAATACCAACGAGAGTATCACAGCCCCTGCAAAAGGGACTATGCCGAGAACTCCTTGACGAAAACCGATTGTGGAGACGATTAGCCGAAAGCCTCCCCAACCCACGATCGACAGAACAGGAGGAATTGCTACTCCGTACCACCACCTTGACCGACGATGTTTACTCTCGGACATTATCGAATTCAGATATTCTCAGCACGTTCTCCCTGTTCTATCTCGATACCAGCGGACTGAATCACAGAAATTGCGTTCTCTAACCGTTTTGCACTGCCGATACCAAATACCCGTATCCACACGTTGTGTGTCTTTTTCTCGCCATCTTCAGCATATATGACATTGATCCGTGAGAGCTTGGTGGCAGTGAATTCGTCGAACTCAATTCTTTCGATGGACGAGAGAGGGATCTCCGTGTGTTTTTTGTTCCCCGTGGCAATACGTATCTTTTCTATAGATAGTAGCAAGATTATCAATACTGTGAAAACCACGGAGAGGTTTCTCATCCCACTGTCATAAACCGACTCTGTGAAGAGCAGCCAGACTGTGGTCACCCATACGATGATGGAGGAGAACAGGAGTGGTTTTCTATGACGATACAGACGATTCAAGCCTTCGAGAGGGCTCGTATCTACTCGAAATACTCCATCCTTTATCTCGACGTATCCTCACGATATCTCAAACGTACTCATTTGATTCTTGTAGCTGTGTTGTTGTTATTACTTCGGACAGAGGTAGTCTACGGATTTGCCTTTTATACTTGTGGTATCACTTTTGGAGCTTCTGGTAAGTACTTCCCGACGAGGGTCGCGCCACTAATTGCGGCCTCTGTTACAACACCAACAATCGCAGCGGCGCCAAATGTGTCCACAATTATATATGCTATAACGATGCCCACAATTGCGACAACAAGACCAATAGCTACCTTGAGAATGAGATCGACATTGGATCCTGATGTAGCTTCATCATGAAGGTCGCCTATGAACGATCGTACCAATGAAATAATCGCATCATAGGAGGTCTCCTTGCTGTCAAAGCATGCGGATTTCGCGCAAATTTTACTGCCTTCACCTGCGTTAAGCCCTACCCACAAACAGAAGCCACCACTGGACGGCTCCTCGTAGCCGAACCACATATCAATGCTTGCACTGTAGTGAGCAGGGAGCTCTTGAGACAATACCGAAAATGAGTACCATGTAAGTGGGGGCGTCGTGAAACCGTCACACTGCTTTGTTCCGTAGTTGACCGGACTAGATAGGTTACCACAAACTTTAGCGGCGTATTCGCCGAAATTCGCCGCTTCATCTCCGTAGTACTCCCTAATAAGTGGATCTGAGAGAACTTCGCATTTGTGAAATGTGAGTCCGGCCATCAGTTTTCACCTCCATCATCGGATTCAGGATACGGTTTCTCGCTCACAGCAATCGGTTTGGATATCACGTTTGGTTCGACCATCGTTTGTTCACATTCAAACCCATCGCGCCAGAACGTGACTGTGTTTTCGTCCTGCCAGTCGAGATCCGCAACACCGGCAATAATGCCTTCACTCACTAGCTGTATCTCCGAAGGAAGCTCTCCGTCGGAAGCAACTCCTCTGGCAATGTATAGATCGTCCCCATCTCCAATAGCATTCGTTGTGAACGCGGCTCGGGAACCCCCCGGAGCGAGAGCGAACTCCGACGCGAGCTCGCCCACCGTTGAGTCGGGATAGGGATTATCCACTACTCTGGGATATGAGGTCGCGGATTCTACCATAATGACGCCTTCGAGGATGATCTTTCGAACGTCCCCCGTGAATTCGTACACGTCAGTTCCGTCGGCTATTGCACCGGTTGCAGTCCTACCTGAGACGTTCCCTTCGCTGCTTGAGGACGTCGTGTTCAGTTCACCGCTTACCACGATCTCGTACTCGGTAACTCCGTCCGAATCGAAGTCCTCGATACTGATCGTCTGGTCCTCACGGTCTACGTTGACCTGTGAATTTTCGAAGTCAGTGACCGTCGTGACTTCACCGGAGAACATGTAGCTGTCCAGCCCGCCACCGGAGACCCATCCACGGGCATACTCATAGGCGGCATTGTCGCCACTGTAAGTGTTCGAGCGGTCGCCCGTCGCCAGCGTGCCGGACACGCCGAAGCTGTACTCCGTTCGGGCATCCGTCAGTGCTCTGACCGTAACTTCGTTCGGTAGTGTATCAGGATCTGGCCCAGTTCGGACGTGCCCGAGCGTTTCGGGATCTACCTCGTTCCCGTTGAGGTACGTCGTGAATGAACCATTTCCACGGGTGCTGAACGTCGAGATATCGCCCGAGAACGTGTAACTGTCTTGGCCGCTGGTCACAGCCCCATCAGCGGTCTCCCCATCGAGGTCGTCCTCGGGACCGAGTCCGTAGTTCTCTTCGAGGCTGCCCTCTACCGAGAACCGATATTCGGTTTCACCACCGTTCCCTTCGATCGTCACCGTGTTCTCGAACTGCGGCTCGGCCGCAAGTGTGGATTTATCGACCTCCTCTCTACTCAGGAACACTCGAAGGTTGTCGTCACCGGCGAAGTCCGTGATTTCACCCGTGAACGCGTAACTGTCGCGACCGTTGCCACCAACAGCGCCACTTGCACCGCCATCCCCAGCGGTATCACTGTCCGAGATCGACGCCCCCATTGCTCTCGATTTGGAGATATCCCCACTCGTCGAGAATTCATAGGTAGCGTGGTCCCCGTTGGTACTCTCGAAGGTAAGCGTCGTTCGAACGAACTGTGCGGGATAGTCGACCTTCCCTTCATTCACGTAAAGGTCGACTCGTCCGTCGGCGTGGAAACCGGTGATATCGCCCGAGATGACGTAGCTATCCGTGCCGTTGTTGACCTGCCCGAGCGCATAGGTCTCGCCAGCGAGCGGTTCGGCACTCGTGAGCGGTTCGACCTCATCTGGATGGTCCCGTGGCGAGATCTCGTCGTTTTCGTCGATCGTTGCCGCCATCGCGGTGCTCTTGAGCACTTCCCCGTCGACGCGGAGTTCGTAGTGGGTAGCCTCACCTTCTGGGTCGTCCTCGATGGTGACAGTATCCGAAAGCGGTTCCCCGTTGAGATACATCCGTATATCACCATCCACGTCGAATGAGGTGAGCTCACCAGAGAGTGTGTAAGAATCACGTCCACTACCGGCAACGTGGCCGTCGACACTGTTACCGGAGACGTCGTCGCCGCCGATCGTAGCACCCATCGCTTGGCTTCGGACGACCTTCCCATCGACACTGAATCGGTAGTCCGCTGAGCTACCCGTGGCCTCGATAGTGAGCGTCCGTTTCGGTTCCTCGTCTGCAGCACTAACTTGGCCAGCGAAGGCCGATGTGCCCAGACCCACCACGCCCGCAGTGGTCGTCAATCGCAGATAGTCGCGTCGTTGGATCGGCAGCCGTTCATCGGTGGCATGGATCCCGTCATCAGTGTGGTCCCTGTGTTTCATTTGAAACCCAAGGCATTCTGGGCCTCGTTATGATAGATAAAGGTACCCGAAGCGATTCATCGATCCGCAGCATCTGATTTTGAAACGTAGTGTGATTCCCCAAAATAGCGATGTCGGATAGATGCAGTTGACGGTGTTTCGCGTTCAGCTATAGCTGGCTGAGACGAGCCAAGCCGGGAGTGCTGAGAGCCCAACCGTTATTCTCGAAACCGCGTCCTGTCGACGTGTACCGGCTCTGGACCGAACATCGCCCGCGTGAGCAGCCGTCGTCCGAACGGAAGCCGGGCTATCGGGATCCGCGCGGGAACCGCGAACAGCGTTCGCAGGAGCGAGCGCGTGACGGCATCGGGGAGCCCGTCGCTGCGCCGAACGATCCACGACAGCCCGCGTTCGGCGAGTCGCTGCCCACGCAACACGCGCTCGACCGCGGGCCGTCGCCGCTGCTCGTACCGCCGAAGCGTCCCCGTCGAGAGCGGCCCATCGCCACGGTCGAGCGCCTCCGCGACGACCGCGTGGGCGACCACGGCGTCCTGGATCGCCAGCACGTTGCCCTGGGCACCGATCGGCGAGGCGACGTGGGCGGCGTCGCCGAGCAAGAGGAGGCCATCCCGAACCCACGTTTCGGACAGGCCGGGTTCGATGTGGAGCAGCGAGCACGCCTCGAAGCTCGGGAGCGCCTCGGGAAAGACGGCGTCGAGGCTCGGGTCGACCGCGACGAGCCGCCGGCGGAACGCCTCGATGCCCTCGGCCCGGAGCTCCGGATAGGTGCCCTTCTCGACGAACCAGCCCAGTTGGACCTCACCGCCACCGACGCCGAAGTAGAGCAGGAGGCCGTGTTCGTTGAGCCGGGACTGGGCAGCGTTCTGAGCGACGGTGTCCGGGAGTTTGAACCAGAGGAGTTCGATGCTCGAATCGAGGAGCCCGGGGTCGATGCCGGCCGCCGTTCGAACCGTCGAAAATCGCCCGTCGGCACCGACGACCAGCCGGCTCCGCACCACGAACTCCTCGCCGGTCTCGTGGTCGAGCGCGCGAACGCCGACGACCCGTCCGGCCTCGTTGACGAGGTCACGAACCGGCGTGTGCGGTCGATAGGTGAAGCACTCGAACGCGCTCGCCGCCTCGATGATGGTTTCGAGCAGCGGCGGCTGTTCCATCAGGAGCGCGAAGTCGTAGGGGCCGGGGATGTCGTCGAAGTCGAACACCTCGTACGAGCGGTCGTAGACCGAGACCTCGCCGACGCGGACCTCCCGGTGGTCGAGGTCGAGTATCGGGTCGAGGAGGTCCATCTCGTCGAACAGCCGGAGCGCGTCGGGCTGGAATCCGAAGCCACGGAACTCCCGGTCGAGGTCGCGATGGCGCTCCAAGAGGAGCGTCTCGACGCCACTGCGTGCGAGGAGGTAGCTCAGCACCGCGCCGCCCGGTCCCGCACCGACCACCACCACGTCTACCTCGTGTTCGTCGCCCCCGTGCATAGCAACCGAAGGCTACGTCGGGGATCGGCTTAGCGTTGCTTGCGGTCGCGACGGGGTTCGTTCGCGCTGATGGCGTAGACCAGCGGGATCTCGGGTCGACCGTCGCCGATCCGGTAACGACCTCGGTCGTCGCGAACCATCCCCTCGAACCGCTCGAAGAAGGTGTAGGGATACTCCGAAACCCGTTCGATGGACAGCCCCGCGTTCACGAGTGCGGTGCACACCTCGCCGAGACCGTGGGTCCACTCGTAGGAGACGTTGTGGTCGGTGTCAGCGTCGGGGTCGGCGTAGGACCCGGTCCCTTCGAATCGGCGGGCTCCCCCATCGAAGTACGACCGCTCGGGTTCGAACGCCACGTCGAAGACGTCCGTCACGGGGTGGAACTCCGCGAGACAGAGCCGACCGCCGGGACGGAGGAGCGCCGCGACCGTCCGCGCCCACGCCTCGATATCGGGGAGCCAGACCAGTGCGCCATAGGACGTGAACACCACGTCGAACTCGCGGTCGAGGGTTTCGGGTGCCTCGTCGACCGAACAGCACACGAACTCGGCGTCGACGGCGGCTTCGTCGGCGATGTCACGCGCCGCCGCTATCGCCTCCGGGGCGAAATCGACCCCGACGGCGTCCGCCCCCTCGCGCGCCCACGACAGCGTATCGAGACCGATGTGACACTGGAGATGGACCAACGACTCGCCCGCGACGTCACCAAGGTGATCGCGTTCGGGCTCGTGGAGCGTCGATTCGCCAGCCAGAAAGCCGTTCACGTCGTAGAAGTCGGTCTCGGGATGGATGCTCGCGAGTTCGTCCCACATCTCGCGGTTGGTTTCGGCTCGTTCGTCGGCCATTCGACGGGGGAACACCGGCGGGAGGAAAGCTCAGTCGGTTTCCGGGAGGGCGTAGGCCCCGAGCGCGAAGACGACGACCGCGACGGCGCAGAGCACCACGAAGTCGAACGTCCACGGCCCGTCGGCGAAGGTCAGGTTCCGCACGCCACGCGCGAAGTACGTCAGCGGGGAGAGGTTCATGACCGGCCGAAACCAGCCGGGGAGGAGGTCCGGCGAGATGAACGTCTCCGAGAGGAAGAGGAGAGGCAACCCGATGGCGTTGCTCGCGGCTATCACGCCGTCGGTCGAGCCCGCGAGACTACCGATCAGCGCGCCCAGCCCGCAGAACAGCGCGACCGCCACCGCGACGAACGGGACCACGGCGAGCGAGAGCGAGATGTTCGCGCCCGTGACGAACACCACGAGGACGAGGATGATCAGGCTCGCGAGGCCGATGACGACGACGTTGACGAGGGTGTGCGCGAGCAGCCACTCGGGACGGGTCAGCGGCGTGGTGGCGAGCTTCTCGAACCGACTGCCGTCGCGGAACCGCGCGACCGTGCTCCCGACCCGCGAGAGCGGCGTCAGCAACACGACCACCGCGAGGTACGCCGGGACGTAGTAGCCCGGTGCCTTCGAGAACAACCCGCCGCCCGTCGGTTGGGTGCCGACGAGCACGCCGAATATCACGATCAGGAGCACGGGGAAGAAGAAGGTGAAGAACACCGCGGTCCGCCGCCGGAGGAACGACTTACCGGCGGCCGTGAACTCCGCGCGCACCCGACCGGTCGTGGTCACTGGGCCACCCCCGCCTCGGGACCCCTGGCCGGCTCCTCGACGGGGTCACCGCCGCCGCCGACCGCTTGACCCGTGACGGCGAGGTAGACGTCCTCCAGGTCGGGCTGACGCCACGCGAGCTCCCCGTAGGAGACCCCGTTCCGGTCGAGCTCGGCCACCACCGCGCTGATCTCGGTGGCCGAGACGTCCTCGACGACCAGCAGTCCGCCGCGTGCGTCGACACGGTGGTCGGTCGACTCTAGAGCTGCGAGCTCGGCGTCGGTCTCGATCTCGAGCCGCGTCTCCCCGCCGTACTCCCCGACGAGCTCGCCAGGGGTCCCCACCGCCGCCACCTGCCCGTCGGCGAGGAGGCCGACCCGGTCGGCGAGGCGTTCGGCCTCGGCCATGTAGTGGGTGGTGAGGAGGATCGTAGTGCCACCCGCGGCGAGGTCTTCGAGGAGCTCCCAGAGGGCGCGCCGGCCCGCGGGGTCGATCCCGGTGGTCGGCTCGTCGAGCACGAGGAGGTCGGGGTCGTTTACCAACGTCGCGCCGACGCAGGTCCGGCGCTGCTGGCCGCCCGAGAGCTTGCCGTACCACGTGTCGGCGGTGTCGGCGAGCCCCATCTCGTCGAGCACCGTCTCGACGTCGCGCGGGTCGTCGTAGAGCCCCGCGTAGTAGGTGATCAGTTCGCGTGCGGTGAGGCGGTCGGCCGGCGAGAAGTCCTGTGGGAGCACCCCGAGGCGCGTCCGCGCTACCTCGGTGGGTGGCTCGCCGAACACCGAGACGTCGCCGTCGACGTCGGTCGTGCCGGTCAGGGCACGGACCAGGGTGGTCTTGCCCGCGCCGTTCGGCCCGACGAGCGCGAACACCTCGCCGGCATCGATGGAGAGCGAGACCCCATCGAGCGCCACGGTATCGCCGTACTCCCGACGAACGCCGTCGGCGAGGAGAGCCGCTGGCATGTCGAACCCGAACCTCGCCGCGGCTTAAGCGGTTGCGTTCCGCCGGCGGAGTGTCGTCGTCCTGACTGGTCGTGGCTCAGGTCAGGTGGCCGCGGACCTCGCGAACGATGCCGTCGACGTCGTACTCGTCCTCCGCCTTCTCGAAAACCACTTCGCCGTCGACGCGGACTTCGAGCACGCCGTGGTCGCCGGTGACGAGCGCGACGCTGTCCAGTCGGTCGCCGAAACTCGTGAGGAGGGCGTGCTGGATCGCCTCGGCACGGTCGAGGAAGCCACACGGGACACAGTATTCGATCTCGACATCGGTCATGGATCCCCTCGAAGCGCCGCGGGGTTAGCCCTGTCGTCGCTATCGGTCACCGAACGGCCGCCAGTAGAGCAGCCCGACGGTGACGACGAAGACGACGGTCGAGAGCCCGTAGGAACTGGTGAGCGCCGCGCCCGCGACCGCCGACGAGCTGCCCGCGACACCGCTGACGACCGAGGCGATGACGGGCCAGGTACAGCTCACACACGAGAACAGTCCCAATATCCCCGAGACGGCCGACCCGGAGACGTCGAGGGCGGTCGCGTAGACGAGGTACGCGAGCGCGACATAGCCCACGACCTTGTAGGGCAACAGCGCGAACTGGACAGACGCGCCGCTGTAGACCAGCGCGGGGCCGAGTCCGGGCGGGAGGGGTGCGAGCCGGAACCCGGTCGCCATCGAACCCATCCCCGGACCGACGAGCCCGCCGGCGTAGGCCAGCACCGCGAAGTAGGCCACGGCGAGCCCCCCGACGAGGAGTTTCCGACGGCGGTCCGCCGCCCGCGGGCGGGTTCGCCACAGCGCCCAGAGCCCGACGTTGATCCAGACGAACGGGTAGACGTAGTACTGGAACGCGGTCGGTGTAACCGAGGGCTGCGCGACGTAGAGCAGGACCGCGAGGAGTTCGGCGTTGAGTATCACTGCACCCCAGAGGAGCGTGCCGCGCTCGGGGCGGAATCGGGCGAGGCGCTCGCGGGCCAACGGGGAGTGGCTCATAGCAGGATGGCGTCGACGACGATGGCGAACAGCAGCGCGCCGAGGTAGGCGTTCGAGGCGTGGAACGCCCGAAAGGCGGCCTGTTCGGTTTGCTCGCGGTGGAGGCCGACCACCGCCCAGAGGAAGAGCCCACCGAAGGCCACCGTCACGCCCGCGTAGAGCCAGCCGAGCGAGGTGACGGCCGACAGAACGCTCGCGCCGAGCAGGGTGGCCGCGAGGTACCAGACGATGTGTTTGCGGGTGAGGCGGTCACCGCGCACGACGGGCATCATCGGGAAGTCGGCGCGCGCGTAGTCGTCCTTGTACGCCAGCGCGAGGTTGTAGAAGTGCGCTGGCGTCCAGAGGAAGATCACGCCCGCGAGCGCGAGACCCGGCACGCCGATCTTTCCCGTCACGCCGACCCAGCCGATGAGCGCCGGCAGCGCGCCCGCAGCGCCACCGAGGACCGTGTTCTGGACCGTGTTGGGTTTGAGCACGAGGGTGTAGATCACGCTGTAGAAGAGGATCGCACACAGCCCGAGCGCGGCGGCGAGGAGGTTCACGGTCGAGAATATCGCGAGCGAGGCGACCGCGAGGACCACGCCGAAGCCGATGGCGTTGCGGACCCCCACCTCGTCGGTGGCGAGCGGTCGGTCGGCGGTCCGGTTCATCCGACGGTCGATGTCACGTTCGAGGACGTGGTTGAAGGTGCCGCTCGCGCCGATCGCGAGCACGCCACCGAGGAGGACCGAGACGACCGTGGTGGCGTCGAGCGCGGGCCCCGCCGCGAGCGCCATCCCGGCGGCCGCGACGAGACAGAGCAGCCACATCAGCCGGGGCTTCATCAGCTGGAAGTACGCCCCAGCGAGCGTCTTGAGTCGCGAGAGCCGTCCCGGTCGGGTCGTCGTATCGGTGGCGGCAACGGTCCCGGAGGAAGCCGATTCGGTGGTCGTCGCGGACGGTTCAGCAGCCGTCGCGGGCGGTTCGGTGGCGGACGGGGCAGCTTCCGGGGGTTCTGCGGGAGTCGAATCGACCGGTGAGCGCTCGGGGACGGTTTCGAGGGTCCAGGCGAGCGCGGCGACGAGGGCGGCGAAGATCGCCATCCCGAACAGGAGGTGGAGGTTCGTTATCCAGCCGATGGTGGTGGTGGCGGCGAGGGCACCGATGCCGATCTGGACCGGGTAGCCGACGAGCGGGACCGCGAGCGCGGCCTTCGCCCGACCGGGGACCTCGGCGCGCCACGCGGCGACGACCGCCGCGAGCACGACCAGCCCGACCACGAGCGCGGCGATCCGGTGGCCCCACGCGATCAGGAGCCGGGTGTCGTCGAGGTTCGTGCCGCAGGCCGGCCACGTCGAACACGCCCCGGCGGCGTTGGTGAGCGACGTCGTCGCGCCGATGACGATGAGGAGATAGACGCCGATGACGGCGAACGCGAGCAGCGTCGTCACCCGTTCGCGGCCGGTAGAGCTCTCGAGAGTCACGATGGAATGGTTCGACCCGAGGTTCGCTGCGGCCGTACTTAGGCTCCGCGCTTTCGGCCACCGGGCGGGGAGTCAGCAGGTATTTATGCCCCACAATCGGAGGCAACGATAGATGAACCGAAAGCGCATCGGGCTCTGTGCCGCCCTCGCGGTCGCGCTTCTTCTCGCCGCGACCGAGCCGGTGCTGGCGCAGTCCTCGATCAACGAGGAGCTCATCAACGGCCTCAACGGCAAGCTCCTCTGGGTCGCGGTCCCGATCACGATCCTCGTCGAGGGTATCCTGATCTACACCGTCTGGAAGTACCGGAACAACGACAACCCGACGCCGACCCGCGAGAACCGCCGCCTCGAGATCACGTGGACGGTCGCCACCGCGGTCATCCTGCTGTTCGTCGGTCTCGGCTCCTTCCTCGTGATGGGAAGCCCCTACGTCGCGCCGTCCGACGACGGTGTGCAGGCCCAACAGCAGATACAGCCCGCCGTGACACAACCCGACGTCTCGGGCGCGGTCGCCCCGACCGAACCCGACGCGGCGCAGGTCGAGATCAGGGCCTACCAGTGGGGCTGGACGTTCAACTATCCCGACGACAACGTCACCTCCTCCGGCACGCTGGTGGTCCCCGCGAACACCGAGGTCTACCTCCACGTGATCTCCGACGACGTGCTCCACGCGGTCCACGTCCCAGCGCTCGGGCTGAAACAGGACACCATCCCCGGGCAGTACGACACGATCCAGACCAACATCTCCCAGACCGGGAGCTTCCAGCTCTACTGTGCGGAGTACTGCGGGTCGGGCCACTCGCGGATGCTCGCCAACATGACGGTGCTCCCCCAGAACGAGTACCAGTCGTGGCTCCAACAGCAGCGTCAGAGCGGCAACAGCCTCAACAGCGGTTCGTCGGGTAACGCCTCGGGGAACAGCTCCTCGGGCAACTCGTCGGCCGGCAACGCGACGGAATCCGACATCGCGGTCGCACCGGTCCCGGCGCGCGCGAACTGATCACGCCTCTTCTTCGACGGCTTCGAGCCCCGCACCCGTGATCGCGAACCGAGCGGTGTCGCCGGCGGGCTTCGCCGCGTGTTTCTCGAGCGTCGCCCGGCGGTTCCCCGCCCGGAACCGCTCGAATCGGAGGATGACACCGGTGAGGTGGGCGAGGGTGTTGCCGCCCAGTCCACGCGGGCGGCCCGATTCGGACTCGGGGTCGGCGAACACCTGGTTCGTGACGAGCACCGCGAGGTCGTATCGACGCGCGAGCGAGAGCAGGTGGGTGACCTGGCGGCCGACCCGCCGGAGCGCCTCGCCGTCGTCGTTCGCGGTGCGTTCGAGCCGGTAGAAGCCGGTCGCGCTGTCGAGCACTATCAGCGAGGCCCGCTCGGCGAGCTCCTCGGCGTCCCGAACGGCCTCTTCCTGTTCCTCGAAGTCGAGCGCCTCGGCGATCACGATCCGCGACGAGAGCGTCTCGACGTCGTCGGAGCGTGCCCGTGCGAGCTGCTCGAATCGGTCGACCGAGAGTCCCTCGGTGTCGATGTAGTAGCTCGTCTCGCCGGCCACGGCGGTCTCGATGGCCGCCGACAGCCCGAGGTTGGTCTTGCCGGCGGCGGGCGGACCGTAGACCTGGGTGACGGTTCCGCGCGGGAGACCGCCGCCGAGGAGGTCGTCGAGCGGGGGACAGCCCGTCGGGATCGGGTCGCTCACGGGCGGGCTTCTCCCCCACCCACCAAAAGTGATCGCGTCCGCGAGGGTCGGAATTTATGCGTCCCGGCGTCGGATCGCGGGACGTGATCGTCGTCGCCACCACCGACTTCGCGCTCTACCACGGGGTCGTCGCCGAGCTCCGCGACCGCGGGGTCACCTTCACCACCGTCGAGCCCGGCGACGACCTCCCCGAACGGACCCGCGTCGTGATCGCGGGCGCGGACGAGGACCCGCGACCCGACGACGCGACCGATATCGACCTCGTGCGGGCCGACCCCGACGCGCCGCGGAGAGGGGTCGATGCGGCGCTGTCGGTCGTACGCGACGGGGGTCGAACGGTGATCGGCGTCGACCCGGGGAACAAACCCGGGATCGCGGTGCTCTCGGGCGAGGTCTGTGTCGCGGCGTTCCAGGTGCCGGTCGCCGACGCCGCCGCGGTGATCGAGGACGAAGTCGAGGGCGCGGTGGACCCGGTGGTGCGGATCGGCGACGGCGCACGGCTCGTCGGCGCGTCGCTGATCGACGACCTCGATATGCCCGTCGAGCTCGTCGACGAGACCGGGACGACCCCGCACCTCGGCACCGGGGCGCGCGGGATGGGCGACGTGCTCGCCGCCGTCAACATCGCACGGCTCGCGGGCGAGCGCGTCACCCAGCGCACGGTCGAACCCACGGCGGGCGAACTCGACGTCATCAAGGCGCGTTCGCGCGAGCGCTCCCCTACGAATCGGGAGATCGACGAGGTGCTCGCGCGCCGGGTGGCCACCGGCGAGTTGAGCATCGAGGAGGCGCTCGCGGAGCATCGGGAGCCATGACGGACGAATCGGAGACCGTCGATATTCTGCCGTTGCTCGACGAGCTTCGAGTGATGGCGAAAGCGGGGCTGTTCTTCGTCGAGGACCCCTACGACCGGGAGCGCTACGAGCGGATGCTCGAACTCGTTGGCGAGTACTACGCCGAAACCGTCGAGCTGCCACCCGAGGAGACCAGAGAGCGGCTCGCGGCGAACCTCGGCTACGCCACGCCGAACGTCGGGGTCAAAGCCGCAATCTTCGACGACGAGGGACGCATACTACTGATGCAACGTCCCGAGGGTTCGACGTACGTCGCCGGGACGTGGGACATCCCCGGTGGGGCGGTCGAGCCGCTCGAACCGCCGGACGAAACGGCGGTACGCGAGACGCGAGAGGAGACGGGTCTCACGGTGGAGACGGTCGAAGTGGTCGACGCCTACTTCATGGACCCGAACCCGCTCAATCCACACGGACACGTACTGCTACTCTACCTCTGTCGCGCGACCGGTGGCACGCTCCAGTTGTCCAACGAAGGGGCAGCACTCGACTACTGGGACGTCGAAGAGGTGCCAGAATGGACGCTCGATTTCCATCAGCCGGCGCTCGATGCGCGTCGAGCGTGGCGAGAGAAGCAGTGAGCGCTACTCTCGAACCACGTTCTCCGCCCGCCGCATGATTTCTCGAATCGGGAGCCCGGTTTCGGCGGCGACGGCGGCCGCGTCGTCGTACTCGGCGCTCACGTCGTAGACGCTACCTTCGGTATCACTGGCGATCTTCACCGTGACCTCGTGAGCCGTCCCGTCGATTTCGATCTCGACGGTTTCGAAGGCGCGCTCGGCGATCCAGCGGTGGCGCGCGCCGGTCTCGCGCACGCCGAGGGTGCCGGTCTCGACGGCGAGCTTTCGCGCCACCCGCTCGACGTCCTCGGGTTTGACGATGACTTGAACGAGGTGGCCGGGTCGGGATTTCTTCATCGTCGTGGGGAACACCGAGACGTCGCGCGCACCCGCCGCCTTCAGGCGCTCGTGGAGCCCACCGAGGAGTTCGGGGGTGGCGTCGTCGAGCGTGGTTTCGAGCACCCGGATCTCGTCGGGCACGAGGCTCCCCTGCTCCTCGCCCACCAGCGCGCGGAGCACGTTGGGGTGCTCGGGGAAGTTCGTGTCACCGGCACCGTAGCCCACCCCGTCGACGTCGAGCGTCGGGAGCCGTTCGACGCCTTCGGCGAAGTGGGCGAGGATCGCCGCGCCCGTCGGGGTGAGGAGTTCGGCCTCGACCGGCCCGCCGCGGAGCGCCCAACTCGCACGTTCGGCGACCTCGACCACGGCGGGAGCCGGGATCGGGTAGACCCCGTGGCTCATCCCGACCTCGCCACCGCCGGTCGCGACCGGGGTCGTCACCACGCGCTCGACGTCGAGGTCGGCGAGGAGCAGCGCCGCGCCCACCACGTCCGCGATCGCGTCGTCCGCGCCGACCTCGTGGAAGTGGGTTTCGTCGAGGTCGGTGCCGTGGACCGCGGCCTCCGCCCGTCCGAGGACCTCGAAGATCGCCTTCGCGTCGGCCTCCACGCCGGCGGGGAGTCCCATCGATTCGACCAGTTCGACCACCTCGGCGTAGCTCCGGGACGGACCCGCGCCCTCCGCGTGGGTGTGTCCGTCGTGGGAGTGGTCGCCGTGGGTGTGGTCGTGGTCGCCGTGTGCGTGGTCGTGGTCGCCATGTGCGTGGTCGCCATGCGAGTGCTCGTGGCTGTGCTCTTCGTGAGAATGGTCGTGGCCGTCGTGCGAGTGGTCGTGTCCGTGCTCGTCCTGGTTCCGATCCTCGCTGTCGAGAAGCACGTCGACCGTCGTCGCGGCGATCCCGTTCTTCTCCGTGGTTCCGATCCGATAGTGGGCGTCGAGTATCTCTTCGACGGGCTCCAGCACGCTGGGCTCCGCGCCCGCGGCGACCAGCGCCGCACAGACCATGTCGCCGCTCGCGCCCATCCGCCCGTCGAAAGCCAGCGTTCGCATATCGGATGGGGGTCGGCGGGGGCGAAAAACCGTCCGGTCGCTCGGGTGAGGGGTCGGGATAGGCAAAAGGCATAACTCCGCCAACACCCGATGGGTGGTATCCCCTCCCGACCATGAACGAAGTCCAACTGGAGGTGGCGAAGGCCTACCCGAACGATTCGGGCCGGGGCATCGCCCGCCTCGACCCCGACACCCTGCTGCATCTCAAGCTCTCGCCGGGCGACATCATCGAGATCGAAGGCGGCGACACCACCGCCGCGAAGGTCTGGCGCGCGGATCGACAGGACTGGAACACCGACACCGTGCGTATCGACGGTTTCACCAGGCAGAACGCCGACGTGAGCATCGGCGAGCGCGTCGAGATCCGGAAGGCCGAGACCGAGAAGGCCGAGAAGCTCGTGCTCGCGCCGCCGAAGGATGCATCGGTGCAGTTCGGCAGCGACGCCGCGGGGATGGTCAAACGCCAGATCCTGAAACGACCGGTCGTCGAACGCGACATCGTGCCCGTGATGAGCTCGACCAACCACCCGTTCATGCGCTCGCCAGGACAGGCGATCCCGCTGATCGCCGTCGAGACCCAGCCGAACGCCGTGGCGCTCGTCACCGAGGACACGGAGGTCGAACTTCGCGAGGAGCCGATCTCGGGTTTCGAGAAGACCGGCGGCGGGATCACCTACGAGGACATCGGCGGGCTCCAGAGCGAGATCCAGCGCGTCCGCGAGATGGTCGAGCTGCCGATGAAACACCCCCAGATCTTCCAGAAGCTGGGGATCGAACCGCCCCAGGGTGTGCTGCTCCACGGCCCGCCCGGCACGGGCAAGACCCTGCTCGCGAAGGCCGTCGCCAACGAGACCTCCGCGAGCTTCTTCTCGATCGCGGGCCCGGAGATCATCTCGAAGTACTACGGGGAGAGCGAACAGCAGCTCCGGGAGATCTTCGAGGACGCCTCGGAGGAGGCCCCGGCGATCATCTTCATCGACGAACTCGACTCGATCGCGCCCAAGCGTGAGGACGTCACCGGGGAGGTCGAACGGCGAGTCGTGGCCCAGCTCCTGACGATGATGGACGGGCTCGAAAGCCGTGGCCAGGTCATCGTGATCGCCGCCACCAACCGGGTCGACTCGGTGGACCCCGCGCTCCGTCGCCCCGGTCGGTTCGACCGCGAGATCGAGATCGGCGTGCCCGACGAACGCGGCCGCGAGGAGATCCTCCAGATCCACACCCGCGGGATGCCGCTCTCGGACGACGTGAACCTCTCACACCTCGCCGACGAGACCCACGGGTTCGTCGGGGCCGACATCGAATCCCTGACGAAGGAGTCGGCGATGAAGGCCCTCAGGAGGTACCTCCCGGAGATCGACCTCGACGAGGAGTCGATCCCGCCGAGCCTCATCGACCGGATGATAATCAAGCGCGCGGACTTCGAGGGCGCGCTCGGCGGGGTCGACCCGAGCGCGATGCGCGAGGTGCTGGTCGAACTCCCGAAGGTCTCCTGGGGCGACGTCGGCGGACTCGACGACGCGAAGGGTGAGATCAAGGAGTCCGTCGAGTGGCCGCTCTCGAACCCCGAGCGGTTCTCCCGGCTCGGGATCGAACCGCCCGCCGGGGTGTTGCTCTACGGGCCACCCGGAACCGGGAAGACCCTGATGGCGAAGGCCGTCGCCAACGAGACCAATGCCAACTTCATCTCGGTTCGTGGGCCACAGCTCCTCTCGAAGTGGGTCGGCGAATCGGAGAAGGCGATCCGTCAGACGTTCAAGAAGGCCCGGCAGGTCTCCCCGACGGTGATCTTCTTCGACGAGCTCGACAGCCTCGCGCCCGCCCGGGGTGGCGACGTCGGCTCGAACGTCTCGGAGCGCGTGGTGAACCAACTCCTCACCGAGCTCGACGGGTTGGAGGACATGAAGAACGTGATGGTGATCGCGGCGACCAATAGGCCAGATATGATCGACCCGGCGCTCATCCGTTCGGGCCGGTTCGACAGGCTCGTGATGGTGGGCCAGCCCGACGTCGAGGGTCGCGAGAAGATCCTGACCATCCACACCGAGGACACCCCGCTCGCGGCCGACGTCAGCCTGCGCGAGATCGCGGAGGTCACCGACGGCTACGTCGGCTCGGATCTCGAATCAATCTCGCGCGAGGCCGCGATCCAGGCGCTCCGCGACGACCCCGAGGCCAACACGGTCGAGATGCGCCACTTCCGCGCGGCGCTCGAATCCGTCCGTCCGACGATAACCGAGGACATCCTCGACTACTACGACAAGATGGAGGACGAGTTCAAGGGCGGCGCGAGCGACCCCGGCCGCGGTCGGAGCGGCGGGCGGATCGGCTTCCAATAACCCGCTGACGGAGGGATGACCGAATTTCCTACGCTTCTGCAAAACATATTCGTCTTGCGGCCGTACGATATCGGTATGTCGAACGGCACTATCGTTTCGTGGAAGACGTTCCTGCTGTTTCTCGCGTTTCCGCCGCTCGCGATCCTTGCGATCGTACTCTTTCCGCTGACTATTCTCTTTGCCTATCTGATGTACACGCGCGGGAAGCGACAGGCGATCGAAGAAGAACAGCGGCGGGACCACCCTTCGAACGGGTAGTAGCGGAGCCGATATCAGTTATCGGGGCACGAGCCAGCGGAAACGAGGGATGAGACTGACAACTGGTTCGTACCAGACGGACCACGATATAACAGAGAATCACACACCGCCCCGCGACAGCCACGAGTCTCCCCAGCCGACTGCACTCCTCGTTCGCTCGGCTCACGGCTCACTTCATCCGCCGTTCGCACCGATCGCGAGCGCGCATCAGCCGTCCCGCCGCCCCCATTCAAAATCGGGTCGTGACCGACTTTCTCAGAAGAGAGCTTCGGATGCGTCGAGCACGCGCGCCGGCCCGCCGACCTCCCAGACACGGGTCTCGACACCACAATCGGCGACGGCTTCCTCGACCCGGTCGACGTGTTCGACGGTGGTGTTGACGTAGACGCTCGCGCCGGTGTCCGTCGAGAAGTAGACGGGGAGGCCCTCCTCGCGGAGGTCACGGACGGTCTCGAAGATCTCGAGGGTTCGGGGTTGCCAGTAGACCCAGCCCGCGGGGCCGGTCATCGTGGTCGCGGCGAGCGAGAGCGAGTCGTGCTCGGCGGTCGAGAAGGTCCGTTCGAAGTCCCCCTCCCGGAGGGCGTCGCGAACCTCCGCGAGCTGTTCGTGGATGTGGGCGAGCCGCGCCTCGAACATGTGGCTCTCGGCGGCCTCGCGGTGGGCCTCCTCGGTCTCCTTGTAGGCCGGCACCAGCGCGCCCACGATCCGGAGGTCGTCTTCGAGGTCGCTCTCGATCCGTTCGGACCGACAGTCGGTATCGTTGAGGCCCGTGTGGAGGTCGGAGAAGCCGCCCGTGACCGCCCGCGCCGCCGAAGCCGACCCGCGCCGGGCGACCGTCGAAACCTCGGGAAGCGAGAGGTCGAGCTCCGCCGCGGCACAGAGCGCCCGCGCCGCCGCCGCGAAGCCCGACGACGACGACCCGAAGCCGACGTTCGTGGGGAAGTCGTTCTCGCTCTCGAAGCGAACAGGTACATCGAGGTCCGCGAGGTCCCGGACGTGCGAGACCAGGCTCTCGACTCGTTCGCGACCCCGCCCGTCGACCGTCTCGCCGTCGATGACGAACGAGTCCTCGTCGAGGTTCTCGTCGAACTCGACGGTCGTCGTGGTCTTGCTCGGCGCAGTGCAGACGCTGATCGAGTCGTGGTAGGGGAGGCGAAGCTCGTCGTCGCGCATCCCGTGGTACTTCACGAGCCCCTGGATCGGATGTGCCCGCGCGGTGGCTTTCATACCGAGAGGGCGGCCGACGCCCGAATAAACGTCCCGAATCCCAGGTGTCGTAAACGACCATCAGTTTTAGGTAGGTGCCCTCGGAGCATCCGAGGATGAATCTCCCCGGACGCGGCACGGCCGGCGGTCGACTCGTCCTGTTCGCGGTCGCCATCGTCGGCGCGGGGGCGATCGCGCTCGCGCCCTCGCCCGCCGGCCTCTCGTTGCGCGGCCAGTTCGCGGTCGCCACGACCTACTTCGCGGCGGTGCTCTGGGTCTCGGGCGCGCTCCCGCTCGCGGTCACGGCGCTCTCCATCCCCGCACTGCTGACGACTTTCCGGGTCTATCCCACGCTCGACCCCGCGCTCGCGGGTTTCGCCGACCCGTTCATCTTCCTCTTCATCGCCGGGTTCATGCTGGCGAACGCGCTCCAGAAGTACGACATCGACCGCCGGATCGCGCTCTGGATGATCGCCCGACTCGGTGCCTCCGCCCGATTGCTCGTGCTCGCGGTGATGCTCGCCACGGCCTTCCTCTCGATGTGGGTCTCGAACACCGCGACCACGGCGATGATGACCCCCATCGCGCTCGGGGTGCTCGCCCAAGTCATCGGTCGCGACGAGATCGAGGAACAGGGCGAGGACAGGGAGGCGTTCTCGAACATGCAGATCGCCACCCTGCTCGGGACCGCCTACGCCGCCAGCGTCGGCGGGGTCGGCACCCTCATCGGGAGCCCCCCGAACGCCATCGTCGCCGCCCAGCTCAATTCGATCCTCGGCTACCGACTCTCCTTCTTCGACTGGCTCCTCATCGGGCTCCCGGTCGTGATCATCACCCTCCCCATCGTCTGGTACGTCCTCACCTTCCGGCTCTACCCGCCCGACGTCTCCGACGTCAGCGGCGCGCGCGAGGAGGCCCGCGAGTACCTCCGCGAGGAGGGCGCACTCAGCACCCGTGGACGGCGCGTCGCGATCATCTTCACCGTGACGGCCGTGCTGTGGGTACTCGGCGGACTCGGCTTCCTCTTCGAGGGACTGATCCCGACCCCCATCTTCAACACGGTCTTCGGGGCCGACGGCGGGCCGACGATCTTCGGCGGGCTCACGGGTCACGAAGGTATCCTCTACTACGTCATGGTCGGGCTCTACGCCATCCCGGCGCTGGTGCTCGCCGACACCGCCGACTGGGACGACCTCGTGGACATCGACTGGGGAACCATCCTGCTCTTCGGCGGCGGCATCGCGCTCGCGGACGCGCTCGAAGCCACCGGCGCGACCGAGTGGTTCGCCGACACCGTCTTCGGTTCGCTCGTCGGGATGCCCATCGTCGTCGTGGTCGGCGTGATCGTGCTCTCGATCATCTTCCTCACCGAGATGACCTCGAACACCGCCACCGCGACGATCATCGCCCCGATCCTCATCGGGCTCGGTGGCGTGCTCGCGGGCACCCTTGGGGTTACGGAACCCGCCGCCGGCATCGTGCTCGCTGTCAGCGGGGCCGTCGCGGCGAGTTTCGCGTTCGCGCTCCCGGTCGCGACCCCGCCGAACGCCATCGTCTTCGGGAGCGGCCACATGAACCAGTCCCACATGCTCCGGGCGGGGCTGATACTCAACGTCCTGATGACGATAGTCCTCACCGGGCTGTTCGTGTTGCTCTTCACCTACGTCTGGCCGGTCGTGCTGTTCTGATCCGACGGCAACGGTTTTGCTCCGGTTGAACGATCCAGTGTCATGGACGCGCAACCGATCGAATCCATCGCCGTCGTCCTCTACGACGGCTTCGACGAACTCGACGCCATCGGCCCGTACGAGGTCTTCGCCACCGCCGCCGACCACGGGGCCGGGTTCGACGTCTCGCTTCGCACCCTCGACCCCGTGGAGCGCGTGACCGCGAGCCACGGCACCGTCGTCGAACCCGAGGGACCGCTCGACGGGACCGACCCCGACCTCGTGGTGGTCCCCGGTGGCGGCTGGAACGACCGCGCGGGTCGCGGCGCGTGGGCCCAATCCCTGGGAGCGCTCCCCGACGAACTCGCACGCCGTCACCAGAACGGTACCACGATTGCCGCGGTTTGCACCGGCGGAATGATCCTCGCCACCGCGGGGCTGCTCGACGGTCGGCCGGCGACCACTCACCACGGCGCGCTCGCGGACCTCCGCGAGACCGACGCGAACGTGGTCGATGCGCGCGTGGTCGACGACGGCGACGTGCTCACCGCGGGCGGGATCACGTCGGGGATCGACCTCGCGCTCTGGCTGGTCGAGCGGGAGGTGGGTGCCGACGTCGCCGAGACCGTCGCGACCGAACTCGAATACGACCGCTCCGGCGAGATACATCGGTCGACGTAGGTTCGCTCCGATCGAACGGCTCAAATTCGGGTCGGTCGGCTATCGAGTATGGGAACCCCGCTCGACTCGCGCGAGGCCCAGGCCACGGCGGTGCTCGACCGGCTCGAAGCCGAGTACCCCGACACCACCATCTCGCTCGACTTCTCGACCCGGTTCGAACTCCTCGTCGCGGTGATCCTCTCGGCGCAGTGTACCGACGAACGGGTGAACGAGACCACCGAGAGCCTCTTCGAGACTTATCCCTCGCCCGAGGCGTTCGCGAACGCACCACAGGAGGAACTCGCCGAGGCGCTGAACTCCATCACGTACTACAACAACAAGGCGAGCTACATCCGCGAATCGGCCCAGCTGATCGTCGACGAGCACGACGGGGAGGTGCCCGACACGATGGGCGAACTCACCGAGCTCCCGGGAGTCGGTCGGAAGACCGCGAACGTCGTGCTCCAGCACGCCCACGACGTCGTCGAGGGTGTGGTGGTCGACACCCACGTCCAGCGGCTCTCGCGCCGGCTCGGGCTCACCGAGGAACACCGACCCGAAACGATCGAGCGCGAACTCATGGATCTGTTTCGCGAGGAGCGCTGGCAGCTCTCGACACATCTGTTCATCAGTCACGGCCGCGCGACCTGCACCGCGCGAAACCCCGACTGTGAGGACTGCGTGCTCGAAGACATCTGTCCCTCCTCGACGCTCGATTCGGCCGTCGACCTCGCGAGCGGCGAGGCGTGGTGAGGTCGCCGTTTCGGATCGTTCCGACCCGTTTCGGCGCTCGAACTCGGTGAACGGTCGAGGGCTATTTTCAAGTCCCCACCTCTCGGGGTCGAACGCAGCGTCCGGCTGCAGCCGTTCTCGTGGCATCACCCGACGGTTCCCGACTGGACCGTCGTTCTCGGCGGCGGCGGTAGTTCCCGCCGCCGTCAGAGGTATCGGAGCGCGTAGCGTGCGATACCGACGAGGTAGGCCAGCACCCAGAACAGGACGTAGCCGAAAACCCCGATCCGGAGCCGCCCCCGCCAGTGGTCCATCCGTTCGGAGCCGATCTCGGAGAGGAGGACGTCCTCGTCGTAGTCGTGATAGAGGTTGTGCTCGCGCTTCGCCCGGAAGATCCGGACGATCCCCGTGAAACCGAACGCTAGCATCGCGTAGGCCTGGAGCCCGAGGAAGGCGTGGAGTACCGACGCGCCACCGAGCTGGTCGCCGAGGCGGGGAAGCATCCAACCCACCAGCGGCACCGTGGTGAGCGTGAGCCCGACGGCGATGAACTTCAGGTGGTAGGTGAGCACGCTCCACGTGACGGCTTCGGCTTCGAGCATTATCCACGCGCCGTAGAGAAAGCACGGAAGGCTGACCGTGACCGCGACCGCGGCGACCGTCGCCATCGCCGCGTCGGTCAGCCCCAGCATACACGACCTCCATCGCGTGGGCGCTAAAGCCTTGCCGAACCCGTCCCGGTCGCAACATCTAACCCCGCCCGCGACCTACGCGAGTCGATGGCCGACTCCCGACCACCGTCAGCGGACGGGGCCGACGACCCGGACGAGGCCGACGTTCGTGCCGCCGACACCGACGAGGAGTTCCGACAGGAGGTCGCCGAGCGCTACGACTTCGATTCGTTCGGCCCGAGCGACATGGCCCGGATGAGCGAAGCGGAGTGGGAGGCGGCGTTCGACGCCGAAACCTGGATCACCGGCGAGGGGCTCCTCCGTCGGGTCGAAGCCGACCTCCGGAGCCGGATCGCCGACCGGGACGTCTTCGCCCGGCTCGAACGCGTCGACGACGGGCTGCTCGCGTACTCCGACGAGGGCTACGCGGTGGTCCACCCCGATGGAAGCGTCGAGGGACGAGGAACCGTGCTTCGGGACGTGAAACCGACCGTCGCGTTGTGTTCGATGCACGACTACGATATCCCGACGCCGCCACCGGACGGGGAGTTGCTTCCCGACCCCGACGACGTCCCCGAGGGAACCGGCGAACTCGGCAACCGGATGTTACAGGTCGTGGCCGCGGCTCAGTTTCTCACGGGCGTGGGGCTCGTTCTCGCGTGGGTGGTCGTCCCGGTAGAGACCATCTTCGCCCCCGTGGCCGGGATCATCTTCGTTGGCCTCTCCCTCCTGCTCTTCCTCCAAGTCGCGAACGCACGGCTCTCGGACCGGTTCCGGTCGGAGGAGTATCGAAATCGGCTCCGCGCGATCGGCTCGGACGACCGCCCCGAGTTCCTGCCGGCGCGATACCGCGAACCGCCTTCGGCGGCCGACGGGGACAGGGACGGCAACGAGGACGGTGAATCCGACCGGCCTGCAGGGGCCGACGACCCGCGTACCGACCCCGCGAGCCACGCCGAGGAAACCGACGACTCGGTCCCGTCAGCGTAGCGACCGATGGCCGTATCCGGTGGACTTATGCGAGCCCGGCCCTGTGGTCGATCACGTATGAACAGGCGGGATTTCTTGGTGGCAACGAGCGCCGTCGCGGGCGGGTCAGCCGCCGCCACCGGAACCGTCGCCGCCCAAGAGAGCGGCGGCAACGCGAGCGGGGGTGGCGGTGGCTCGGAGACGGTGGCGGTGGGTTCGGGTTCGGGGTTGTCGTTCGACCCCGAGGAACTCACCGTCGCGCCCGGAACCACCGTGACGTGGGAGTGGACCGGCGAGGGCGGCGCGCACAACGTCGTCGCCGACGACGGCGCGTTCAACTCCGGCCCCCCCGAGGACGGCGACGACATCACGTTCAGTCACACCTTCTCCGAGGCCGGCGAGTTCCCCTATCACTGTGCGCCCCACGAAGGGGTCGGCATGGTTGGCACCGTCATCGTCCAAGAGGGCGGTGCGAGCGCCAGCGCCGCCGCGACCGAGGTCGACCCCGAGGAGATGGGGGTGCCGATCCAGGCCCACTTCGTCGGGATCGCGACCCTGTTGATGATGGCGGTTTCGCTCGTCTACACCTTCTTCCTCGTGAAGTACGGCGAATCACCCAACGCGAAGCGGGGGAACTGAGATGTCCTCCTCCGGAAGCTCCTACGGCGACATCCACCGCTACGAACCCGCCCGCGAGAGCACCGCGGCCGCGATCGCGATCGTGCTGCTGACGCTGGTCGAAGTGGTCTTCGTCGGGCTGTTCGCCTACGGGCTGATCAACGCCTGGGGCACCATCGAACTCGGCAACATGTTCCTCGGTGGGGTCCTCGCGGTGGTGTTCATCGACCTCGCGTTCATCCTCCTGCTCTACCGCAAGGAGTTCCTCCCCGACGTGATGATCGTGAAGAAACGCCGGCGCAAGTGGGAGGACCTCTACATCCGTGAGGACCAAGTCGACGGGGTCGGCGCGACCTCCGAGGGGATGACCGAGAGCATCAAACGCGCGATCCACCCCTATTACAAGCGATAACCATGCCAGACGACGAAGACAACTATCCATCCGAATCGGGACGCAGGCGGTTCGTGAAGGGCGTCGTGGGTGCCTCGGCGCTCGGCGCGACGGGCATCACGGGTGCCTCCGCCATCCAGCTCACCACCTCCTCGTCCGGACAGGGCGGTGGTGCGACCCAGTACTTCGGGATCGAGAACACCGCGGGGCCGGCCCCGCGTCCGATGCCCCAGATCCCGATCGAGATCGACGACGAGGGCTATCTGAAGGGCGTCTGGCCCGAAGTTCGAACCCAGACGGTCAACGGCGAGCAGGTCAGCACCGCCCAGAGCCAGCTCGGTGGCTACACCTACTCCAGCGAGTGGTTCCAGTACTGTGGGGTCCAGACCTACCCGGGGCTCGTCCCCGACGCCGACCAGGACAACTTCTTCCGGGTGGCGGAGTCGTCGAGCTACGAGTGGATGAGCGACCTGAGCGCCGGCGACCGGCTCAACGTCAGCGACTTCGAGGACTACGAGACCTGGAACAACGAGATCGGGACCGCCGGCGTCGGCAAACCCGCGATGGCGACCTGGCGCTCCCAGGACCTCTCCCCGCAGGAGACGATCCCGGTACAGGTCCTCCGGAGCACCCGGATCGAGGAGCTCGCCTCGGGTGGCGAGAACGCCCAGTGGGTGAACGCGAGCACCCAGGACGGGTTCATCGCGTGGCTCAACAAGTGCACCCACTTCTGCTGTGTCCCCGGATTCAAGTCCTCGGACCAGAGCGCGCGCTTCGGCGCGGCGAACGAGGTCTACTGTCCGTGTCACCAGTCGGCCTACGACCCCTTCAGCATCGAGCGCATCCAGTTCACCGCGCTCCCACGGCCGGACGACGTGGGCGAGGAGGAAGAGGGCGGCTCGGAGGGCACCAGTTCGGGTGAGGGCGAATGAGCCTCGAACCCCGCGACGAGGGCGACCACGCCGACTGGATGGAGGGCAAGGAGCTGACCCCGATCGAGGAGACCTACCTCACGGTGTTGCTCTGGCTCGACAAGCGGCTGCGGATCGTCGACTACCTCGAGATCCTCGAGAACCTCTACTACAAGGTCAACATGCAGCTCCCGAAGAGCCACACCGAACAGTACAACCTCGACAACAAGTTCTGGTACTGGTATCCCCTCTACGCGCTCGGGAGCTTCTCGACCATCGCCTACATCGTCGCGGCGCTCTCGGGCGCGCTGCTCGGGTTCTACTACGCCCCCGCCACTGCAGGGGATCCCTCGGCGGCCTACGCCTCCATCACGATGATCATGACCGACCTCAACTTCGGGTTCATGCTCCGAAGCCTCCACCGGTGGTCGGCCCAGGTCATGACCGCCGCGGTCTTCCTCCACATGCTCCGGGTCTACTTCACCGGGGCGTACAAGGAACCCCGCGAGCTCAACTGGATCCTCGGGATCGTCCTGATCAGCCTCACGATGGTGTTCGGCTACACCGGCTACCTCCTGCCGTGGGACCAGCTCTCCTACTGGGCGGGCCAGATCGGCGTCGAGATGAGCCTGAGCATCCCGTTCGTTGGTGAGTGGGTCGCCCAGCTCCTGTTCGGCGGGTTCGCGTTGAGCCAGGCCACCCTGATGCGGATGTACATCCTCCACGTCTTCCTCCTCCCGTTCGTGGTGACGAGCCTGATCGCCGTCCACATCGGGATCGTCTGGATGCAGGGGATCGCGGAGCCACACTAATGACCCGAGACAGCACCACCGACGACGCCGAGCACCGACCCGACGACGAGCACGAAACGGCCACCGAGACGGGACCCGACCCCGTGGCCGACGGCGCGGGGATCGTCGCGCCCGACGACGAGACGCCGACGTGGGGCGAGCGCAAGGAGCGCCGCCAGGGCCTGCCCCGGCTGACCTACGAGTACTTCGAGCGCTCGCGCCGCGAGGACCAGGACCTCCGGACCGACTCCAGCTACGTCGAGCGCGACGTGCTGGCGTTCCCGACCTGGCCCCACGAGATGATCCGGAACCTCTCGTTGACCAGCTTCTTCGTGGGGATGATCTTCTTCCTCGCGGCGGCGCTTCCGCCGCACATCGCCCCGCCGGCCGACCCGAGCACGACCCCGGCGATCATCCTGCCCGACTGGTATCTCTACTGGTCGTTCGGCCTCCTGAAACTCGGGCCGCTCAACCCCGAGCTCGCCGTGCTCGGTGGGCAGAAGCTGATGCAGGACTCCACCTTCGGCGTGCTCGCCAACCTCGTGGTCGTCGGGATCATCGCCATCGTGCCCTTCCTCAACAAGGGGAGCGCACGACGGCCCGTCGAGCAGCCGTTCTGGGCGTCGGTCGGGGTGTTCGGCGTCGTGTTCGCTATCATGATCAGCGCGCTCGCGGTCAAGAACCTCGTCCCGACGTGGATCGACAGCCACCTCCTGTTCGACCTGGCGTTCCTCCTGCCGTTCGTGGCGGGCTTCATCACCTACGCGGTGTTGCGGACGATGCGCGAGGGCTACATGTACGAGCTCAACCGACGGTACTACCGGCTCCGCCCGCCGCGCTGAGGTCGTGAGCCGAACCGACACCTCCCGTTCCGACGGCCCACGTGAGATCACGGTCCCGCTTCGGGTCTACAAAGCCATCACCGTCTTCTCGACCCTGTTCGCGGTCGTCTTCGTGATCGCGGGCTTCGGGTTCCTCGACGCCGCCACCGCCGAGGTCGGTCCGCTCGCGGTCGTGCTGAGCTCGCTCGGGGTCTCGACCGAGGGCGTGGTCTCGCTCGTGCTCGCCCTCCTCGGGCTCGCTCTGATCGGGTTCGGTGCGGGGATCTACGTTCTCGGAACGCGGTTTCGGACCCCGGGGATGGGAAACAGTCAAGACGATGGCGACGAATCCTTCACGAATGAGTGACGAATTCGCCAAGGGTTTCTTCGCGCTCTGTGGCGGGCTGTTCGGGTGGCTGGTTCTCTCGAGCTGGTACAACACCGAGAGCTTCGAGAGCACCACCCAGCTCATCGCCCCCTCGCCAGACCTCGGGAGCCTCTACGGCGGGATCGCGCTCACCGCCCGCGAGGCGCTGTTCTGGTTCGCGATCTTCGGTGCGCTCACCTTCTGGGTCGTGATCCCCGCCGCGAGGCAGGCCCGCTCGGCCTGGAGCGACCGACAGTCGTCGTAGTCGGTCCCGTCAACTCCGGGTCTCCGACCGGTCCGTCGTGTGTTCGAGTTCGTGGAACAGCTCGCCCTCCAGCGACCGCTCGAACGAGGGGCTCGGCGGTTGCCGGCGTTTGTGACGGCTGTCGAGGTGGCGGTCGGCGTAGTCCGCGATGGTCTCGGGGTCGAGGCCGAGCTCGTCGGCGGTGCCCTCGATCCCGAGGTTCTCGTCGACGAGTTCGTGGAGGATGATGTCGAGCAGACCGTAGGGCGCACCGAGGTCGGCCTCGTCGGTCTGTCCCGGTCGGAAGTCGGCGGTCGAGGGTTTCCGGATGATGGGAGAGGGGACGCCGACCTGGCTCGCGAGCGCGCGGACCTCGGTCTTGTAGAGCCCGGCGAGCGGCCGGAGGTCGGCTGCGGCGTCGCCGTGTTTGGTGCAGTAGCCACAGAGGAGTTCGGTCCGATTGCTGGTGCCGACGACGAGCCGACCCAGGTGGTTGGCGGCGTAGTAGAGACACGTCATCCGGAGCCGGGCGGTGGCGTTGTCGAGCGCGGGGTCGTCGGTGTCGTCGCCGACCTGCGGAGCGACCACGTCCTCGAACATGTCCACCAGCGGCCGGATCCCGACCGTGGTCGCGTCGAGCCCGAGCGCCGCCGCGGCCGCCTCGGCGTCCTCGATGTGGCGGTCGCCGCTTCCGAGCGAGGGGAGCACGAGCGCCGTCACGCGGTCGGGGCCGAGCGCCTCGACCGCGAGCGTCGCGGTCAGCGTCGAGTCGACCCCGCCGCTCATCCCGACGACCACCCCGTCGGCCCCCGCCTCAACGACCGTCTCGACGATGAACGTCTCGATGCGCTCCGCGTGCGAGCGAAGCCCCGCCTCGTCGGTCGTGAACGACGCGGTCGGAAGGCGGTCGACCGCGCTAATCATCCCCGTCCCCCCGAGCACGATACCGGAACGGTGGCGTTGGATCCGGGCAGATCGCTGTGTATCTTACACTCGTCACTTTCGTAGTTGGCGTATGCCACAGCAAAAAGCCTTCGAAGAAATCATACGGTCGCCGTACTCGGTTGCAATTCGACGAAAATAGATAGAATATTCTGATTTCTTGCGATATCGTTCGGGGAAGAGCGTGTAGGCGGGCCGTCCGTCGACACCTCGTGACGGCCCCCGGCGAAAGTGCGCTGCCGGACGCCTCGTACGGCGGTCGCTGTGGGCGTTGGGACGGACGGATCGGTCGAGGGCGAATCGACGGGTCAGATGACGGCGTTCCAGATGGGCGAGACCACGAAGAACAGCGAGATGTAGGCGGCGTAGAGCACCATGAGCACCGAGGCGGCGATGGCCCCGCTCGGTCGGCCGAGCGGGCGGTCGTTGCGGACCTCGACCCGACGGGCTTCGATCTCGAAGAAGTCCGCGATGAAGGTCCCGACGACGAGCACCGAGAGGACGATCCCCGAGTGGAGTTCGACGGTCGCGAGGTAGAACGAGGCGAGGATGAGGAGCAGGGTGGTCGCGATGTGGACCGGGTGCTGCGTGATGGCGTCCGCACCGCCCTCGTCCGCCTGTTTCACGTGCGAGCGATGGGCGACCGCCCGCGTGACGACGTTGGCGAGCGCGAGCACGATCAGCACGAAGACGATCGGCGGATGGTCGCTCCCCGCGAGGAGCGTATCCACCGGCCCGAACACCGACAGCGGGATCATACCGAACGTTCTACGGGATCCCTTTAGAAGGTTTCTGATTTTCCGGTCCCGGCGGTCCCGCCGGACGCGACGACCCGGAGGACGCCGTCGCGAACGAGGTCGACCTCGGTTCCCGGCGGGACCGTCCCGAGCGGGCGGCCGTCGGCGGTGACCGCCACGTCGACCTCGCGCTCGACGGTGACCGAGACGGCCGAGAGGGGCACCACCCAGTGGTCGGGGTCGGTCGAGAACGGCGCGACCGGGACCACCGCCGCGGCATCGGTGCCGACGGCGACCACGGGACCGCCGGCGGCGCGGGCGTAGCCCCGGCTGCCGGCGGGTGTCGCGACCGTCACGCCGTCGGCCCGGAACCGGGCGAGCGGATCGGCGTCGTCGGCCCCGGCCGCCGTCGCGACCGAAAACCCCGAGATGGTCGCTGGTTCGTCGGCCACGAGGGCCACCTCGAAGAGGGCGTAGCCGTCCCCGACCGGGGTTTCGACCCGGAGCACCGGGTACTCCCGAAGGTCCACCGCACCGGCGAGGAGCCGTTCGATCCCGGTTTCGAGGGGGTCGCCCGGCGAGTCGAGTCGGGTCTCGACCGGGAGCACGGGTATCGACACGCCGGCGGCCGCGAGTTCCGCGAGCGCGGCGTCGCCGACCGCGACCACGGCCTCGGCGTCGATGGCCGCGGGCCCGGTGAGGACGTCCCCGACGACGTCGCGAACCCGGTCGACGACCCCGCCGGCCTCGCGGCCGGGCGCGACGACGCCGACGCTGGGCCGGTCCCCCTCCGGCTCCCGCCCGCTGGTAGTCATTCATCGATCGTTACCGCCGATAGGCCAAAAGACTGCGGACTCGGGGCAGCCGTGACAGTGGAATCGGGGAACGCTTATTCGGCGCGACCACCATCCTCCCCCATGTCCCTCGCCGTCGAGACCCCGTCACCACCGAGCCTCGAATCCGGCGTCGACGCCGACGCCTACGACGACGCCGACGTGGGTGGCGACGAGTACCGACGCGACGAGCTCGAAGCGTTCCTCGAAGAGGGGGCGTGGGAGGAGGCGTTCACCGCGTGGGCCGCCGAGACCGGGATGACCGAGCGCGAGTTCGCCATCGTCCGCGACCTCGGGCTCGTCCAGCGCTTCGATTTCTTCTGGGACGACTTCGCCGACCGCGTGGGCTATCACGCACCCGGCCTCCCAGAGGACTGGAAGGAACGCGACATCCACCCCGACCTCGACTCGTGGAACGCGGTGTCGTCGATCAACGCCGGCCTCACCGAACTCGGCCAGGAGGTCTGTGACGTGCTCAAGAGCGACTACATCGACTGGGAGGCCGAGTACGAGGCCCCCGACGACCTCCCCGACTTCTGAACCGCTCGAACACCGAACGCGCACAACACTGAACACCGACTACCCGATAGCGGTTCCATGCTCTACCGGGAGTTCGAGACTCAGGACCAGCTCGACGCACAGTACAACGTAGGCGAGCGCAACGACGACGCGGAGCGCTACGCCGACTTCTACGTCGAGGAGAGCCGGAAGGCCCGCGCCGACCTCGACGTCCACCGCGACGTCTCGTTCGGTCCCACGCTCCCCGAACGCCTCGATATCTTCCCTGCCGACCGGGAGAACGCACCCGTTCTGCTCTTCATCCACGGCGGTTACTGGCACAGCCGTCACAGCGAGGACTTCAGCTTCGTCGCCCGAGGACCCGTCTCGGAAGGCGTGACGACCGTCGTGATGAACTACGCGCTCTGTCCCGCGGTTCCGTTCTCCGAGATCGTACGCCAAGCCCGCGCGGCCCTCGTCTGGACCCACGAGAACATCGCGGCCTACGGCGGCGACCCCGACCGCCTGTTCGTCTCCGGCCACTCGGCGGGGGGCCACCTCACCGGCTGCCTGCTGACGACCGACTGGGAGGACGACTACGGCAAGCCCACCGACGTCGTCGAGGGCGCGTGTGCGATCAGCGGGCTCTACGACCTCGAACCGTTCCCCTACACGTGGCTCCAGCCGAAGCTCCAACTCACCTGGCGCGAGGTCAGAGACCACAGCCCGATCCGGCACATCCCCGACAGCGCGCCGCCGCTAGTCGTGACCTATGGGGAGAACGAACCATCCGAACTCCGCCGCCAGTCCGAGGACTTCCTGGCCGCGTGGCGGGACCACGGCCTCGACGGGCGGTCGTTGCCACAGCCCGAGGCCGACCACTACTCCGCGATCGAGGGGTTCCTCGATCCCGAGAGCCGGCTCTGTGCGGCGATAATCGGTCTAATCGAGGAGTAAGCGGCCTCAGCGGACGGTGTAGCCACCGTCGAGCACGACGGTCTCGCCGGTCATGTAGGCCGAGGCGTCGCTCGCGAGGTAGACCGCCGTCGGACCGAGCGTCTCGGGCGCGGGGATCGCGTCGTGGAGCATCTCGTCGCGCCAGGTATCGGCGGCGTTCGCGACCGCGTCGCTTGCCTGGTCGGCGTTGTCGGTGTCGATGTAGCCCGGCGCGAGGTTGTTGACGCGAACGCCGTACTCCGCCCACTCGGAGGCAAGCTGGTTCTTGAACCCCTCCAGCCCGGCCTTCGAGGTGTTGTAGGCGACCTGTCGCTGGGGGTGGTTGGCGATGAACGCCGACATCGAGGAGACGTTCACGATGACGCCGCCGTCGCCCGCGATCATCTCCCGACCGACCGCGCGCGAACAGAGGAAGGTCCCGGTGAGGTTGGTGTCGATGACCGCGTACCACTCCTCCAGGGTCATCGCCTCCATCGCCTCGTGGACGACGATCCCGGCGTTGTTCACCAGGATGTCGATGTCGCCGAAGCGCTCGACGGCCGCCCCGACCATCGCCTCGACCGACGCCTCGTCGGCGACGTCACACTCGACCGCGAGGGTCTCGACCCCCGTCCGCGCCGCGATCTCCTCGGCGGCGGCCGCGCCCGAGTCCTCGTTCCGGTTCGCGACGACGACGTTCGCGCCGGCCTCCGCGAGCGCGGTCGCGATGGCGCGGCCGATGCCGCGGTTGCCGCCGGTGACGATCGCCGTTCGGCCGTCGAGACTGAACGCATCGAAGACGGTCATGGTTCCCTCCTCGAACACCAGCGACAAAGCGATTCGCCTTCGTGGATCGCTTCCGCTCGACGCGGATCAGCGACGGGTGACCGTGGCGAGCCAGGCGGGACTCTCGCCCGACTCGAAGTTGGTCTCGAACACCACTTCGTCGATGTTCTCGATCTCCCACCCGTCCGCGAACGCCGCCCGGACCTCCGCCCTGGTCATCGAGGGGCCTCGATGGTCGGGTTCGTGTCCGGTAAATCCCAGCACGTAGCAGCGGCCGCCCGGTCGAAGCACGGTGTGGAGTTCGGCGGTGTACGTCGACACGCGCTCCTCGCCGGAGAAGACGTGAAACAAGCCGCAGTCGACCACCGTGTCGAACCGGCGGTCGAGGGCCCCGAGATCGAACGCGTCGTGAGTCAGAAACGTCGCGTCGACCCCGCGCTCGTGCGCCTTCCGCTCGGCCTTCTCGATCGCTCGTGGGGACGCATCGAGGCCACAGACGGTGTAGCCCTGGTCGGCGAGCCAGAGGGCGTTCTCGCCGGTTCCACAGCCCACGTCGAGGACGTCGCCAGTTATCTTCCCCGCCTCGGCCAACCGAACGAGCTCGCGCTGTGGGCGGCCGATGTCCCACGGCGGCGTCCCGTCGTAGGCGTCGTCGAACCCGGTTTCTCCTGCTCCCATATCGACCCGATAGGCTCGATCCACGGATAGCTATGCCGGCGTCCGCGACGACCACTGGACCGGTAATGACGAACGGTTCTCCGAGCCTTCTGCTCAGGCCCGCGCGGTGACTACGAACGTCTCGGGACGGTCGTCGGCGCGCTCGACGGTGAGGCCGTGGGATTCGAGGTGGTCGACGACGTCGGCGGCGCTGAACCGCTCGTCGACCGGCGGGCCGCGGGCCCCCTCGCCGGTCGCGGTCCAGTCGGCGAGCACGAGCCGTCCGTCGGGCCGGAGCACTCGGGCGACCTCGGCGAGCGCCTCCTCGCTGTAGAATTCGTGATAGGTCATGGTCGAGAACGCGGTGTCGATCTCGTCGTCCGCGAACGGCAGGTCGTCGACGCCCGCGGTGACGAGCTCGACGTTCGCGGGGACGCCACGTTCGCGGTAGCCCTCGTGCATCTCGGGCTGGACGTCGACCGCGTGGAGCCGCCCGACGAACGGCGCGACGTCGTCGGTGTAGAAACCGACGCCGCTGCCGAGGTCCGCGACCGTCGCCTCGGGGTCGGGGTCGAGCGCGAACACCAGTTCGTCGACCGAGAGCGAGGCGTACCGCGAGACGTCGTCGAGGTCGTCGGCCCGCTCGACCGGGAACGTGTGAAAGCCCATGCGCGAGACCATGCGTGCGCCGGGGTTAGCCTTGTCGTCGCGTGGAACCGACCACCAGGTAGCGCTCGTAGTGGGGGACGGTAACCCTACCCGGCGGCCCGACCGTCACGTACTCCGCCTTGGAGCCACCGGCACGCAAATTTATTTTGCTAATTAGAAAAGATTCGTTGTCGAGAGAAACAGATTTTTGTGACTCAGCGACCAACGTGGTGCTAGAGGAATTCGAGATGTCCGACGACGAAACCACACACCAGATGGGCGAGGCGGACTTCGACGGCGAGGACCGCGACGCACTGACGACCAACTCGGGCGAGGCAGTCCCGAACAACCAGAACACTCGAACGGCCGGTCCGGACGGGCCGGCGCTGATGGACGACTACCACTACTTCGAGAAGATGGCCCAGTTCAACCGGGAGCGCATCCCCGAACGGGTCGTCCACGCGAAGGGTGGCGGAGCCTACGGGACCTTCACCGTCACGAACGACGAGATCAGCGACTACACGATCGCGGACATGTTCTCCGAGGTCGGCAAGGAGACGCCGATGTTCGCGCGCTTCTCGACGGTCGCGGGTCCCCGCGGCTCGCCCGACACCGTTCGCGACCCGCGCGGGTTCGCGCTGAAGTTCTACACCGAAGAGGGGAACTGGGACATGACGGGCAACGATACGCCCGTGTTCTTCATCCGGGACCCATCGAAGTTCTCCGACTTCATCCACACCCAGAAGAAGATGCCGGCGAACGACCTCAGCGACCCGACCCCACAGTGGGACTTCTGGTCGCTCTCGCCCGAATCCCTCCACCAGGTGACGTGGCTCTACGGGGATCGCGGGATCCCGGCCTCGTGGCGCACGATGAACGGCTACTCCAGCCACACTCTGAGCTTCTACAACGAGGAGGGTGAGCGCTACTGGGTCAAACTCCACTTCAAGACCGACCAGGGTATCGAGAACTTCACCGAGGAAGAGGCGATCGAGAAGGCCGGGGAGAACCCCGACTACCACAAACAGGACCTCTGGGAGGCCATCGAGGACGGCGACTACCCGACCTGGACGCTCAAAGTCCAGGTCATGCCCGAGGCGGAGGCCGAGGAGTACGACATCAACCCGTTCGACCTGACTCGGGTGTGGCCCCACGACGACTACCCGCTGATCGAGGTCGGGGAGATGGAGCTCAACGAGAACCCCGACAACTACTTCGCGGAGGTCGAGCAGGCGGCCTTCTCACCCGCTCACGTCGTCCCCGGTATCGCCCACAGTCCCGACAAGATGCTCCAGGGGCGCATCCCCTCCTACGACGACGCCCACCGCTACCGGCTCGGCGTCAACTTCGAGGACATCCCGGTCAACCGGCCGAAGGAGACGGAGACGAACAACTACCATCAGGACGGGAAGATGCGGATGGGCGACAACAACGGAGCCGGACCGAACTACGAACCGAACTCCTTCCGCGGCCCGGTCGAACAGCCCGCGGTCGAGAAGCCACCGCTCACGGTCTCGGGCGACGCCGACCGGTACCAGCATCGCGAGCGAATTGACAACTACAAACAGCCCGGCGACCTCCTTCGCGAGGTCATGGACGACGAGCAGCGCGACCGCTTCGTCGAGGCCGTCGTCGGCGACATGGACGGCGTGAGCGAGGATGCGATCAAGAAACGCCAGATCCGTCACTGGTTCAAGGCCGATCCCGGGATCGGTCGCCGTCTCGCGGAGGGGCTCGGCTTCGAGCCCGAATCGATCATCGCCGACGAACTCCTCGCGGTCGAGGACGAGATCCCCGACGCCCCGGTCGTGGACGACCTCGTCGACATCGACGTCGAGGATCAGCCGGAGCCCCAGCCGCCGACCCAGGACGACGACTGAGCGGTCCTCGGCTTCTTTCTTCCGATTTCCCGACCCGATCGCGCCGCCGGGCCCTCCTGCCCGTACGATTAATGTCCGCTGCCGCCGATTCGATAGTATGAGCGAACCGGAACCCCTCTCCCCGCCCCAGGAGCGCGAGTGCGTGCTGTGCGGTCGGCAGGACGTCTGGAACGACGAGGAGACCAACTGGCGGATCGCGCGCGAGGGTGACGCCCACTGTATCCACGAGTGGGACATCAACGGCACGTACAATCCCTTCCAGAACGATTCGAGGGCGACCGAGTAGCCACGGCGGTCGTAGCGGGACGCCGTCGAGCGATCGAGGGATGACCGCGACTCGCCAACAGTTAAGTTCCCGTCGGGGCACTTCCGGATATGGATGCGACACAGACGGAGATCGGGACGCTCGTCGGCCGTGACGTCTACTCCACGAACGGCACCTACGTCGGCGAGATCGAGGACGTGCGGCTCGACCTCGACACCGAGTTCGTCACGGGGCTCGCGGTCGGCGGGCTGAACCGCGAGGCGCTCTCGGGGCGGGCACGCGGTGCTGCCGGTGTGATCGTGCCGTTCCGGTGGGTCCGGTCGGTGGGCGACATCGTGCTCGTGAGCGACGTGATCGAGCGCCTCCGCGAACCCGACGAGGAGAGCGACGCCGAGGCGGCCGCCTAGTTCCCGTTGTCGTCGACGCCGAGCGCGGCGAAGAGCTTTCGTCTGACCGCCTGTTCGGTGAGCCGGAGCAGCGTCTCGCGGTTGTCGTCGGAGGTCTCGAGCCCGGTGAAGATGCCGAGCGGGATGGTGACCGTGGCGTCGGTCGAGTGTCCCACCGCCTCGCCGACCTCCTCGAAGGCGTCCTCGAGCACGTTCCGGACGTTGATCCGGATGTCCTTCGAACGCGCCGAGAGCGTGATCCGTTCGTCGTCGATCGCGAAGACCGCCGAGGTGGTCACCCCCTCCAGATTGAGGAGGTGCTGGGCCGCGCGTGCGAGCGCGTCGCGGTCGTGGATGTAGCCCGCGTTCGAGACGAGATGCGACCCCTTGACGTCGCGGTTTCTGATGGCTTCGGCGAGCACGTCGAGGGTCTCGGGGCTCATCGAGGGCGATTCGACCTGCTCTAAGGTATCGTGGTCGGCGAACGGATAGAGGTACGAGGCCGCGGTGAGGTCCGCGGGCGTGGTGTCGCGTTTGAAGTCGAGGGTCTCGGCCCGGATCCCGTAGAGGAGGGCGGTCGCGACCGCCTCGTCGAGGTTGAGGTCGAACTCCTGGACGTACTTCGTGAGGATCGTCGAGGTCGAGGAGACGTCGGCACGGACGTCGACGAACGCCGCCTCGTACTCCTCTTCGGGCTCGTGGTGGTCGATCAGCACGTCGATCGGGCGTTCGATCGCCCGCTCCATCGACTGGGCGTGGTCGACGAGCGCGAGGCGGTCGTACGCATCGAACTCCACCGCGTCGCGCGCGAGGAGTTCGACCCCGATCAGGTTGACGAACGCGCGGTCCTCCTGGTGACCGATCTCGCCGTCGTAGAGGATGTCGGCTTCGATACCGCGGGCCTCGGCGATCGCCTGGAGCGCGACCGCGCTCGCGATCGAGTCCGGGCCCGGGTTGTCGTTCGCGAGGATCGCGAGTTGCTCTTCGGTGTCGTCGAGGACGTCGGCGAGCCGGCGGGCCTTGTGTTCGAGTTCCCCGGTCTCGAGCGCGCGGAGCGCGGCGTCGGCGATCACCTTCGAGGGGTTGACCACGGCATCCGCGCCCGCCTCGCGAAGTTCGTCGGCGGTCACCGGGTCCGACGCCCGGGCGATGATGAACTGCTCGCTGCCGTCGGCCCGGACGTTCTCGATCGCGGCCCGGTTGGCCTCGATGTCCGTCGAGAGGATCAGGAGGACGTCGCGGTCGGCGACCGCCTCCGGCACCGCCTCGTCGCCGATGTCCGCGGTCTTGGCGTTCAGGTCCTGGTCACGAAGCGCCTCGACCCGACCGTCGTCGACGTCGATGATGAGGACGTCCTTGCCCTCGTCGACGAGGTCCTCGGCGACGGCGTAGCCGACGCTTCCACACCCCAGAATGGCGTAGGTCGACATCGAGGCCATCGTGATGCCGGTGCTCATTATCTGTCCCGTCTGTGACGGGGACACTTATACCCTATCCGTTTCCCGACGTTCCTCACGATCGTTTTCCGGCCGGAGCAGGGGCGTGGATTCGGCGGGCTCACACAAACTATTAGTCGGTCCTCGGCGGACGTCCGACCGATGCTTCCGCTCGAGAACTCGCCGCTCGCACGCGACGGCAACATACTGATCCTCGCCTACGACCACGGGCTCGAACACGGCCCCTCGGACTTCACCGACCTCCCGGAACGGATGGACCCGGAGACGGTGTTCGAGGCCGCCACTCACGACGCCGTCACCTCGCTCGCGGTCCAGAAGGGGCTCGCCGAGGGCTACTACCCCTCCTACGAGGACGACGTCTCCCTGCTCGTCAAGCTCAACGGGACCTCGAACCTCTGGATGGGCGAGCCCGACAGCGCGGTGAACTGCTCGGTCGAGTACGCCGCCGACATCGGGGCCGACGCGCTCGGCTTCACCCTCTACGGCGGGTCCAACAACGAGATCGCGATGGCCGAGGAGTTCCGCGACGCCCAGGAGGCCGCCCGCGACCACGACCTGCCGATGGTGATGTGGTCGTATCCCCGCGGGCAGGGGCTCAAGAACGACACGAGCGGCGACACCATCGCCTACGCCGCCCGCGAGGCGCTCGAACTCGGTGCCGACGTCGCGAAGGTCAAGTATCCCGGCAGCCGCGAGGCGATGGAGCACACCGTCCAGGCCGCCGGCGGCGAGAACGGCATCGAGGTCGTGATGTCCGGCGGGTCGAAGGTCTCCGACGAGGCCTTCCTCAACGACGTGAAGGCCGTGATGGACGCCGGCGGGTCGGGGCTCGCCGTCGGCCGGAACGTCTGGCAGCGCGAGAACCCCACCCAGATCCTCGACGCGCTCGGGGCCGTCATCCACGAGGGCGCGTCGGTCGACGCCGCGCTGTCCGAATGAGCGACACCGTCGAGGCGGTCCTCGACACCCTCGCCGAAACCGCCCCCGAGATCAGGGGGGGACTGGTCGGCCGGCGCGAGTACCAGGACGGCGAGAACCCCAGTGGCGAGACGCAGCTCGCGGCGGACGTCCACGCCGACCGGTTGCTCGAAGAGCGTCTGCTCGCCATCGACGGTATCGGGAGCTACGCCAGCGAGGAACGCGATGAGGTCATCGAGGACGGCTCGGGGCTCGCGGTCGCGGTCGACCCGCTCGACGGCTCCTCGAACATCAAACCCAACAACTCGATGGGCACCATCGTCGGGGTCTACGACGCGCCGCTCCCCGCGAGCGGGCACGACCTCGTGGCCGCGATCTACACCCTCTACGGCCCGATCACGACGATGATGGCCGCTGTCGACGGCGAGACGACCGAGTACGTCGTCGAAGACGGAGCGCGCCACGTCGCGACCGAGGGCGTCGAACTCCCCGACGAACCGACGGTGTACGGCTTCGGCGGGCGGGTGCCCGACTGGACCCCCGCGTTCACCGACTACGCCCGCGAGATCGAAGGGGAGCTCAAACTCCGCTACGGCGGCGCGATGATCGGCGACGTGAACCAGGTCCTCACCTACGGCGGGGTGTTCGCCTACCCCGCGCTCGAATCCAACCCCGACGGAAAACTCCGACTCCAGTTCGAGGCCAACCCGATGGCCGCCATCGTGGAGGCGGCGGGCGGGGCCTCCTCCGACGGCGAGCGCTCGCTGCTCGACGTCGAGCCCGACGACCTCCACGACCGCGTACCCGTCCACCTCGGGAACCGCGCCCTCATCGACCGGCTCGAAGACGCGCTCGCGGACGGTGAGTGACGTGACCGACCACGACGCGCGAACCGCGGACGACCAACGTGGACCGTGGGTGCTGGCACTCGGGGCGCTCGCGATCGGCGGGGTCGCGTTCTCGGTCGAGGCCTACCGCGCGCTCAGGGACCGACGGCGGGGCGACGGTCCCACCGACGCGGAATAGTTCTCGAACGATCGCCGGGAACATGGAAAACGCTTTCCGCAATTCTTGCGCAGGGAGAGTATGGACATCCGTATCGGCGGCGGGGCGAGCGACGAGGAAGCGCGCGTCATCGGGAGCGCGCTCGCCGAACACGTTGGCGAGTCGGTCGACGTCTACGTCGGCGACGACGGAACGCCCGCGACGACCGCTGACCCCCCGGAATCGGCGGCCGACGCGTCCAGCGGAACGGACGAGCCGGCCTCGGAGCGAGACCTCGGCCCGACCGAACGCGAGAAACAGCTCAGAAAGGAGATCGCCGAGATCGAGCGTGGTGGCCCCGAGAAGTACAAGGACCGGCTCGACGAGCAGGGCAAACTGTTCGTCCGCGACCGGCTCGACCTCTGGTTCGACGGTGGCTTGACTTTCGAGGACGGCCGCTTCGCCGAGTTCGACGCCGACGACCAGTTGCCCGCCGACGGACTCCTGACCGGGGCCGCGGAGTTCGAGGGCCGGGACTGTCACGTGATGGCGAACGATTTCACTGTCAAAGCAGGCAGCATGGCCGGCAAGGGCGTCGAGAAGTTCCTCCGGATGCAACAGCGCGCGCTGAAGACCGGGAAACCGGTGCTCTACCTGATGGACTCCTCGGGTGGCCGGATCGACCAGCAGACCGGGTTCTTCGCCAACCGCGAGGGGATCGGCAAGTACTACTACAACCACTCGATGCTGTCGGGCCGGGTGCCCCAGATCTGTGTGCTCTACGGGCCGTGCATCGCGGGCGCGGCCTACACCCCCGTCTTCGCGGACTTCACGGTGATGGTCGAGGGGATGTCCGCGATGGCGATCGCCTCGCCCCGGATGGTCGAGATGGTCACCGGCGAGAAGATCGACCTCCAAGAGCTCGGCGGGGCGCAGGTCCACGCCACCGAGTCCGGGAGCGCGGATCTCGTGGCCCGCGACGAAGAACACGCCCGCGAGCTGGTCGCCCAGCTCGTCACCTACCTCCCGGACAACGCGGACGAGAAACCGCCACGCGCC
>NZ_QZWE01000049.1:0-11571 GCF_003602035.1 Halococcus sp. IIIV-5B | reverse complement strand
GAGCTCGGGCGGTGGGGGCGGCAACGCGCTCGTCTGGGACGCGGGCGGAACTGGTGGAACGTACTACCCCCTCTCGAACGAGATCAAACAGGTCGTCGAGTCGAACACCGACTTCAGCCTCCAGGTGCGCTCGACGGGCGCGTCGGTCGAGAACGTCGGCAGCCTCTCGGACGGCTCCGCCGACTTCGCGCTGATCCAGAACGACGTCGCCTTCTTCGCGAAGAACGGCACCGGCATCGACGCCTTCGAGGGCAACGCGATCGAGAACCTCCGCGGCGTCGGGACCCTCTACCCGGAGACCATCACGGTCGTCACGCCCGGCGACAGCGACATCGCGTCGCTCTCGGACCTCAGCGGCGCGACGATCAACACCGGCGACCTCGGGAGCGGGACCCAGGTCGACGCGAACGCGATCCTCGAAGCCGTCGGTGTCACCGACTTCTCCGAACAGAACACCGACTTCTCGCAGGCCGCCGAACAGATCCAGAACGGCGACATCGACGCGGCGTTCGTCGTCGGCGGGTGGCCGGTCGGCGCGATCGCCGAGCTCGCCGAGACCAGCTCGATCGGGATCGTGGCGATCGAGGGCGAGGAACGCCAGCAGGTCAAACAGGCCGCGGACTACTTCGCGGACGACCGGATCCCCGGCGGGACCTACCAGGGCGTCAGCGAACCGAAGCCCACCGTCTCCGTGCAGGCGATGATCGCGACGACCACCCAGGTCCCCGAGGAGACCGTCGAGACGGTCACCGCCGCAGTCTTCGACAACGTCTCCGACCTCACGATAAAGACCGAGTTCATCAGCGCGGGCTCGGCACAGGAGGGGATGTCGATCGAACTCCACCCGGGTGCGGCGGCCTACTTCGAATCCGGCGGCGGGTCGGGCAACGCCAGCGGGACCTCCGGAACCAGCGGGACCGAAATGGGCGGCACGACCGGCGGCACGAGCGGCACCGCCGAAACCGGGATGGGCGGCGGAACGACCAGCTCCTGAGCGGGCTGGGACGGCGGTCGCGAGTCTCTCTCCATACCTCTCACATGCACCTGACCGAGAAATGACGGCACGGGAATCGAGTCGATGACGAACCGGCGAGCCAAACGCGTGGTCGGTCTAGCGGTCGTGGCCATAGCGGCCGTCGTGGCCGTCACCGCCGTCGCCGCCGCCACGCCCGGCGGGAACGTCCTCGTCGTCGCGGACGCCGACACCGGCGAGCAGCTGCTCACCACGCCGGTCGAGGAGGGCACGCCGGTGATGCTCAACTACACCCACAGCGTGGAGAAGACCCCCGTCCACGACATCTACCGGGTCCACAACGGCTCGCTGGAGATGACACGGATGGAGTTCCAGTCCTACGGCTGGGGGTTGCCCGCACGCGAGAACGTGACCCGGGAGGGCAAGTGGTTCGTCTTCGATCCCCCGGGCACCTACGAGGAGCTCTACGTCGAACCCGGCTCCGTCGCCGGCCACCGACTCCGCGTTGGTGACGAACACTACGACCTCGTGGCGCTCTCCGATGGCGACGGCGTCCGGCTCTCGATCGAACGGCGCTCGATGCTGACGACCACCCTCGACGAGTTCAACCGATGAGTACCGATACACCACCCGACGACCCGAACGACGACCGGACCGACGAGACGACCGAGGACCCCGAGGAGCTCATCGACGAGCTCGAACGCCGGCGCTCGCTACGAGGGACCGCCGCACTGGTCGTCCTCGCCGTCGGCGTGCTCTTCTCGGCCTACCAGCTCTGGCTCGCCGCCCGCGGGTTCTTCTTCGAGGTCACACTGCCCTTCGTCGGCGAGGTCGGCCCCGGCTCGCTCCAGTCGCTCCAAGTCAACAGCATCCACGTCACCTTCGGGCTGCTCCTCACCTTCCTGCTGTTCCCGGCGAGCCAGGGCGACGGCGCGCTGTCGAAACGGCTGGCCCGGGTCGTCCCGGGGCTCGAAACCCGTCTCGGTACAGACCATCCGGCGACGCGCGGTGTGCGCGGCGTGCGTCGTGGCGTCCGATGGCTCCTGCTCGACCCCGACCGCAACCGCGTGACGCCCGTCGACGCGGTCTTGCTGGTGCTCTCGGCGCTCACGACCCTCTACATGCTGACCGAGTTCGAGGAGATCAACCTCCTCCGGTCGCTGGGGCTGGACTCCGGACAGACGATCGACGAGGTGTACCCGTTCCTCGACCTGCCGGTGCAGGCGATTTCGGCGCTCGGCATCCCACTGGACGAGGTCTCCTACGCGTTCGTGCTCGGGGCGATCGGGATCCTCCTCGTGCTCGAAGCCACCCGGCGCACCCTCGGGGTCTACCTCATGGGGATCGTCGGGTCGTTCATCGTCTACGCGCGGTACGGCTACCTGATCCCGGGCGACGCCCCCATCGTGGGCGTGCTCGGGCGGATCCAGCAGGTCGGCTGGGCCGACATCATCCAGAACCTCTGGTACAACACCGCGAACGGCGTCTTCGGTGTCCCGGTGCAGGTGAGCGTGCAGTTCATCTACATCTTCATCCTGTTCGGGGCGTTCCTCGAGATGAGCGGCGCGGGCCAGTGGTTCATCGACCTCGCCTACGCCGCGACCGGCCGGCGGAAGGGCGGCCCGGCGAAGGCGTCGATCCTCGCCTCCGGCTTCATGGGGATGATCTCCGGGTCGTCGATCGCGAACACCGTCACCACGGGGGCGTTCACGATCCCGCTGATGAAGCGCACGGGCTATCGCTCCGAGTTCGCAGGCGGCGTCGAGGCCTCGGCCTCCTCCGGCGGCCAGATCCTCCCGCCGGTGATGGGCGCGGCGGCGTTCCTGATCGTCGAGTACACGGGCACCCCGTTCGCGGACGTGATCGTCGCGGCGCTGGTTCCCGCGGTGGTGTTCTTCTTCGGGGTCTGGGTGATGGTCCACCTCGAAGCCTCCCGGATGGGGCTCGGCGGCGTCGACCCCAGCGACCTCGTCGGGCTCGGCTCGCACCTCCGGCGGGGCTGGTTCTACCTCCTGCCGCTCGGATTGCTGCTCTACTACCTCATCGGCGTCCGGCTGACGGTCGCGCGCTCGGCGTGGTACACCGTCGTCGCCATCGCCGCACTGGTCGCGCTGGTCGCGGCCTACAACGAGCGCACGCGCTGGCCCCTGCTCGGCGTCATTGGGGCCGTCGTCGGCGGCGAGTTCGTCGCCCACCTCGTGGCCGGCACGGGGATCGTCGGCGCGGTGACGGGCGCGGGCAGTGCGGGGATGGCACCCGGGGCCGCCGCCGCGGCGGTCGCGGGCGACCTCGGGTGGATCGTCATCGCCGTGAGCGTGCTGACCCTGCTCGCCCGCCCTCGGTCGGCCGCGCCGCTGCTGAACTACGACGCCCAGGTCGACGAGGCAACCGAGAACGTGGCCGATTCGGTCGGGCGGTCGTCGCTCGCCGACAACCGAGCGCTCGGCTACGGCTCGTTCCTCGTGAAGGCGATGGAGTCGGGGGCACGAACCGCCACCCCGGTGGTCATCGCGGTGGCCGCGGCGGGCGTCATCCCCGGCGTCATCAGCACCACTGGCCTCGGCCCGAACCTCACGTCGTTGATCCTCTCGGTGGCGGGCGGGTCGCTCGTCGTCCTGCTGGTGATCACCGCCATCTCGTCGATCATCCTCGGGATGGGGATGCCGACCACCGTGACCTACATCATCCTGGTCTCGCTGCTCGGAACCGCCATCGCCGAGTTCGAGGTCCCGTTACTCGCAGCGCACCTGTTCATCCTCTACTTCGGCGTGATCGCCGACATCACGCCGCCGGTCGCGGTCGCCGCCTACGCCGCCTCCGGGATCGCGAAGTCCGACCCCTTCCAGACCGGGATCGAGGCGTTCTCGCTCTCGCTCAACAAGGTCATCGTGCCGTTCGCGTTCGTCTTCGTCCCGGGGATCGCGTTGCTCCGACGGACCTCGGGCGTGCCGGCGGACGCCGACGAGGCCTACCACGTCCTCGGGCTCGCCGACGTGCTCGACGTCGGCTACTTCGTCCCGGAGGTCGCCGTCCCGATCGTCGGGGTCTTCCTCGGCGTCGTCGCGCTCGCCGCGACGGTCATCGGCTTCCTCTACACCGACGTCTCGCGTGGCGAGCGGGCCGCGTTCGCGGTCGCCGCCGTCCTGTTGATGGCCCCCGCCCTGCTGTTCAACCCCGTCCGAACCCTCCTCGGCGCGAACGCCGGGTTCGGACCGCTGACCTTCGACCTCGCGCTCCGTGCGGTCGGCGGGGTGTTGTTCGCCGCGCTGGCGCTCTCGAACCGGCGGCGAGCCGGGTCGGGGGCCACCCCCGCAGAGGAGGGCGAATCGTCCGCGACCGAGGCCTGAGACCACTACTCGACCGCGAACGGGCTCTCGCGTTCGGTCCACTCCCAACCCGGGAGCCGTGTCTGGAACCCCGCCGCGAGCGCGGCGTCGAGGTCGTCGAGTCCCGCGGGTCCCGCCGTGTGGGTCGTGACGTCGGCGTAGTGGAAGGTGGCCTCGCCGAGCAGGCGGAGCGGCTGGGTCCCCGCGACCATCCCCGCGAGCTCGCGTCCGAGGAGTTCGTCGACCACGAAGCCCGGGTAGTCGCCCTCGACGTCGAGCTCGCGGAGCACGCGAACGAGAGCCGCGACGTTCACCGCGAGGTCGCCATCGGCGAACACGTCGTCGACCGCGCGGCGGTACTCGTCCCGTGTCACGCGTCCGACCTCGGTGTCGAACGCCGCCCCGAGGTCGGTACGGACCTCGTTGACGAGGGGGACCACTCGCGGGGCGCGCTCGACGGTCCAGTCGCGTTCGGCCGCCACGGCCGCGGGTGTGAGTCGCATGGGTCGACCCACGCGACGCGCTCGGGTGGCTCTTTTGCGAAAGGTTTTATAATCCACATCCTATACCCGAGGGTACACGCGGGTTTTCGGGCCTCACAGTGCCGAAGCGCATCGAGACCCGAACCCACGGGCCCGTACGGGCCGAACAACCTCCAGAGTGTATCGTATGCTATACGCGTCGCGTTTCCGACGACCGACGACCCACCAGCGGCGTCGCCGGTGCGGGTCGCGGGTCGGACGCGTAGAGCCACGATACACCGACCATCCTCTCACATGACCCGAGTCTCAGTATGAGTACGGTAGACAAACAGCTCGACGAAATCGAGTCGACGATAACGAACCAGCTCCCCGACCGGATCTCCGTGACGGACGTGACCTACGAGGGTCCCGAGCTCGTGATCTACACACGGGACCCGAAGGAGTTCGCACGCAACGGCGACCTCGTGCGGAACCTCGCGGGCCAGCTCCGAAAGCGGATCACGGTGCGGCCCGAACCCGACTCCCTCACCCCCGAGGCCGACGCCCGCGCGGCGGTCCTCGACGTGATCCCCGACAAGGCCGACGTCTCGGAGCTCGACTTCCACGAGGACACCGGCGAGGTCGTGATCCAGGCCGCCAAACCCGGCATGGTGATCGGTCGCCACGGCTCCACCCTCCGCGAGATAACCAAGAAAGTCGGCTGGACGCCGGAGGTCGTCCGGACCCCACCGATCGAGTCCTCGACGGTCTCGAACGTCCGGAGCTTCCTCAAACAGGAGCGCGAGGAACGCCGCGACATCCTCGAACGCGTCGGGCGGCAGATCCACCGCGACCAGATGTCCGACGACGAGTGGGTCCGGATCACGACCCTCGGGTGCTGTCGGGAGGTCGGCCGGGCGAGCTTCATCCTCTCGACACCCGAGACACGGATCCTGATCGACTGTGGGGACAAACCGGGCTCGGACGACACCCCCTACCTCCAGATCCCCGAGGCGAACCCGCTGAACTCGCTCGACGCGGTGGTCCTGACCCACGCCCACCTCGACCACTCCGCGCTGATCCCGCTGTTGTTCAAGTACGGCTACGACGGCCCGATCTACACAACCGAACCGACCCGCGACCTGATGGGGCTCCTCCAGCTCGACTACCTCGACGTCGCCTCGAAGGAGGGGCGCACCCCGCCCTACGAGAGCGCGATGGTGCGCGAGGCGGTCAAACACACTATCCCTGTCGAATACGGCGACGTCACCGACATCGCGCCCGACATCAAGCTCACCCTCCACAACGCCGGCCACATCCTCGGGAGTTCGGTCGCCCACTTCCACATCGGCGACGGCTTCTACAACGTCGCGTTCTCGGGCGACATCCACTACGACGACACCCGGCTGTTCAACGGCGCGGTCAACGACTTCCCGCGGGTCGAGACCCTCGTGATGGAGTCGACCTACGGGGGCCGCAACGACTACCAGACCGACCAGGCCGACTCCGAGCAGCGGCTCATCGACGTGATCAACGAGACCCACGACAAGGGTGGGAAGATACTGATCCCGGCGTTCGCCGTGGGCCGCTCACAGGAGATCATGTTGGTGGTCGAGGAGGCGATGCGCAAGGGGAAGATCCCGGAGATGCCGATCCACCTCGACGGGATGATCTGGGAGGCCACCGCGATCCACTCGACCTACCCCGAGTACCTCCGTGACGACCTCCGGGACCGTATCTTCCACGACGACGAGAACCCGTTCCTCTCGCCCCAGTTCAACCACATCGACGCCGGCGAGGAGGAACGCGAGGAGATCGCGGCGGGCGATCCTGCGATCATTCTCTCGACCTCCGGGATGGTCACCGGCGGGCCGATCATGTCCTGGCTCTCACACCTCGGCGGCGATCCGGACACCACGATGACCTTCGTCGGCTACCAGGCCCAGGGCACGCTCGGCCGCCGGATCCAGAACGGCTGGGACGAGGTCCCGATGAACGGCGGGCGCGGGCGCGGTGGCACCCTCAGCCTCGAACTCGACGTCGAGACCGTCGACGGCTTCTCCGGCCACGCCGACAGACAGGGGCTCGAGAACTTCGTGAAGACGATGAACCCCCGTCCGGAGAAGGTGCTCTGTGTCCACGGCGACGAACGCAGCGTCCAGGACTTCTCCTCGGCACTCTATCACAACTACAACATGCGGACCTTCGCCCCGAAGAACCTCGAAACCTTCCGGTTCAAGTAGTTTCGAGAACTTACGCACCGCGAAGCCCGAGGATCTCTCGGGCCTCGGCGGGCGTTGCGACCGGTCGCCCGAGTTCGTTCGCGACCCGAACCACGCGCTCGACCAGCTGGGCGTTCGACGCGGCGAGCTCGCCACGGCGGTAGTAGACGTTGTCCTCCAGTCCGACGCGGACGTGCCCCCCGAAGAGGATCCCCATCGTCGCGAACGGAAGCTGGTGGCGACCGAATCCCAAGGTGTTGAACGTGGCACCCTCGGGGAGGTCGTCGATCGCGGTCAGGAAGTTTCGCGGCGTGGGACGAGTGAGCGTGCCCGGCCCGAAGATCAGGGTGGCGTAGACCGGGTCGGCGAGGTCACGGCGGTCGAGGAGTCCGAAGACCTCGTTGCGGTGGCCGTCGTTGAAGACCTCCAACTCGGGTTTGATGCCTCGCTCGTGCATCTCGTCGTAGAGCGAGTCCACCAGCCCGCGCGTGTTCTCGCTGGTGAGATGCGCGTACCGATTGAGTGGCCCCATGTCGAGCGAGGCCATCTCGGGTGCCGGGTCGGTCCGGAGCGGCTGGTGGCGGTCGGCGTCGGGTGCGGCGGTTCCCCCAGTCGAGTGTTGGATGATCACGTCGTCGGCGTGACGGCGAACCGCGTCGTCGATCGCCTGGAAGCGCTCGGTGTCGAACGTGCGCTCGCCGTTGGGTCGCCGGGCGTGGAGGTGGACGACCGCCGCGCCGGCTCGCTCCGCCGCGGCCGCCGCCCGCCCGATCTCCTCGGGGGTTTCGGGGAGGTTCGGGGTCGCCTCCTTGCCGTGGACGCCGCCGGTGAGCGCCGCGGTCACGATGACGGGATCGCCCGCGAGAAAGGAATCGTAGCTCATTCGGCGTGCTCGCGGTAGATCTCGCAGTGACTCTCGTGATCGAGGTCGTAGCGGTCGTTACAGATGTCGGCACGCATCGCCTCGACGAACCGCTCGGCCGCCGTACAGTACGCCCGCTCGGTGTCGAACTCGTGGTCGCCGGCCGCCGCACGGTAGCTGAGATACGGGCAGGACATGCGATGGAATCGGGTCGCGACGGGGTAACGATTTCCCCGCCCCGCGACTCCCACCGTGCCCGTCGTCCCGGTGGCTATTTCATCCCGCGCCGGCCAGAACGAGCATGGACGACGAGGACCTCCTGGCCGCCGCCCGCGAGGCGACCGCGAACGCCCACGTCCCCTACTCCGAGTATCGGGTCGGGGCGGCGCTCGAAGCGGCGGACGGCACAGTTTTTACGGGCTGCAACATCGAGAACGCCAACTACTCGAACAGTCTCCACGCCGAGGAAGTGGCACTCTCGGAGGCGGTCAAGACCGGCCACCGCGAGTTCACGGGGATCGCGGTGACCTCCTCCGAGCGCGACGGCGTGCTCCCCTGCGGGATGTGCCGACAGACCCTCTCGGAGTTCTGTGAGGACGACTTCCGGGTGGTCTGTGACGAGGCCGAGGGCGTCGTCGAGTACGAACTCGGCGACCTCCTGCCCGACGCCATCTCGGCGGACACCCTCGGGAAATGACTGGCGACAGCGAGGACCCGAACGACGAGGTCCAGTACCACCTCGCGGTGGGGCCCGACGACGTCGCGAGGACCGTGCTCGTTCCGGGCGATCCCGAGCGAGTCGAGAAGATAGTCGACCTGTGGGACGAGTTCGAGCTGGTGGCCGAACACCGCGAGTTCCGGACCGCGACGGGTGCGCATCGTGGGACACCGATCTCGACCACCTCCACGGGGATCGGCAGTCCGTCGGCGGCCATCGCGCTCGAAGAGCTGGCGCGGGTGGGCTGTGAGACGTTCATTCGGGTGGGGTCGTGCGGCGCGATCCAGCCCGGCATGGACGTGGGCGACCTCGTCATCACGACCGGAGCCGTCCGACAGGAGGGCACCAGCGACGAGTACGTTCGCGAGGACTACCCCGCGACCGCCGACGACCGGGTAGTGGCGGCGCTGGTGGCGGCCGCCGAGGAGCTCGGCTACGACTACCACGTCGGCGTCACCGCGAGCACCGACAGCTTCTATCCCGGTCAGGGCCGGCCGGGCTTCGAGGGATTCGAGGCCGCCGGGAGCGACGACCTAGTCGACGACCTCCGCGAGGCGGGCGTGTTGAACATCGAGATGGAGGCGAGCTCGATCCTGACCCTCGCGGGTCTCTACGGGCTCCGAGCGGGTGCAGTCTGTACGGTCTACGCGAACCGTGTCACCGGGGAGTTCCGGACCGAGGGCGAGTCCCGCGCGGCCGAGACCGCGAGCCTCGCGGCGACCTACCTCGAACGGATGGACGAGCGGGCGCGCGAGGCCGGGGCCGACCGCTGGCATCCGGGGCTCGGCCTCGGCGACGCCACCGAGTGAGTCGGGTGAAGAGCGGCCGTGACACGCCGTAGAGCCGGGCGGGAAACGTTTTTCCTCGTCGCAACCCAGCGATCGATGTGGCGTCCCCGTTCGAGATCCTTGGCCTCGACCCCGATGCCGACGAGCCGGCGGTCCGCCGGGCCTACCGCGAGCGCGTCTTCGAGGCCCACCCGGACCACGGCGGGTCGGCCGCCGAGTTCCGCCGGGTGAAGACCGCCTACGAACGGCTCTTGAGCGGCGAGTCGGTCGAGGCCGAGCCGGCGATCGCGGACGCCCCCGCCGACGAACCCACCGCCACGGAGCCGGAGAAGGTCCGGGTCGAGTACCTCAACTACGCGGTGCTCGACGACCACGGCTGGGGGATCGACGACCCGGACCTGTTCGAGACCGCCGCGGCGGCGGACCTCGCGGACGCCGACCACGGCGAATTCCTGGTCCACCCCCGCGAGTCGCTGCTCGAAGCCGCCGAGAACCGCGGCTACGCCTGGCCCTACGCCTGCCGGGGCGGGGCGTGTGCGAACTGTGCGGTCGCACTGCTGGAGGGCGAACTGGAGATGCCGAACGACACTGTGTTGCCTCCGGAGATGAAATCACGGGGGATCCGGCTTTCGTGTAACGGCATCCCGGTCTCCGACGAACTCAAAGTGCTCTACAACATCAAACACCTCCCCGCGCTCGAAGAGCTCCGCCTCCCGCCCCGGCCGTTCGAGCAGGCCTACGCAAGTGACTGAGCCCGGAGATGTCAACGATCGATCGGTGGGAAATTCCGCCGCCGTCGCTCGATTCGCGGGCCGAAACCGACGATCCAAAGTGTTGATGATGGTCGGGAAGCAAGCGGGCGCATGAAGCGTCGAACGTTCCTGAAAGCGACGAGTATCTCGACGGTCGCGGGGATGACGGCCCTCGCGGGTTGTTCGAGCGGGAGCAACGAGAGCGGGAACGGCAGCGGTGCCAACGGGAGCGGCGAGGGAACGAGCGGTGGCAGCACGGGGACGAGCGGCGGTGCGAGCACGACCCAGTCGGGCGGGGGCACCGCGATGACCTCCTCGGGGACCAACGGCTCGACCACGGGCGCGAACGGCACCGCGGCGACGAGCGGCGGCGGGGGCGGAACGGAGACCGTCGGGATGTACACCGACGGGAGTACGTACTACTTCGACCCGATCGGGCTGTTCGTCGAACCCGGCACCACCGTCGACTTCGTGATCGAGTCCGGGGCGCACTCCGCGACGTCCTACACGACCGACAACCCATCGGTGAGCGAGCGACGCATCCCGGAGGGCGCGGAATCGTGGGACAGCGGCACCATCAGCGGTAGTGACAGCTTCGAGTACACCTTCGAGACCGAGGGCACCTACGACTACTACTGCATCCCGCACAAGACGCTCGGGATGATCGGTCGCGTCGTCTGTGGGAGCCCCGGTGGCCCCGCCGAGGGCAGCATGCCCCCGGACGGCGACGTCCCGGAGAGTTCGGCGATCGTCGAGCAGGGTTCGATCGCCTTCAGCGACTTCAGCTGACGACGTAGCATCGGTCGAACCGGCGGCGGGTGCCGCCGCGGAACCACCGGAAGTTATCCCGTCTCCACGAGAGGATCGAAGGATGAGCGAGAGCGCCCCGTCGGGGTCGATGGAGTCGCTCGATCCGCGCGCCAGAACCGTCTGGGTCGTCTTCGAACTCGTGGTAGGGGCCGTCGTCGGGCTCGGCGGCACGTGGCTTGTCGACCGGTTCGTTTTCGCGCTCGCGTTCTGGGTCGGACCAGCGGCGGCGGTCGTACTCGCGCTTGCCGGCGCTGGGTACGCCCTGCTTCGCTACCGCATCTGGCGCTTCGAAGTCCAAGAGGACGCGATCTACCTCGAACGCGGGGTCTTCACCCGGGTCGAGTCGGTGGTGCCGTTCGTCCGGATACAGAACGTCGACACCCAGCGCGGTCCGGTCGAACGCCTCGCGGGGCTGTCGAGCGTCGTGGTCTACACGGCGGGCACGCGCGGTGCGGACGCTACCCTCCCCGGTCTCGCGCCCGAGCGGGCGACGGCGCTCCGCGAGGAGCTGCGCGAACTCGCCGTCGAGAGCGAGTACGAGGACGCGCTGTGAAACTCCACCGGCTGTCGGCCCCGCTGCGCGCGGCGTCCGGTCTCGAGATCGGGCAGGTCCTGCTGTTCGGCGGCGGCGGCGCGGTCGTCGGCAGCGAGGGCGGGAT
>NZ_QZWE01000048.1:0-15374 GCF_003602035.1 Halococcus sp. IIIV-5B | reverse complement strand
GGTGGCATGGGCGGCGGTGGCGGCCCGTTCGGCTGAGACGCTACGATCCGTCCACAGTCCGTTCTTGACCGAAATCGAATTCTACCGAAAATAGCACGGCACCAGTCACGACCAGCACCACGATCCCAGCATCGTAGATGTACGGACCGAGTGTTACCAATCCATCGACGACGACGATGAGGCAGAGACCAGTGATCCAGCCTGCCGAACCAAGTATTCGTGTGCGTCCAGTGGCGTCCCCAGCAAGCAAGGCTACACCAAGCACGAGAAACAGGAAGCCGTATGGTCCAAGCGAAACCGAATACTCGCCGGAAGAGACCGTGAGACCGGAGAGTGAGTCGAAGAGCAGTATCGCCCCACCGATGACGACGGAGATCAAGCACGACACGGCCTGCATCTGGGACGATACCATTTCGTCCAGAATAGATCTAATCTGAGTAAAACGTTCTGGGTGCGACCCGAGAACAATTGCTATTTTCCCATAGCCCCGTCGCCCAACGGAACGAGTTTTTACCGCTGGCGGCGGTTCTCTCGGGTGATGAGTATCGTCGAGGTCGCGCGCGAGGCCTACCGCGAGGCGCTGCCGGCGCTGTCGGCGAGCCTGGTCGGTGGCCTCGTCGCGGGCGTCGTCCTCGGCGGGATGCGGACCGAACTCCGGATGATCGACGGGCTCTTGGTGCTCGTGCCGGCGCTGCTCGCCACCCGGGGAAACGTCTACGGCTCGTTCGGGGCGCGGCTCGCCACCGCGCTCCATCAGGGGTTGATAGAACCCCGGGTCGGGGCCGGCGACGACCGCCTCGTCGCGGCCATCGTGGCCGCGATAACGAACGGGCTGATGGTGAGCAGTTTCGCTGCCGTCGCGGCCTACGTCATCCTCGGGGTCCTCGGTCGACCCTCGGCCCCCGTCACCACCTTGGTCGGCGTCGCCGTCATCGCGGGGCTCCTCTCGGGCGCGGTACTGACGACGGCGGTGGTCGTCGTGGTGTTCGCGGGCTATCGGCGTGGCTACAACCCCGACACCATCGTCGGGCCGGTGGTGACGACGACGGGCGACGTCTTCGGTCTCGTCTTCCTCCTGCTCGCGGCCCGGATCGTGCTCGCGCTCGGCGGGGGTGGGGGCTGAGTGCCGACCGAGTGGACCGTTCGGGCGATCACCCGCGCCACGGTGCCGGTGCTCGTGGTGCTCGCGCTGGTCGAACTCGGCAGCGGGCTGGTTCTCGACTCGTTTCAGGCCACCCTCCTCCGGTATCCCTCGCTGCTCGTGCTCGTACCGGTCACCATCGGCACCGCGGGCAACCTCGGGAGCGTGCTCGCCGCGCGGCTCTCGACGGCCTTCCACCTCGGGCGGCTCTCCTTCTCACCGACGGACGAGACCCTCGCGGGCAACGCGCTCGCCACCGTCGGGCTCTCGCTCACCATGTTTCCGGCCGTGGGTGCCGGCGCGTGGCTCCTCTCCGAACTCCTCTCGGGCACCGCGCTCTCGTTGGTCACGGTTCTCGTGGTCGCGACCACGAGCGGGGCCGTGCTCGCGGTACTCGCGGTGTTCGTCACCGTGGTCGCGACCTACCTCGCCTACCGATTCAGCCTCGACCCCGACGACGTCGTGATCCCGGTCGTGACGAACGTCTCCGACGTTCTGGGTGTCTTGGTGCTGTTCGCGGTCGTCCAGGTCGTGGTCTGAGCGACCGATGCCGCGGCGTTCCCTGCCGGTTCCATCGGTTTCAGCACGTCCTCGGGAGTGGGTGAGCCGTGAAAGCGACCGTGCCGCTGGTCTGTCTCCTCGTCGTGCTCGCCGGCTGTAGCGGACTCACGGGCCCGACGAACCCCGGATCCGGCGGGTCGACGTCGGGCTCGACCGATGGGACCTCGTGGACCGTCACGGTCACCGACGTGGTCGACGGCGACACGATGGACGTGCGTTTCGCGAACGGCACGGCCGACACCGTTCGGCTCCTCGGGGTCGATACACCCGAGGTCTACGGCGAGAACACGCCCGACGAGTTCGAGGGGGTCCCCGACACTGAAGCCGGCGCGGACTGGCTCCACGGCTGGGGCGAGAACGCGAGCGCGTTCGCCGCCGACGAACTCGACGGTCGGCAGGTCACGGTCGCGCTCGATCCGGCCGCCGACACCCGCGGGAGCTACGGCCGATTGTTGGTCTACGTCCGCGTCGACGGGCAGCCGTTCAACCGACAGCTCCTCGTCCGGGGTTACGCCCGGTTCTACGACGCGCCGTTGACGCGCACCGACGCGTTCGAACGGGCCGAAACGCGTGCCCAGCGCAACGGAACCGGTCTCTGGGGGTACGGAGCCGCGTGAGTCGTCGCGGGGGTTAACCCGTCGGAAGCCCTACCGGAAACGATGGCGCGCTCGCGGTTCGAACTCCCACCACGGCTGGTCGACTGGTCGATCCTCGTCACCGTGGGGTTCGTCGCCGCAACCGGTCTCCTGACCCTGATATCGGGTCGTCCGGGCGATGCCGTCGTGTTCGCCCTCCACGGCGCGGGCGGGCTGGCGCTCGTCCTGCTCCTGTTCTGGAAGCTCCGGCGGGTTCGGCCACGGGTCACGGTGCGACGGGCGTGGGACCGCCACACGCCGATTTCGGTCCTCCTGGCCCTCCTCGCCGTGGCGGCGCTCGCCACCGGCGCGGTCTGGTCGTTCGGCGTGACCCCCCGCCTCGGCCCGTGGCCGCTGCTGTTCGTCCACATGGTCCTCGGCGCGCTCGTGGTGCCCGTCCTGCTCGTCCACCTCCGAAGCCGCTTCCAGCTCCCGAGCACCCGCGACTTCGAGGGGCGACGGACCGCACTCTCGTCGCTCGCCGTGGTGGGGTTCGGCGCGCTGACGTGGCGACTCCAACGGACGGCGAACCGCGTGCTAGAAACCGGTGGCGAGGACCACCGCTTCACCGGTTCGACGGAGGAGGGCTCCGACGCCGGCAACGTCTTCCCGGTCACGAGTTGGGTCGCCGACGACCCGGAACCCGTCGATCCCGAAACCTGGTCCCTCCGCATCGGGGGTGAAACCCAGCGAGAACTCGAACTCACCTATCCCGACCTCGACCCCGAGAACGACGACCGGGCGACCCTGGACTGCACCAGCGGCTGGTACTCGACCCACGACTGGCGCGGGGTTCGGGTGGGGGACCTCCTCGATGCCGTCGAACCCGATGAGGGGGTCGAATGGGTTTCCTTCCGGTCCGTCACCGGCTATCGCTGGAGTCTCCCGGTTGCGGAGGCCCGCGAGGCGCTGCTCGCGACCCACGTCGACGACGAGCGCCTCGACCACGGCCACGGCTACCCGCTCCGGCTGGTGGCCCCCGGTCGCCGCGGCTTCCAGTGGGTGAAGTGGGTCGAAGAAGTCGAAATCACCCGTCAGCGCGACCTCGGCGAGTGGCTCGCGATATTCGTGAGCGGCTTCGACGAGAGCGAGTAACGGCTATGATTCGAGCGGCGTTCCGTCCTCGGTCGGCGGCGCGACGTGGTCGATGTACGCGGCGACCGAGGGCTCGTGAACGTGCACCTCGAAGCGGATCCCGCCGAGTTCGTCGGGGTCGCCGACCGCGAAGTTGACGACCCCGACGAAGGCGGGCTGTTTCTTCAACTCGAACTCGACGACCTCGCCCTGGGTACCGGCGGCGAACTCGTTGCGGGCGCTGTCGAGGATCTCCTGTTCGTGGAGGAGTTCGGAGAACCGGTCCAGACTGTGGGCTTCGGCCCGGACCTCGCCGGGCGCGCGCTCGATGTCGGCCTCCGGCACGAGGCGTTCGACTGCGTCGACGACCCGGTCGGTGACCTCGGTGTCGTGGACCGGCGCGGTGACCTCGACGTCGACCCGGTAGATCATGGTTCCTCCGTCAGGAGCCCACGGATCTCCTCGTGGAACGCCGCGAGGGTATCCGTATTCTCGATCACGACGTCGGCGCGCTCGATGGCGGCGTCCATCCCGAACCCGCGCTCGCGCTCGTCGCGGGCCGCGAGACTCTCGCCGCCCTCCTCGGCGGGCGTATCGCGCCCGCGAGCGGTGATCCGCTCGGCCCGCGTGTCGAACGGGGCGTCGATGGCGACCAGCGTGAACGACTCCCCGAAGGCCGACTCGAAGCGTTCCACCTCGGTATCGGAGCGGATCCCCTCGACGAGGACGGTCTCCGCGTCGTCGAGCGCGGCCTCGATGGTCGGCAGCGAGCGCTCGGCGATGGCCCCCGGTCCACCCTCCTCGCGGAGTGCCTTCGCGACCGCGCCGTGGTGGTCCGCGGGGTCGAGCCCGCGCTCGCGACACGCCTGCCGGATGACGTCGCCCATCGTTACCACCGGAACCCCCCGTTCGCGTGCGACGGTCGCGGCCTCGCTCTTGCCGCTGCCCGGAAGGCCGACGACGCCGATGACCTGCATGGGCGGGATTGGCCGGAATCCGGGTTAAGCCCTCCGCACTCGACCCAACCGCTTTTATCCGTTCCGCCGAACCCGAACCCAGGGCACGTAGCTCAGTCCGGATAGAGCGTCGGACTTCTATCCGTGTCGCGACAGCGCCACGGGGAGTTATCCGACGGTCGCGGGTTCGAATCCCGTCGTGCCCGTGAACCATCGCCGAGCGACAGCGAGGCATGGTGAACGACGGAGACGGGATTCGTATCAGGGAGTGAAGTGAGCACAGCGAACGGAACGACCGTGGTTCGAATCCCGTCGTGCCCGTTTCCTTCCGATACTGAACCGCCGCAAACCGCTCCAGCACCGCACCGCCGAAGCCCTCGCGCTCCCGCTGGTCGCGCTCGCCCTTCATCCACCAGGGGCTGCACCACCACCGCATCCGCACTGCCACCGCACGGCGGCCGCACCGCCCCCACGGACCGCGCCCGCGGCGTTTATCCCCGGGCCGTTCGACTCGCCGACATGGCCGACACCGACCTCATCGAGGCGCTCCGGAGCGCCGACGCCGTCCAGTACGGGGAGTTCGAGCTCTCCCACGGCGGCACCAGCGAGTACTACGTCGACAAGTACCGCTTCGAGACCGACCCCGACTGCCTCTCGCGGATCGCCCGGTCGTTCGCGGCGAAGCTCGACGGCGGGAAGCTCGCCGGGGTCGCGCTCGGCGCGGTCCCGCTGGTGGCGGTCACGAGCGTCGAGACCGGGTCGCCCTACGTCGTCGTCAGGAAGTCGAAGAAGGAGTACGGCACCGGGAACCAGATCGAGGGCGAGCTCGCGGAGGGCGAGTCGGTGACCGTTCTCGAGGACATCGCGACCACGGGCCAGAGCGCGCTGGATGCCGTCGAGGCGCTCCGGGAGGCGGGAGCGGTGGTCGACCGCGTGCTGGTCGTCGTCGACCGCGAGGAAGGCGCGCGCGAACGCCTCGCCGAGCACGACGTCGAGCTCGACGCGCTCGTCACGGCCGAGGACCTCCTCGCGAACGCGTAGGAATTCGTTCGCTCTCGTTCCCTCCGCATGAAAATGTTTAACACTGCGCTCCTCTCCGGGTGAGTATCAATGGGTGCCAGGGACACCATCGCGGGCTATTTCGGCTTCGACGAACACGACACCGACCTCAGAACGGAACTCCTCGCGGGGCTGACGACCTTCCTCACGATGTCCTACATCGTGGTGGTCAACCCCTCGATCCTCGGGGCGGCGATCTCGGTTCCGGGTCGGACCGACGCGCAAACCATCCAGATGATCGCGGTGGTGACGCTGGTCTCCGCCGCGGTCGCCACGCTCGTGATGGGGCTCTACGCCAATCGGCCGTTTGGCCAGGCCCCCGGGCTCGGTCTCAACGCCTTCTTCGCGTTCACCGTGGTCCTCGGTCTCGGTGTACCCTGGCAGAGCGCCCTCGCCGCCGTCGTGGTCGAAGGGCTGCTCTTCCTCGTCCTCACGGCCGTCGGCGCGCGCGAGTTCGTCATCAAACTGATCCCCGAACCCGTGAAGTTCGCGGTCGGCACGGGGATCGGGCTCTTCCTCGCGATCATCGGGCTGGAGGCGATGCGGGTCGTCGCGGGCGACGCCTCGACCTTCCTCCAGTTCAACCCCGTCTTCGCCTCCGACCCGGTGGCGGTGCTCGCGGTGCTCGGCCTCTTCTTCACCCTCGTGCTCTACGTCCGCGGGATCAAGGGGGCGATCATCATCGGGATCATCACGACCGCGCTCGCGGGCTACGTCGCCTCGCTGCTCGGTTTCAGCGCGTTCCCGGCCGACCAAGCCCCCGAGGGAACCACCCTGCTCTCGGCTTCGCTGGTCTCCCCGTCGGGGCTCCAGTACTCCGCGGCGGGCTACGACATCACGCCCCTGGTCGGCGCGTTCGTCCAGGGGTTCCAGAACGTCGATGCGGTCTCGTTCGCGCTCATCGTCTTCACCTTCTTCTTCGTGGACTTCTTCGACACCGCGGGGACCCTCACCGGGGTGGGCCAGGTCGCGGGCTTCCTCGACGACGACGGCAACTTCCCCGACATCGACAAACCGCTGATGGCCGACGCGGTCGGGACGACGGTCGGCGGCATCCTGGGGACGTCGACCGTGACGACCTACGTCGAGAGCTCGACGGGGGTCGAAGCGGGCGGCCGGACGGGGCTGACCGCGGTCGTGGTAGGAGTACTCTTCCTCGTCTCGCTGCTGTTCGTCCCGCTGGCGTCGGCGATCCCACAGTACGCCTCCCACATCGCGCTCGTGATGGTCGCGGTCCTGATGCTCCGGAACGTCGCCGAGGTCGACTGGAACGACCTGACCCACGCCGTCCCCGCGGGCCTGACGATCCTCGTGATGCCGTTCACCTACTCGATCGCCTACGGTATCGCCGCCGGGATCATCTCCTACCCGGTCGTGAAGGCCGCCCGCGGCCAGGCGCGCGACGTCTCGACCGGCCAGTGGGTGCTCGCGGTCGCGTTCGTGCTGTACTTCTTCGTCCGCACGAGCGGGGTCCTCGCGGGACAGCTCTGAGACCGAGGGATCGACCGAGATGCGTGATTCGCTCCCCGCCCGGCGCTGGTTTCTCAGGGGGCTCCTCGGCGTGGCGCTGTGTGCGCTCGCGCTCGCGGCGGTCACCTCGGCGGTGACCGACGACCCGACCGGTCTCGGGCCCGGAAACGTCAGCCAGCCCGCGAACGGGAGCACCGTCGTGAGCGTCCAGGGCTTTCACTTCCGCGGGGTCGGCAACGGCAAGAAGCCCGCCCGGCTGGTGAGCGCGGGCCCGAACGCCACCACGCAGTGGGTTCACGACGGCGGCGCGGACTCGCGGTGGTACTACGACGTCGACCCCCTCTCGGACGGCAACCTGCTGGTGACCTCGACGGAGCCCGGCGAGACGGTGGTCTACGAGTACGATCCTCGTACTCGAGAACGGGTCTGGACCGAGCGCTTCGACATCGAGGACACCCACGACGTCGACCTGATCGGGGACGACGAACTCCTCGTGGCGAACATGCGCGCGACGAACGATTCCGGTACCCCGAACGACCGGGTCTTCGTCTACAACCGCACTCAGAACCGGGTCGTCTGGGAGTGGGTCGTTCGCAACCACTTCCCGAGGGGGACCGACGGTGGCTACTCGGCGGACTGGACCCACGTCAACGACGTCGACGAGGTCGGCGAGGGGAAGTATCTGGTCTCGCTTCGGAACTTCGACCAGGCGGTCGTGGTCGATCGGTCGACGAAGCGGGTCGAGCTGCGCCTCGGGCAGGACGGCGCGCACGCCACGCTCGACGAACAGCACAACCCGGACTCCCTCGAAAGCGAGACCGGCACGCCCACGATCCTCGTGGCCGACTCCGAGAACGACCGGGTGGTCGAGTACGAACGGACCGGCGGCCCGGCGGGCAACGGCACCTGGGAACGAACCTGGGCGCTCACGGGCTTCGACTGGCCACGCGACGCCGACCGCCTACCGAACGGCAACACCCTCGTTACTGACACCCTGAACCAGCGGGTGGTCGAGGTTACGCCGCGAGGTGAGGTGGTCTGGGAGTACTTCGCGCCGTGGGCCCCTTACGACGCCGAGCGGTTGAGCGCCGCGAACACGACCGGGGCGGAGAACGCCTCCGTCGGTGGGTCGAACGGCCCGACCATCGCCGACCTCGGGGCTTCGGGGCGCTACGCCGTCTCGGGCGGGACGAACGCCTCGGACGCGAACCCGTCGTTCCCGACGTGGGTTTCGAGGGCGGTGGAGGGAACCCCGGTCGAGACCGAGGTCGGGTCGTTGGCCCGGAGTTACGCCCACGTCACGCCGTTCGTTCGGCCCGTGTGGCTGTCGAGCTGGGGGTTCGCGGCGGCGCTCGGCGGGGTGGCCCTCGGGCTGTGCTGGGCGGTCGGTGAAGTCGTCTACCGGCGGGGGCGGATCCGGCGCGAACTCGCACGACGACTCTCCTGAGTGGCTTGCGAGGGGTTCGCACCACCGTGGTGTTCTTGAGGCTGGACGACCTACGATGAGGTGTAATGTCCAACCTCGAACTCTACGAACTCGAAGGCTGCCCGTACTGTGCGAAAGTCAAGGACAAGCTCGCGGAGCTCGACCTAGAGTACGAATCGCACATGGTGCCGAGTTCGCACGACGAGCGGACCGAAGTCGAGGAGGTCAGCGGTCAGACCGGCGTACCGGTGCTCGTCGACCCCGACAACGGTGTCGAGGGGATGGCGGAGTCCGACGACATCGTCGAGTACCTCGAACAGAACTACGCCGAAGCCGCTGCGTAAGTCGGTCCAGACCACCGTTTTTTGTCCCTAACCTCGATAGCGACGGCTGTGGCGGTCGCGGTGCGGCGCGGCCGCCGTGCGGTTGCGGCGCGGTTGGCGCGGCTCCTAGTGTCTCGGCGAGCGGGAGCGAGCCGAGGCGCAGGAGAGCACCGCTCTCCTGGTGGATGAAGGGCGAGCGCCCGGAGGGCGCGAGGGCTTCGGCGGTGCTGGAGCGGTTGGCGGTTGCGGAGAGAGTAGTGATCCTACCGCGAGCGAGTGAAACGAGCGAGCGGGCGCGAGGGTGACCAGAGGGAACCCGACGCGCTTTTGATCCACATTTTGCCAGGGAGTGAGCGAGCATCGCGAGCGAACGAGCGCAGCAAAAGGTGGGTGTTTATCGCACCACCGTCACGGGCACGGGCGAGCGCCGGACGACGGTCTCGGCGACGCTCCCGAGGAGGATCCGCGAGACGCCGTCGCGGCCGTGGCTCCCCATCACGATGGCGTCGAAGGCCTCGTCCTCGGCGAAGGAGACGATGCCGTTGGCGGGGCGGTCGACGGTGGTCTCGGTGGCGAACGAGCCGTCCGGGAGGCGCTCGCGCGCGGCCTCGAACAGCCCGTCGGCGCGGGCCTTCGAGGCCTCGTACCACTCCTCGCCGTAGCTCACGTCGCCGACCTGCGCGCCCGAGCCGGCCCCGACCGGGTTGATGACGTACAACAGCGTGACGTCGGCGTTCGGGTACTCGGCCATCGCGTGGTCGAGCGCGTCCCAGGCCTGCTCTGAACCGTCGATCGGAACCAGCACCCGTTTGACCATGCGCAATGATAGCGCGTCAGACGGATTAAACCCTCTGGCCGACCGCCACGCCGAACGTCGATGTTTTGACGACTCGCGGGGTAGGGTAAGTATGCTCCTGGTCCGCGGCCACGCCGGCGGGACGGCACTGACCGGCACGCTCTACGAGCGCGGCGAGGACGCGCCGTCGTTCAGCGGCGCGCCCGACGAGAGCGCGCCCTATATCTGGGTCTGCGATTCGTTCTACGAAGTCGAATCCGGTGGGCAGCCCCAGCGCATCGGCGACGAGACCGTCAACGTCGCCTTCGAATCGCCGGTCGCCCACGGCTTCGAGACGCGCGACCGGGCGGTCGAAGGCGCAAAGGAACACCTCAGAACGCAGTTCGCTCGGGTCGGCGTGGCGGAGTCCGACGTCGAGATCGAGGTTCAGAAGGCGGATTCGGCGGCACGGTAGGGTCCTCGCCGAGTGCGAAGGGTAGTTACGCGCGCCCGGCGAATTCAGGGTATGCAGGCGGCGCTCGTGATTCTCGACGGCTGGGGGCTCGCCGACCACGACCGACTCGACGCGGTCCGGACGGCCGAGACGCCCGCGATGGACCGGCTCACCGACCAGGGAGCCAGCGGCACCCTCGACACCTCGGGGCGGGCGGTCGGTCTCCCCGAGGGGCAGATGGGCAACAGCGAGGTCGGCCACCTCACCATCGGCGCGGGTCGGGTGATCGACCAGAGCTACACCCGGATCACGCGGGCGGTCGAGTCGGGCTCGCTCGACGAGAACGAGGCGGTCCGAAGCGCGTTCGAGCACGCGCTCGACCACGACGGTCGAGTCCACTTCATGGGGCTCGTGAGCGACGGCGGGGTCCACTCCGACCAGGCCCACCTCCAGGCGCTCGTCGGGGCCGCCGCGGAAGCCGGCGTCGAGGCGGTGACCCACGCGTTCACGGACGGCCGGGACACCGCCCCGGAGAGCGCCACTCAGTTCCTCGCGAACCTCGACGCCGCCGTCGAGGAACACGGCACCGGCGACGTGGCGACGGTCTCCGGACGGTACTACGCGATGGACCGGGACGAGAACTGGGAGCGGACGAAACGCGCCTACGACGCGATCGTCGAGCGGACGGCCGATTACACCACGGAATCGGCGGTCACGGCGGTCGAGGACGCCTACGAACGTGGCGAGACCGACGAGTTCATCGCGCCGACGCTAGTCGAGGACGGACCGGCGCTCGACGACGGTGACAGCGTCGTCTTCTTCAACTTCAGAGCGGACCGGGCGCGCCAGCTCGTCCGAATGCTCACGGACACCCGCCCGGACTGGGCCGTCGAGACCCATCCCCCCGAGGTCGAACTCGTCACGATGACCGAGTACGACGAGACGTTCGCGTTCCCCGTCGCGTTCGCGCCCCACGAACCCGAGGACACCCTCGGCGAGACGCTCGCCGGCCACGAAAAAACCCAGCTCCGGATCGCCGAATCCGAGAAGTACCCCCACGTGACCTACTTCCTCAACGGGGGGCGAGAAGTCGAGTTCGACGGCGAACTTCGGAGAATTATCGACAGCCCCGACGTGCCGACCTACGACCAGCGACCCGAGATGAGCGCCGTAGAGGTGACGGATACCGCAATCGAGGCCATTGAGACCGACGACCCCGACGTGATGGTGTGCAACTACGCCAACGCCGACATGGTGGGTCACACCGGCGACTTCGACGCGGCGGTGGCCGCCGTCGAGGCCGTCGATACCCAGCTGGCCAGACTGGTCGAGGCCTGCCAGGGAGCGGGCGGGCACGTCCTGATAACGGCGGACCACGGCAACGCCGACGACATGGGGACCCCCGACGACCCCGACACGACCCACACCACCAACCCGGTCCCGGTGGTCTATCTCGCGCCGGACGGCACCGACGGCGGGGAGGAAATGAGGGCGGGTGGCGAACTCTCCGACCTCGCCCCCACGCTGCTCGAACGCTGTGGGATCGAGGTGCCCGACGTCATGACCGGCGAGTCGCTCCTCGAATAGCCCTCCGAGAGAAACGGAATCCGGGCGGTTCAGCGCGCGTCGTGGACGATCGCCCCGTCGACGACCGTCATCGCGACGTCGATATTGGCGATTTTCTCCGACTCTTCCCACGGTGAGCCGTCGAGCACGACGAAGTCGGCCTGCTTGCCGGGTTCGACGGTGCCGAGTCGGTCCTCGTCGAAGCCCGCGTAGGCCGCGCCGTGGGTGTACGCCCGGAGGGCTTCGGTGACGGTGAGTCGCTGTGATTCGACCGGGGCGTTCACCGCGTGGTGGACCCCCAACAGCGGGTCGAGCGGCATCGAGTCGCTGCCGAAGGCGAGGTGGATCCCCGCATCCAAGAGCGTCCGAAACGGGTTCGAGCGTTCGCGGCGGTCGGTCTCGAGCCGGGACTCGTAGAGCCCGTCCTCCCCGGCCCACTTCAGGAAGTTCGGCTGGACGGAGGCCACCACACCCGTCTCGGCGAGGCGTTCGATGGCCGACTCGGACGGGAGTTCGACGTGTTCGATCCGGTGGCGCGCGGCGTCGGCCGCGGTCGCCGCGTAGGCGTCGAGGACCGCGTCGATGGCGGCGTCGCCGATGGCGTGGGCCGTGAGTTGGAAACCGCTCTCGTCGGCGCGCTCGACGAGGTCGTGAAGTTCCGGGGGCGAAACGACCCACTTGCCTCGCACCTCGTCCGCGCCGTCGGCGTAGGGCTCGGAGAGCTTCGCCGTCCGGCCGCCGAAACTCCCGTCGGTGAAGGTCTTGATCGCGCCCGTTCGGACGAACCCGTCGCCGTTGTCGGTCCCGAGGCCGACCTCGCGGAGCGCGTCGAGGTGGTCGAACCAGTAGTTGATCCGCACGCGGAGCGAGAGGTCATCCTCCCGGTTGAGGTCGCGGTAGACGCGGGGCGCGTGCGAGTGCCGCACCATGTCGTGGATCCCGGTGACGCCACGTGCGTTGGCGTGGTCGATGGCCGCCCGGAGGCGGTCGCGGGTCGCGTCCACGTCCGGCGCGATAGCCTCGCGAATCGGTCCGAGCGCCTCCTCGACGACGACACCCGTCGGCCGCCCGTTCTCGCGCAGGACGTCCTCGTCGGGGAGTCGGTCGCCGAGGCGGTCGAGCGCCGCGCCGTTGACCCCCGCAGTGTGCATGTCCTCGCGAAAGGCCACCACCGGCCGGTCGGTGTGCACGCCGTCGAGGTCGTCCCGGTCGAGATAGCGCGAGTCGGTCCACTCGGACTCGTCGTAGCCGTAGCCCTGGATCCACCCGGTATCGGTCTCGTCGGCGCGGTCGGCGAGGCGCGAGACGGCCTCGGCCGCCGACCCCGCCCCCGAGAGGTCGGCGTGCACCAGCCGCGTCCCGACCTCGGTCAGGTGAGTGTGGGCGTCGATGAACCCCGGTAGGAGCACGCGGCCGTCGAGGTCGACGGTCCGCGTCTCGACGCCTTCGAGGAACGCGACCTCGTAGGCCGACCCCAGCCGGACGACCCGGCCGTCGCGGACCGCGAGCGCCTCGTGGACGTCGTCGGGGTCGGTGAGGGTGTGGATCTCGGCGTTCGTGAGGAGGAGGTCGGCAGCCATACCGGAGCGAGGGGCGAGGGGCGCGAAAGCGCTTCGGCTGGGTTCGTCGGTCACTGGGGATTCCGTCGGATCCACGGCACACACCTGTTAGCTCCGGCGTTCTGTTTATGACGACAGCCGTCCTATCAGTAGGATATGACGTACTACGCGGTCGACGCGCTGGGTGACGCGTTCGCCGTCACCCGATCGTATCTCCTGCCGTTCGATCGGTCCCGGTGGCTCCGCCTCGCGCTGGTCGTCCTCTTCGTCGGTGGCACGTCGACGTTCAGTTTCCAGTCGGGTGGGACCGACACCACAGGCGTCCCCGAGGCAGTTCCGGGCGACGTGCCGACCGCCGACCTCCCCGAGTGGACTCTCGCCGCGGTGGCGCTCGTCGTCGTTCTGGTAGTGGTACTCGCACTGCTGTTCACCCTCGTCGGGTCGGTCATGGAGTTCGTCTTCGTCGAGTCGCTCCGCTCCGACGCCGTCCACCTCCGGCGGTACGGCCGACGATATCTCGGGGCCGGCCTCCGGCTGTTCGGCTTCCGGGTCGTGCTCGGGCTCCTCACGCTCGCGGCGGTCGCGGTTCCCGTCGGGCTCGCGTTGCTCCCGTTCCTCGGTGGCTCCGGGCCGGGTGCGGGTGCCGCGGTGGGTGCAGCGCTGGTGGTCGTGCCGGTGGTACTCCTCGTCGCCGTAGTCGCCGCCCTGGTCTCCGGGTTCACGACGATGTTCGTCGTCCCGGTGATGCTGCTCGAAGAGCGCGGCGTGCTCGCGGGCTGGCGACGGTTCTGGCCGACGCTCCGGGGCCGGTGGGTGCAGTACGCGGTCTACGTCGTCGTCGAGTTCGTGCTCTCGATCGCCGCCGGCATCGCGGTGGCGATCGTCGACCTCCTCGTCCTCGTCGCGCTCGCGATCCCGTTCGGGATCCTCGCCGGGGTCGTCCTGCTCGTCGGCGGGTTCGGGACCTTCTCGGCGGTCGAGGTGGTCGCGCTCGTGGTCATCGGCCTCGTCTATCTCGTGCTGGCGGTCGTCGCGGTCCTGCTCGTCCAGGTCCCCGTCGAGACCTACTTCCGGTTCTACGCACTCCTCGTGCTCGGGGACACCGACGAGGCGCTCGATTTGATCCCCGACCGACGGGCGGCGGTTCGGACCGAGACCGAGACGACGGCGTAGGATCGAATGCCTTCGGACGGTTGCGAGGTGGGAAAACGGGATGGGGGGATCGACCCGACTCAGGCCGCTGGTCGTTCGTCGGCCGTCCCCTCGGGACGTGGTTCGACGGTCCGCAGGTCCGCCCAGGTGTGGCCGATGATGTAGTAGGCCGCCACGGCAGCGTAGAAGCTCACGAAGACGCCCACGAGCGTCCCGAGGAACGGGACGACGTTGAGCACGCCGGCGACGACGACGCCGAGGACGATGACGCCGAGCGCCAGCAGCCAGCCGGTCGCGTAGGTCCTGCTCAGTAGGACCGGCCGGAGCGCGCCGATGTCGAACCCGGCACTCAGACGGCCGGTCTCGGCGAAGTTCGCGGTCGCGGCGGGGATGACGTACCACGCGGCGAGGCCGAGGAGCATCGAGAGGAGGACCCCGGCGAAGATGCTGGTTCCGCCGATGACGCTCCCCGCGTCGCCGGAGAACGCCGCCATGACGCCGCCACCGACGAGCACGAAACCGACGATGGCGGGGACGAGCCCGTAGACGACGGCGATGGCGAACGCCTTCAGGCCGTCGACGAGGAGGCCCTCCCAGTCCGCGAAGACCGGGGGTTCGTCGTCGCCGTTCATCGTCCGCTGGAGGACCCGAACGAAGTAGCCCGAGACGACGAACGCCGGGACGAGGAGGAAGCTCAAGATCGATAGCAAGCCGCCGATGAGGACGGTCTTGACGACCTCGTCACTGTTCCGCAGGTAGGTAATCGATTCACTGATCATCGTGGTCACCAAGAATGCTGCTCGCGGGCGCGACGCAACTATTCTTATTCGTACGAACGTTCCCCGAGGAGATAACTGTTTCTTCGGATTACATGAACACCGACTCCCGGTTGATTCCCGGGATCCACCGCGCGCTCGTGTGGAACCCAAACGGTTAGCCCGCCCGCGACGAGGCTGGGGCATGAACGCCGACGACCTCGCCGAGCGTGTTCGGGAGGGCGACCTCCGCCTCCACGAACTCGAATCCCACGCCGACCCCGACACCGCGGCCGCCGCCCGGCGGCGCGTGGTCGCGAGCGAGACCGACACCAGCCTCGACTCGGTGGGCGAATCCCATCTCGCAGCCGCCGATACCGACTCGACCATCGAGAACCTCGTGGGGACGGTCGAGATACCGATGGGTGTCGCCGGGCCGGTCCCCGTAGCGGGCGGCGAGCGCGAGGC
>NZ_QZWE01000047.1:0-16781 GCF_003602035.1 Halococcus sp. IIIV-5B | reverse complement strand
GTGCTCGGCGCGAGCACCAACATCGTGGTCGGAAGCCTGCTTGCCTACCTCGTGAGCCAGAACTGGGACGTCTTCGTCTTCCACCGGCTCAGGAGCTACACCGACGGCCGCGCGCTCTGGCTCCGGAACATCGGCTCGACCGCGACCAGCCAGGCGATCGACACCGCGATCTTCGTCGGGGTCGCCTTCTACCTCGCCCCGCAGCTCCTCGGGGTCGGCAGCGCGCTCCCCGGCTCGGTCCTGATCGGCCTCGCGGTCGGGCAGTACCTCCTCAAACTCCTGATCGCGCTGTGCGATACGCCCGTGGTCTACGCCATCGTGGGCTACGCGCGCTCGCGGGCCGACGCCGGCGAGCCACGACCGAGCGCCGACTGAGTCGGCAACTCGAAACTCAGTTCGTGGGGTCGCACCAGGTGTCGGCGGCGCGGGCGGCGAGCCGGGCGACCCGCAGTGGTTCGGGTCGACCGCCTTCGGGGGTGAACCCTCGAACCACGTCGTCGGCGTCGTCGTCCGAGCAGCCGACGTTCCGGACGAACACGGTCCCGTCGTCGAGCGCGAGCTCGTGGCGTGGCGGGAGGTTTCGGTAGACGTCGAGCCGGCTGTCGAGCGCCGTGCCCGAGAACGCCTCGCGGAGCGGGGCTTCGAGCCCTGGACTCGCCTCGAAGGAGACCGAGAGCACGGGTCGTTCGGTGGCGCGGTGGATTCGAGCGAGGTCGAGGAGGTTGAACCAGGCGGGCGCGATACCCGCGATTAGAAGGTAGCGGACGTCCTCGCGGTCGAGCGTCGAAAAGAGGTCGATGACAGCGGCGGTGGCGTCGGTGCCGCCGACGGTACAGGAGCCGAACGCGAACCCGTCGACGGCGCGGTCGGCGCGGACCACACAGCCCGCGAGCGTGCTCCGGTCGTCGTCGTCGTCGCGAGCTGATTCAGCGATCCCGAGCGCGCGGGTCCCGGCCTTCACTCCTCTTTGATGTCCTCGAGCCTGTCGAGGAGTTCGTCGTTCGACGCGCCGAACTCGAAGCTGACCTCGCCGGCGTGGGCCGCCTCCTCGGTTTCGAGGCTCTCGTCGAGGTCCTGGTCGTAGTCCTGGCTCGATTGCTCGGACTCATCGTAGCTACCGAATCCCATACACGACGATATGAAGTCCTCATTGAAAAATCGTTTGTCAATTTTCGAACCATCGCCGGCAGGCTGAAAGGCCCGCCGCGCCGACGGAGGGGCATGGCGATCACCAACGTCACCGAGGGTGCGGACACGTTCACCGCGAACGTGTTTCTGGTCGAGGGCGCGCGAAACGTCCTGGTCGACGCCGGCGCGATGGCCGGCGTCGAGGACCGGGTGGCCGAGCACGTCGACGACCTCGATGCGGTGGTTCTGACCCACCAGCACGGCGACCACGTCGCGGAACTCGACGCGGTGCTCGACGCGTTCGACGCCGACCTCCTCGCCTACGGCGATCATCCACGCCGAACCGAGGCGATCGACGACGGCGACACGGTCGAGATCGGCGACGAATCCTTCGAGGTGGTCCACACGCCGGGCCACGCCGACGACCACGTCTCCCTGGTCTCGGAGACGACGATCTTCTCGGGCGACGTCGTGGTCCACGACGACGGCGCGTTCGACGACGGGAGCTTCGGCCGAACGGACATGGCCGGTCAGTCCCGCGAGGAACTCATCGAGAGCATTCAGCGGATCCTCGACCGACTGCCCGACGGCGTCGAGCGGATGTACGCCGGCCACGGCGGCGAGTTCCACGGCGACGTTCGGAGCGTGATCGAGCGCGCGCTCGAACGCGCCGAGCGACGCGAGCCGAAGTATCCCGACGAGTGAGCGGCGGGTCGGTCGTGATGGAGCCGCGGCCGCCGGGCGGTTGCGGTGCGGTCCTGGTGGATGAAGGGCGAGTGAACGCCGGAGGCGTGAACGAGGGCTTCGGCGGAGGCGGTGGCGGTTGCTGTGCGGTTGGTAGTAGTTGTACCGCGAGTGAGGCGAAGCCGAACGAGCGGCCCTTTTTAGTCCAGGTTTTTGGGCGGGGGTTGAGCGCGAGCGCAGCGAGCGCGATTCCCCCGTCGAAAAAAGTGGGTGTTCAGTCCGACTGGATGCGCGGCGCGAGCATGTAGGTGACACTCCCTTCGGCTTCGGCGATGTCGAAGTGGAGCTTGACGGGGAACTCCTCGCCGAGGTCGAGGGTGACCTCCGCGTCGCCGGGGATCGCCTTGTTCATGTCCTTCAGGTAGTCGAGCGAGAAGAGGGAGTGGGCGGGACCGGCGGTGAGGTCGATGAGGTCGTCGTTGTCGAGCTCGAAGTGGACGTCGTCGGTGTCGCCCTCGGCGTCGACGTAGAACTGCTCGTCGGCCTCGTTTACACCGAGCGCGATGTGGTCGGAGACCATGTCGGCGGCCTTCACCGCGCGATTGATGTCGCGGCCTTCGAGCACGATCGTCGCGGGGAGGTCGAGGTCGGGGATGTCGGGTTCTTGTCGAATGGAGTCGGGGTCGATGAGCGCGAGGGTGTACTCCAGCCCGTCGATCGAGATGTGGAGTTTCCGGGTCTCCTCGTCGAGTTCGAGGTGGACGAGGTCGTCGCCGCCCGCCATCCCGGCGATGTCCTGGAGGCGCGAGAGGTTGACCCCGATGACCCCGCCGTCGGCCTCGTAGGATTCGAAGGCGGTGGCCGAGAGCGTGAGGTCGACCATCCCCACGTTCGCGGGGTCCACCGCCCGGATCTCGACCTGATCCTCGTTGAGGTGGAGCTTACACTCTTCGACGAGGACGCTCACCGAGTCGAGGGCCGTCCGCAGGGTCCCCGCGCTCACGATCGCGTTGAACATGACCGCGGTACGAACAGGCAGCTTATAAAAGATGCGCGTTCGCTCCCAGGCCCCATCGTATCGAGGACCGAAACCGATTTACTGTTTTAGGCAGGCCTAACGACATGGCGAACGATCCTTCGACTGACGGGACGGTGTCACGGCGACAGTGGCTGCGGTCCGGTGCGGTGGTGCTCGGCGGCGGGCTGCTCGCCGGTTGCAGTAGCGGTTCCGGCGGTGAGGGCGGAAACTCGACGAGCAGGGACTCGGGGGCCGGAACCGACGCAACCAACGGCTCGGGATCGAATTCGGGAACGGACACGTCCGGGGCGGCGGGGACGGCGGAGTCGACCCAGTCCTCGGGCACGTCGGGGTCGTACTCGGTCTCGATGGCCCCCGCGGGCGAGGTGAGCTTCGACGGCGTTCCGGAGGAGGTCATGGTCTACAGTCTGTACGCCACGGATTCGATGGTCGCGTTCGGTGCCGGCGACGCCGTGAACTCGCTCGGGTTCAGTGCGGAGGCCGGCGGGAACACCCTCAGCGCGTACTACGAGCGTCTCGACGGCGTCTCCTTCGACAGCAGCGGGCTCCAGCAGCTCAACGAGGGTGGGTCCAGTGGCATCAGCGTCAGCAAGGAGCTGTTCTACGAGCTCGATTCGGACCTCCACCTCATCGATCCTGCACTCGTCGTTTCGTTCGATGGCTGGAGCCAATCCGACGTCACGGAGATCCAGAGCAACGTCGCCCCGTGGTTCGGCAACAACTACAGCCGCGACAACACCCAGCCGCCGAAACCCTACCGGAGCGACTACCAGTACTACACCCTCTGGCAGATCGCCGAAAAGATCTCACGGGTCTTCCAGCAGCACGACCGGTTCCAGCGGCTCGCGTCGATCCACGACGACCTCGTACAGCGGATCCGGTCGAACCTCCCGCCGAAGAGCGAGCGACCCGCGGTGGCCGAACTCCTCTTCATGGACGGGACGTTCTACCCCTCGAAGATCAACAGCCCCGGCTTCGGGAACGCCCACGTCAGACCGCTCCAGGCCACCGACGCGTTCGTCGCGAGCGACATCGAGTACGGGACCTCCTACGACTTCGAGCAGATGCTCGAGGTCGACCCCGACGTGATCCTCCACCAATACGGCATCGCCTCGTACTACGACGTCGGCGACATCCGAAACACCCTCGAAAACGATTCGGTGGCGAGCAACATCACGGCCGTACAGAACGACCGGGTCTACCCCTCCGGCGACCCGACCCAGGGCCCGCTGATGAACCTCTTCCAACTGGAGATGACCGCCAAACAGCTCTACCCCGATCAGTTCGGCGAGTGGCCCGACTACTCCAGTGGGGATCCCTACCCCGAGATCCCGGAGGACGAACAGCTGTTCGACCGCACGGAGGTCGCGAACATCGCCACCGGGAACAACTGAGGACCCAAGGACCCGCGAACCGGGATCCACAAGCGTTCCGGGCCCCGAGAGGGGGCATGAGCGGCCGAGACGAGTACTACAACAAGGCGAAACAGCAGGGCTATCGGTCCAGATCGGCCTACAAGCTCCAGCAGCTCGACGAGACGGCGACCCTCTTCGAGGACGGCGACACCGTGGTCGACCTCGGGGCCGCGCCGGGTGGCTGGCTCCAGGTCGCCGCCGAGCGCGTTGGCACCGGTCGCGTGGTGGGCGTCGACCGCCAGCGGATCGAGTCGTTGGAGGGGGTCGAGACCGTTCGCGGCGACCTCACCGACGAGGACGTCCAGACGGACCTCGCGGAGCGGATCGGCGAGGCGGACGTCGTGCTCTCGGATATGGCCCCGAACATGACCGGCGAGTACGACCTCGACCACGCGCGCTCGGTCTACCTCGCCCGGCAGGCGCTCGACGTGGCGCTCGACGTGCTCGCGCCGGGTGGCGACTTCGTGGCGAAGGTCTTCGACGGCCGGGACCTCGACGCGCTCGAAGCCGACGTCGACGCCGAGTTCGAGTACGTCAGGACTGTTCGCCCCGACGCCTCGCGCGACGAGTCCTCGGAGCTCTATCTCGTGGGGAAGGGTCGGATGACCGCGCCGGTCGAGCCGGGCGACGAACTGGTGGTCGCGATCACCGACACCGGCGACGAGGGCGACGGCATCGCGAAGGTCGAGGAGTACACCCTGTTCGTCCGGAATGCCGACGAGGGCGAGGAGGTCGCGGTCCGGGTCGAGGACGTGAAACCCCGGTTCGGGTTCGCCGACCGACTCGACTAGGTGAAAGTGCGGGACACGGAGCCGTTCGGAGAGGGTTTTTCTCGGTTCGATTCGGATTCGGAGACGAGTCCCGACACAAACGAGAGACCGCCCCGCTACCGCACAGCACCGCCCCACGACGACCACACGCCTCCCCAGCCGACTGCGCTCCTCGCTCACTCGCCTTCGGCTCGTTCGCTTCGGTGCTCATCCCTCACACGGTATCAGCGCTCGGCGCTCACCGTCGTTCGCGCCGACCGCTACCGCGCGCCACGGTGGACGGTGAGGGGGCGCGATCCCGTCACCGGTCGGCGAGGATAGCGGCGGTACCGCCGCCGATCACCGTCGGGAGGAAGTAGGTCGCGCCGCGGTGGATGGCGACGGCGGCGACGATCGTTGCCGAGGGGATGCCGCCGGTGGTCGCGCTCACGAGCGCGCCGAGGACGATCTCCACGCCACCCAGCCCACCGGGAAGCGGCGTGACGCCGGCCATCGCGCCCGCGGGGATCGCGACGAGCACCACGGCGGGCGGGACGGTGTAGCCGAGCGCGAACAGCGAGAGCCAGAGCGAGGTCGCGAGCCCGATCCACCCGAGCGCGGAGAACGAGAGTGCGAGCAGGAGTCCCCGTGGGTTGGTGCCGACGCGTTCGACGGCGGTGAAGAAGCCCTCGATACGGCGTTCGAGCGCGTCCTCCGTCGGCGGGGAGACGCGCGGGAGGGCTCCCGAGACCCACCGGATCAGCGGTGTGAGTTTGTCCACGGCGGCGTGTTCGACCCGGTAGCGGTTCCGCCAGCCGAAGTAGGCCGCCGCGACGAGTAGAATGGCGAACGCGACCACGACGACCGCCACGAACTCGAGGTTCTGGCCGAAGGTGATCGTGGTGGCGAAGTAGCCCAGCCCGAGGAGTGCGAGCACGATCGAGGGGACGAAGTTGAGCGCGTCGACGCTCGCGATGGCGGCGAGACCGGTCTCGTACTCGCTGTCGGAGGCCCGCGAGACGAGCAGCGCGCTCACGGGTTCGCCGCCGGCCTGGCCGAACGGGGTGACGTTGTTGGCGAACGTCGCGCCGGCGAAGACGAGGACCGCGGAGGGGATCGTGATCGGCGCGCCGAGCACGCCGAGCACCGTACGAAGCGAGAGTCCCCAGGCGGTGAGCCAGCAGGTCGCGACCACCACGATGACCACGAGCACGGGTGGGCTCGCCATCGAGAGGGCGGAGACGACGTCCCTGACGCCGACGAACCAGAAGAGGACGGCGAGCACACAGAGCGCACCCGCGAACCCCACGAGCGTGGTTCTGAGGTCGCCCTCGCGTATCATGTCGGTCGAACGACCGACCGTGGCATGAACCCTCCGAAACACGTCCGGTGGCGGGGTTTCCGACCGGACGGGTTTTGTCGCGGGCCGACCGATCCGGTCCATGGACGAGCGGGCGGCACTCGAACGCCTCGGTGGACGTCTCCCGGCCGCCGGCGACGACTGTGCGGTGGTCGAGGACCTCGTGCTCACCACCGACATGCTCCACGAGACCACGGACTTTCCGGCCGGAGTCACCCGCTACACGGCGGGCTGGCGCGCGGTCGGCGCGTCGCTCTCGGACGTGGCGGCGATGGGAGCCGACGCCCGCGCCGCGCTCGCGGTCTACGCCGCCCCCGAGTTCGACGAGGGGCTCCTCGAATTCGTCGACGGCGCACAGGCCGTCTGCGAGGCGGTGGGGGCCTCGTACGTCGGCGGCGACCTCGACACCCACGAGGAGTTCACCGTCTCGACGACGGCGGTCGGCCGCACGACGGACCCGGTCCTCCGCTCGGGCGCGGCGGTCGGCGAGGCGGTCTGTGTCACGGGGAGCCTCGGGCGGAGTGGTGCGGCGCTTCGGCTGTTCGAGGCGGGCGAGATCGAGCGCGCGAACGACCTCTTTCGATTCACCCCGAGAGTAGCAGCGGGACGAGCCCTCCGCCCGCACGCGAGCGCGATGATGGACGTCTCGGACGGGCTCGCACGGTCGATCCACCAGTTGGCCGACGCGAGCGGTTGCGGCTTCGCGGTCCGGACCCCGCTCCCCATCGACGAGTCGGTCGACTCGGTCGCCGAGGATCGAGACGACCGACGCGAACTCGGGACCTTCTTCGGCGAGGATTTCGAGTTGCTGTTCACGGTTCCCGAGAACGAGTTCGAAGCCGCCCGAGACGCGACCGACGTGGCGGTCACGCGAATCGGGACGGTGGTCGAAGACGGGATCTCACTCGACGGCGAGCCACTTCCCGACCGTGGGTACACACACGGATAGCCAGCCGCTGCGGTGCGGCGGCGGTTGCGGTGCGGGTGGCGGTGCGGCCGCCGCGTGGCGGCGGTTGCGGTGCGGACCTGGCGGATGAAGGGCGAGGCGGGAGTGCGAGTGAAACGAGCACCGCGAGCGGAGCGAGGTTCGACCGAAGGGAGAACCTCGGATGCGAACGGGGAACGGAGTGACCCGTGAGCGGAGCGAGCGCGCCGAGGGCTTCGGCGGTCGCGGTGCTGTGCGGTTGCGGTTGCGGAGGTGGTAGTGATCCTACCGCGAGCGACCGGAGGGAGCGAGCGGGCGCGAGGGTGACCGCAGTTCTCGCGAGCGAAGCGAGCGAGAGCACGGAAGAGCGAAGCTCTTCCGGTGGGAACCCGATGCGCTTTTGATCCACATTTTGCCAGGGAGCGAGTGAGCCGAAGGCGAACGAGCGACCGCAGCAAAAGGTGGGGACGTGAAAGGTGGGGTCCTAGAGCCAGTCGTCGGCCCAGGCCTCGACCTCGTCGAAGACCGGACAGAGCGCCGCGCCCTTCTCGGTGAGGCGGTAGTAGGTCGCGATCGGGGCGTCGGTCTCGGCGCGGCGCTCGACCAGCCCCGACTCCCGGAGGTCGTCGAGGACGCGCGAGAGGGTGCGGGCGTTGGCGTCGGTCGAGCGCTTGAGTTCGTTGAACCGCTGCTCGCCGTCGAGGAGTTCGTAGAGCACGACCAGTCGCCACTGCGAGCCGATCTGGCCAAGCGATTCGACGACCGCACACGGCCCCTCCGTCGGGACGACCTGTTGTGATGACATCGTTGTTATCTGGTGGCTCCTATGTCCGCGAGCAGATATATAGGTTCGTATCGTAACCAGCTAACGTCGTGATATCGATAGTACGATTCGACGAAGTGACGTATCGGTCGGTGATGAACGAGTGATCCCCCTCCAGACGGGGGCTTTCGACGCGGCGGGGGCCGGCGTGCTGTTTCTGGTCGCCCGGATACTCTTCGGCGGGGTGCTCGCGTACATGGGGATCGGACACCTCACGAACGCCGACGGACTCGCGCCCTACGCGGAGTCGAAGGGTATCCCGGCGGCGAGCGTGCTGGTGCCGCTCTCCGGTGGACAGCTGGTGCTCGGTGGCCTCGCGGTCGTCCTCGGCGTGTTTCCCACGCTCGGTGCGGGCGCGCTCCTCGTGTTCCTGGCCGTCTCGGCCGTCACCATGCACGATTTCTGGGCGGCACCCGACGACCAGCGAGGTAGTGAACTGACCGCCTTCCAGAAGAACGCGGCCCTCGCTGGCGGTGCGCTCGCGCTCCTCGCGGTGAGTGGCGTCGAGTGGCCGTACGCACTCGGCATCGGGCTGTTCTGAGGCGGTCGCGGTCGACCAGTGCCGTTTTTCGAGCAACGAATCGAGGCGTTCGCTCGGCGGGGGTGCTGACATCGATGTCAGCGGGTTACCCCGCCGTCCACCAAGAGCTATGTAGGCCACACCCCTTCGGACCGTTGTGACGAATCTACAGATCCGAACGACCGGTATCGACGGCGAACAGCGTGGTGTGGAGGCCGACCGATGAACGTGTTCTCGCGGCTCGGCCGGATCGTCTTCGGCGGCCTGCTCGCGTTCATGGGCCTCAACCACTTTCAGGACATGGAGGGGGCGATCGCCTACGCCGAATCCGAGGGCGTCCCGATGGCCGACAAACTCGTTCCGTTCGCGTGCGGCATGCTCGCGGTCGGCGGCGTCTGCGTCGCACTGGGGCTGTTCCCCGTGCTCGCCGCGGGCGCGGTCATCGCGTTCCTCGCCGGCGTGACCCCCCAGATGCACGACTTCTGGAACTACGAGGAGGGTGAGGGCCAGCGCCAGGGCGAGCGGATCAACTTCCTCAAGAACGCGGCGCTGCTCGGTGCGGCGCTCACCCTGCTCGGCAACGCGCTCGGCGACGACTGAACCACGGGACGTCGGCGGACTTCTTTCGACCACTCACCACGTCTCCACAGTTCACAGACGGCGTGAGTAGTGGCGACGTGGGAACGAGGGGGTACCTCCATTTCTCTCGTGCGAGCGTCGCCGAGCGATTCACATCCCGTCCAGAGAAGTTATTAAGATTGGTGTCGTAGTTAATACTGTGGAGAGCAACAACGCTTCCGGTGGAGGACGTCCCGCGTACGATGTGGTCGTCGTCGGTGGCGGGCCAGCAGGCCTCAGCGCCGCGCTTCAGTTGGGGCGCTCACGCCGTGACGTACTGGTCTGTGACGACGACGAGCCACGGAACGGGCCGGCCGACGAGGCCCACGGCTATCTGACCAGGGACGGTGTCGCACCCACGGAGCTCCGTCGGTTGGGTCGCGAGGAGGTCGCCGAGTACGGTGGCGAGTTTCGAGATGCTCGGGTGACCGCCGTCACGGAGGACGAACCCGGATTTGCCGTCACGCTCGATACCCGCGAGACGGTCACGAGCGAGAAGATCGTCGTCGCGACCGGGGTGCGTGACGTGCTCCCCGAGACCGACGGCTTCGAAGCGCTGTGGGGGAACGGGGTGTATCACTGTCCCTACTGCCACGGCTACGAAGTCCGCGACGAACCGCTGGGGGTCCTCATCAGGGACGAACACCCGCACCTGCCCGACTACGCGAAACTCATCTACAACCTGAGTCGGGACCTCGTCGTCTTCACCGATGGGCAGGACGTCCTCGACGCGGAGACACGGTCGATGTTCGCCGAGCGCGGTATCGCGATCGAGGACGAACCGATCATCGGGCTCGACGGCTCCGAGGACGGGCTCGAAAGCGTCTCCCTCGCGGACGGTCGCGACGTCGCTCGCCGCGCGCTCTTCTATCCGCCGCCGATGGAGCAACACAGCGAGCTTCCGGATCGACTCGGGCTCGACGTGAATCGGATGGGCGTCGTCGAGACGACGCAATCCCAGCACGGGTTCGGTTTCACCGCTGTTTCGGGTCTCTTCGTGACGGGCGACGCGTCCAGCGGCTATCCACCCTCGATAGCCGCCGCCGTCGCCGATGGCTCCGTGGTCGGTGCGACCGTCAACATGGAACTCTCGAAGGAAGCGTTCGAGGACGTATCCGACACCGCGAACGTCGACCCGGTGGAATAGGGGGAGCCTCAGACCACGACGCCGTTCGCGACGACCGTCTTCGGGGCGGCGTAGACGCTCACGTCCTCTCGGGGGTCGCTATCGAGCACCACGCAGTCGGCGCGCGCACCCGGTTCGAGCCTGCCGACGTCGTCGAGCCCGAGCAGGTCGGCGGCGTTCACGGTCGCGGCCTCGAAGGTGGCTTCGGGGGACAGGCCGTGCTCGACCATCCGTTCGAGTTCGGTGGCGGCGTCCCGATGGTGGTTGAACGGCGTGCCGGCGTCGGTGCCCATCGCGATCGGGACCCCCGCGTCGAGCGCGTGGTCCCAGGCGTCCTCGAAGGCCGCCGCGGCCTGTTCGGCCTTCTCGACGGCCCACTTCGGGATGCCGGCCTCGCTCCCGTTCTCGGTGATGCCGGAGAGCGCGGAGGCCGTCGGCACCCAGTAGGTGTCGTTCTCGGCCATGAGTTCGGCGGCCTCGCGGTCCATGAACGTGCCGTGCTCGACGCTCGAAATCCCGACTCGCACGGCATTCTCGATCCCGGTCGCACCGTGGCAGTGGGCGGCGGTCGGTCGACCCTTCGCGCTCGCCGCGTCCACCAGCGCGTCGAGTTCGGCGGGCGACATCTCGAAGCCGCCGATCTCGGCTCCCTCGGTGAGCACGCCGCCGGTGGCCATCGTCTTCACGACCTCAGCGCCCTTCTTCAGTTGTTCGCGGACGGCCTTTCGGACTTCCGCGGGCCCGTCGGCCTCGCGACCGAACCAGTGGCCGTGCCCGCCGGTGATCACGACCGGTGAGCCACACGGCACCACCCGCGGACCGGGGATGGAGCCGTCGGCGATCGCGTCGCGGGTGTCGGGGCCGAGCGTGCCAGGCGAGCCGAGGTCGCGGACCGTCGTGACCCCGGCCTCGACGGTCTCGCGCAGGTTCTTCGCGGCGCGGTAGGCGAGTGTCGGGGTCGAGTCCGAGCGGACCGACTCGGTGTTCGGCCGGCCGTCCATCGCGATGTGGACGTGTGAATCGACGAGGCCCGGCGCGACCACGCCGCCGTCGCCGTCTATGACGGTATCCGGATCGTCGGGAGTCTCCCCGATATCCGCGACTTCGCCGTTCTCGATGGTCAGCGGTCCGTCCCGTGCGCCGTCGACGTCCACGACGGTCGCGTTCTCGATGACGAGCATACCACCCCTCCAGCGCACGCCGACAAAAGACCATAGGGCATGGGGACGGGGTTCCCGAACATCGGTTCGGGTATCGGCAGTCGTATGCCGGCGTGCCCCCTCGGGTCGGTAGCTATGTCGGAGCAGTTCTGCCGAGCGCGGCGACGTGGGTTGCGCGTCGGGGGCGGTCGGCGATGAAGGTCGACCCGGAGACGGTCGATTCGTTCTATCGGACCCTCGCGGGAGCGGTGGTGCCGCGGCCGATCGCGTGGGTGAGTTCGATGGCTGCGGACGGGGGACTCAATCTCGCGCCGTACTCCTTCTTCAACGTGGTCAACGTCGATCCACCAGTGGTGATGTTCGCGCCGAGCGCGCGGCCGGACCGGCCCGAGGGGCTCGCGGATTCGGCGCGCAACGCACTGGAGACCGAGGAGTTCGTCGTCAACGTCGTGACGGAACCGTTCGCGGAAGCGATGAACGCCACGAGCGCCACCCTCGCGCCGGGCGAGAGCGAGTTCGAGCACGCGGGGCTCGAAACCACGCCCTCAGAACGGGTCGACCCGCCCCGCGTCGCGGGGATCGAGGTCGCCTTCGAGTGCGAACTCTACGACGCCGTCGAGATCGGGTCGAACACCATGGTGCTCGGCGAGGTCGCGCTCGCCCACCTCGCGGACGGCGTGACGACGGACGGCAAACTCGACGTGACGAAAGTCGACGCCGTCGGCCGATTGTCGGGGAGCTACTACTGCCACACCGGCGACCGGTTCCGGATGGAACGGCCCGACTGACGGCGGGGCGGCGGTCGCGGTGCGGTCGCCGTGCGGCGGCGGTGCTGCTGCTGGCGTTTTCCTGGTGGATGAAGGGCGAAGGAGCGAGTGAAACGAGCGACTGAGGGCTTCGGCGGTGTGGTGCCGGAGCGGCTGGCGGTACTGTGCGGAGGCGGGTTAGCGATCGTACCGCGAGTGAGGCCGGAGGCCGAACGAGCGGCGGTTTTTAGTCCAGGTTTTGCGACGAGCGGTTGGCGACGGAGTGAGCCAACCCGAGGAGTAAAAAAGTGGGTGGGCGGTTAGAAAATGAGTTCGTCGTCGTTCTCGACCATGTAGAGGGTCCGTGCGGAGATGTTGACGGCGTGGTCGCCGACGCGTTCGAGGTCGCGGATCGTGAGCAGCAACCGGGAGACGTCGGTCATGAGCTGGTCGACGTCGTCGACGGGGTCGCCCTCGATCCCGATGAGCTCGCGGACCACGGTGTCGGAGGCGCGCTCGCACCGCTCGTCGAGTTCGGTGTCGCGCTCGTCGATGGCGTAGCAGGCCTCCGCGTCGCCGGCCGCGTAGGCCGCCATCGCGTCGGCCACCATCGTCTCGGCGAACTCGCCGATGGCCTGGACGTCGACCTCCGGGAAGACGTCGCGGTCGGCGTCGAAGGTGTACTCGCCGAGGTTGGTGGCGAGGTCCGCGATGCGTTCGAGGTCGGTGATGACCTTGAACGAGGAGGCGATGAACCGGAGGTCGCCCGCGACGGGCTGTTGGAGCGCGAAGAGGTCGATACAGTCGCCTTCGAGGTCGAGGTACATCCCGTTGATCTCGTCGTCGCCCTCGATGACCTTCCGGGCGAGCCGGTCGTCCTTCCTGGCGAGCGCGTCGAGCCCCATCCGGAGGCGTTCGAGCACGACCTCGCTCATGTAGAGGACGTCCTCGCGGAGGGCTTCGAGTTGGGCCTGATAGCTTTCGCGGGGCATAGCCCTCCGTCGGCCTCTTCGGCTAATGTATCCTTCGCCGAGACGATCGCCGTTCGAAACAAGCTATATAGCATAACGAACTAAGATATAGTTGTAAATACTGCTCTAGAGCCTTCCCTTCACAATGTACGACGATTCGACGTTGCTTCGGAGATACACGAGGTGTGCTATATATTATTGAGTAGATTTATTGGGGTGGGCGTTCCGACTTCGGGTATGGAGACCCGCAAGGTCCAGGTCACGGGCGGTTCGACCTACACCGTCTCGCTGCCGAAGGCGTGGGCGACCGACCACGGCATCGAGGCCGGCAGCGAAGTCGAGTTCTACCCCGAGGACGACTCGCTGTTGCTCGCGCCACGTCGCGAGGACGCCGCCACGGAGGGAACGCTCGACGTGACGGGTCTCGAGGGTGCGGAGCTCACCCGGGCGGTGGTCACGATGTACGTCAGCGGCTTCGACGTCATCACGCTCGAAACCGCGAACGTCGACGCCGCCCAGCGCCGCACCATCCGTCAGGCGACCCAGGGGCTCGTCGGTCTCGAAGTCATCGAGGAGACCGCCGACCGAGTAACGCTCCAGGACCTGCTCGACTCCTCGGAGCTCTCGGTCCACAACGCCATCACCCGAATGCGGCTCGTCGCGCTCACCATGCTCGGCGACGCTGTCACGGCCCTCCGCGAGGCCGACGCGGACCTCGCGGACGACGTCACCGAGCGCGACGACGACGTCGACCGGCTCTGGTACATGACCGCACGCGTCTTCCGGAGCGTGCTCCGCGACCCGAACGCCGCCACCGAGGTCGGCCTCCCGCGCGAGACGTGTTTCGATTACCACTCGAGCGCGCGTCAGCTCGAACGCGTCGCCGACCACGCCACCAAGATCGCGGAGGTCGCAGCGACGAACGACGGCGTCTCCGAGGAAGTCGCCGCGGCGCTCGACGCCCTCCACACCGAGGCCGCGGCGGTCGTCGAGACCGCGATGGACGCCTTCCTCGCCGAGGATGCCGACGAGGCGGTTCGGCTCGCGAACGAGGCGATGGCGAACATCGACGCGGTCGACGAGGCCGCCCGCGAGGCCGATAGCCTGTTCCGCGACCTCGAACCCAAGCGCGCCCAGCAGCTCGGGCTCGTCGTGGACTCCCTCTCGCGCACCGCCGACTACGGTGGGAACATCGCCGAACGCGCGATGCAGAAGGCCGCACCGCGGCCCTAACTGGACCGATTTTCGAGGTTCTCACTCGGCCCAGTCGGGGGCCTCACGCGGCGGGCTGAACAGCTCCACGCCGCGAACCGTCTCCGTCCCGCGGTTCTCGGCCCCGTGGCGTTCCTCGCTCCGGATCGCGTAGCTCCCGCCGGGACCGACCTCGTGTTCGGCGTCGTCGGTCACGAACGTCAGCACGCCGTCGATGACCTGGCCCGCCTGCTCGTGGTGGTGGCTGTGGGCCGGCACCACCGCGCCCGGTTCGATCTCGAACGCCTGGACGTTCATCCGCTCGCCGCCGGCGAGCATCGTCAGCTGTACGCCTTCCATCGGTTCGAGCGACGTCCCGTCGTCGGCTGCGACGTGCTCCATGCGTTCCACACGCGCCGAGGTACCTAAAGCTTCAACACGGTTCGTCGCCCCAGTAGCGCTATGTACGCGGTGGTCGGCTGCGGCGAGTGCAGCGCGTTCTGGGTGGTCGAGGGACGACCGGACACCACGACCTGTCCCTCGTGTGGGAAACGTCACCGCTTCGAGGCGCTGAAGAAGTTCGCTCAGCACGAGTCGGGCGACGCCGCACGCGAGGCCCGCACCCGGCTGCTCGCCGCCCGGAGCGACCACGCACCCGACGAACTCGACTCCTTCTCGACTCTCGAATCGCAGGCCGAGGCCGGCGGGATGAGCGACGCGGAGTACCTCGAGAGGTCGGGGCTCGACGCCGAACGAACGGCCGCGGCGGGCGAGGCGGCCACCGAATCGGGTGGGAGCAAGAGCCGGATGGAGGTCGTTCGCGATTCCATCGCCGACCTCGACAACCCCACCGAATCGAACGTCGTCGCGCACGCCGAACGGGACGGGGTCCCGGCCGACTACACCGAACGCGCGCTCGAACGGCTGTCTCAGCGGGGCGCGGTGAGCCGACACGACGGCCGGTATCGATTACTGTAGTGAAAGGCTGATCTTCGGGTCTCGTCCAGCGCCGGCTCAGGGGCCCTTGGTCGAGTACTCGACCGGGACGACGTTCTCGCTCTCCTCGCGGTCGGCGTTGAGGTCGACCTCCTCGGCGAGTGCGGCTTCGAGTTCGGAGCCGAGGCGTTCGGTGAGGGTTTCGAGTTCGTCCTCGCTCAGGTCGTCGTCGTCGGCCGGGAGGTCGAGGTCGCTCCCGACGAAGCGCTCGGGGCGGATGTCGACGCCCTCGTCGGGCTGGTCGATGTCGCCCTCGGGGTTGTCGAAGCCGTCCTCGTGGACGAAGAGGTCGGCGTTCCCGTCCGGATCGACCCGAACGACCGGCTCGCCGGCGTCGTCGAGGTACTTCTGCTGGAGGGCGGTTCTGACTAGGTCGGCCTCGGCGGTGATGTGGTCGATCGCCATACCCCCTGTTCTCGCTCGGACGGGATGTGCGTACCGACTGCCGACGCAAGCTATCGGCCGAGCTCCTCGTGGGCGCTCGACAGGTGCCGGGAGGCCAGCGCCCCCAGGAGGGAGAGTTCGCCCGCGAGCGCACCCGCTGCGATGACCTCGGCGAGCGTGTCGGCGTTCGATCCGGGGGGACTCCCGCCGCCGCGCACCCCGAGCAGCGAGAGCGCTTCCGCCTGTGTGGGTAGTTTCGTGCCGCCGCCGACGGTGCCGACTTCGAGGCTCGCGAGCGAGACACTGGCGTAGAGTTCGTCCTCGCGGGCGTCGATAGTGGTGATCGCGTTCGAGCCCTCGACGACCTGGGCGGCGTCCTGACCGGTGGCGAGGAAGGCGGCGGCGACGACGTTCGCGGCCTGGGCGTTGAACCCCAACCCACCCGCCTTCGCCGACCCGACGAGGTTCTTCCGGGTGTTGAGTTCGGCGACCGCCTCGGGCGTGGCGTGGAGGCGCTCCTCGACCACGTCGTTCGGGATCCGCACGTCGGCGACCACGCTTCTCCCCCTCCCCTCGACGGCGTTGATCGCGGCGGGTTTCTTGTCCGTACAGAGGTTGCCCGAGAGCGCGACGAGCTCGGCGGGTGTCTCGCTCTCGACAACGTCACAGGCCTCACGGGTGGCGATCGTCGCCATGTTCATCCCCATCGCGTCCTTGGTGTCGTAGCCGAAGCGGAGGAAGACCGAATCACCCACCGCGTAGGGCGTGATCTCGACGAGTTCACCGTGGGAAGTGGTGGACTCGGCAGCGCTCGCGAGGCCGGCCTCGTGGTCGCGAACCCACTCGACCACCGCCTCGGCTTCGACGATCCCACCCACTCGAAAGACCGGCGCACGGGTCATCGCGCGTTTCGTCACCCGCGCGTCCGCCCCGCCCGCCGCCCGGA
>NZ_QZWE01000046.1:0-17435 GCF_003602035.1 Halococcus sp. IIIV-5B | reverse complement strand
CTCCCCACCGATTTCGGGTCGAACGGGACGTCGAGCACGGCGTAGATGGGGTCGAGCACGGCCGCTATCTCCTCGGCATCGCGAGTGAGGACGATGCCCGCCACGAGTGCGGCGTCGCCGGTGACGCGCTGGGCGAGGCCCGCGATCTTTCCGTCGGCCTGGAGTGAGTGCGACCCCGGACAGAACGAGTCGGGTGGTTCGCCGGGACGGGCGTCGACCCCGAGGTGTTCGAACGCGGTCCGGAGGTCGGCCGTCGCGCGGTCGTAGCGTTCGGTGATGCCGTCGTCGGCGGGTTCGGCGCGCGCGAAGGCCACCGTGGTTCCGGTGTAGGCTACCGCACGGCCGCCGACCGCTCGTTCGACGACCGGAAAGTCGTGGTCCGCGGCGGCGCGTTTCGCGGCATCGTAGCCGTTCTCCCGCGTGTCGCGCCGGCCGAAGGCGACCTGACGGTGGGGTGTCCAGACCCGGACCGCTGGCTCGCCGGTCCGCTCGGTGTGCTCGAACAGCTCCCGGGTTCGGGCCCTGTCGGCGTCGATGTCCTCGGCTCGGCCCTCAACGATTCGCATGGGTCTCGTAGGGACGGGAGGGCTAAACGCCCGCGGGTCCTTCGATCGTCGATGGCCGTCCCACTCGGTGTCGATGCCCTCTCGCGGTACCAGCGCTTCTCGCTCTACAACTCGCCGTACACCGCCCACGGGCGCGGGCACGCGGTCGACCTCTATCCCGACTCGGGGCTCGGCCCAGCCGAGAACTCCTCTCTCGCACCCTCACCCGTCGCTGGCGAGGTGCTCGAAACCCGGACCGTACGCGCACCGCCGAAACCCTACGCGCCCAACCACGATCACCTCATTCTCGTCGACACCGGTGCGCACGTCGCGCGAATCCTCCACGTCGAGCCGGACGTCGAATCCGGCGACTCCATCGAGGTCGGCGACCCGCTCGGGAGCCTCGTCCGCGCGGGCTTCTTCGCGCCGTGGGTCGACAACCACGTCCACCTCGAACTCCGGGCTCCCGACGAGAACCCCTACCGGGCGAGCGGGTCGCTGGCGCTCGACCCCGAGGTCGAGGTCGAGGGGCTCGACTGGGACGGGTCGGGCCGTGTGGTCGAGACGGGCGAGACCTACGCGATTCTCGACGCGCCAGCCCACCCCGCGCCGGGCGAGCGGTTCGTCGGCATCGCGAGCGACGAGGGACGGGTGCTCGACGGTGGGCTCGTCCACTACGCGGGCGGCGGCGCGCTCGGCGGAGGTGGGGGAGCGGTCTCGCTGTTCGGCCAGCGAGTGGGTCAGGCCGATGGGCGCACCGTGGCCTGGGACGACATCGAAATCCGTGCGAACGACGACCCGATTACGGGCCTCTCGTTTTGCTGTGCCCGTGACCCCGCCTTCGGCGCGAAGCTCGTCCGTCCCGGCCACGGATTCGCCGTCGGCGACCGTATCGAGGTCGACCTCCGCCCCACGGACGACCCGATTCGGCTGGGCTGACGCCGGCTGCGGTGCGGAGGCGGTGTGGATGCTGTGGCGGTTCGGATGCTGTGGCGCGCGCTCGCGGTCGCGGGTGAACGGATGTGAACCCGCGACAGCGGACACTGTGCGAGGGATGAGCACCGGAGCGAGTGAGTGAAGCGAACGAGCGAGGAGCGCAGTCGGTTGGGGAGGCTCGTGGTTGTCGCGGAGCGGTGCAGTCTGCGGTTCTCACTTGCGTCGGGTGAGTGCGGTATATCGTGCGAGTGTGGTGTGTCAGGTGAGTACGGTATATCGTACGAGTGCGATATGTCGGGTGAGTGCGGTCAAATCGCTACGAGCTACGTCGTTTCCCGAGTGTCGATCTAACTCACCGACTCACTCACGCTCCCGATGCTCGGATTTCGCCCGCTGATACACTTCGTCGTTCTCCACTCGCTCCCACCAGACCGCGTAGACCAGCGCGGCCTCGCGTTTGTCGTGGTCGACCCACTTCTCGGGGTCGCGTTCTTCCCCATCTACGTACTTCTGCCCACCAGGATAGCGCGCGTAGCGCATCGCCCGGGTGTAGCCCATCTGCAAATATTTCCGCGCCATGTCCATCCCCGGAAAGTCGCCTTCGTCGCGATACTCCCGATACTTCGCGTAGATCGCTTCCCCGCCCTCGTCGGCGGTTTCGCGGTCGGCGTAGCCCCACCGGTCGAGGAGTTCGCCCTTGTACGGTTCGACCTTGAACACGCCCTCCTCGCCGCGGCCGACCTCGTACTTCTCCGGGTGCTCGCGGAAGTCGATGTCGTACTCCGGACCATCGGACATGCCGACCCTCGACTCCGGCCACGCCTCACGGTGTCGCTTGCGGTCATCGGTGGCTACAAATCGCTCGCCGGTCAGGGTGGGATATGACCGACGCCGACGTCCCCGATGAAATGACCGACCTGCTCCAGGAGTTCATCGCCGACCACGGCTACCTCTCGTGGCTCGGGACGACCGTGGAGTCGATGACCCGCGACACGCTCGTGCTGTCGGTCCCGTTCGACGAGAAGCTCTCGAACTCCCGGCCGGGCGACGGCGACGACCCGGCCCAGGTCCACGGCGGCATCGCCGCGACGCTGATCGACACGGCGGGTGGGGTCGCCCTCCGCCCGCACCTCGACGACCCGCTCAACGGCGGCGTGGCGACCATCAACCTCAACGTCAACTATCTCCGCCCCGCCGGCGGCGACCTCACCGCGACCGCGGAGGTCGTCAGAGCGGGGTCGAGCGTCGGCGTCTCCACGGTGACCGTCGAGAGCGAGGCCCCCGACGGCGAGTCCAAACCCGTGGCGACGGGCCAGGGTGCCTACCGGCTATTTCGGTAGGTCTTACCCGAGCGAGAGCGTGAGACACCGCACCGACCCACCCGCCTTCTGGAACTCGTCCGTCGGAACCTCGTGAACCTCGAACCCCGCGTCCGCGACCCGCGCGGCGGTCTCGGGATTGCCCGCGCCCATCACGACGTGTTCGCCGTCGATGGGGTGACAGTTGCAGGCCAGCCCGCTCTCGGACTCGCCCGGTCCGGCCTCGATCACCCGGTCGAAACAGCCCTCGATACGCTCGCGGCTCGCGTCGGTGAACGCCGCCGGCTCGACGAGGACCGTGGATTGATCGAGCGGTGCGAAACAGACGTCGAGGTGGTAGTAACGTTTGTCGACGAGTTCGAGCCCGAGTACCGGGACTCCGAGGAGATCGGCGAGCTCGTCGTAGACCGCTCTGCTGGTTCGGATACCGTAGCCACCCCAGAGCAGCCGTCGACCGGGATGCCAGATCGCGTCGCCGGTGCCCTCGAACGGGCCGCTCTCGACGGTGTGGACGGTGTAGTCCTGGTCCTCACACCACGCCGCGAAGTAGTCGACCTCGTCGGCGCGCTCGCTGGTCGCCATCCGCGAGAGCACGACCCCGCGCTCGTCGGGGAGCGCGAGCCCGTGGTTCGCACAGAACACCATGTCGGGAAGCTGCGTCGGACCTTGGACCGCCGGACATCGGTCGCGTGCACCCGCCACGGCCTCGTCCGGGTCGAGCACCGTGGTCCGTGCCGGGAGGTCGTTGTAGACCCCGCGGAGGTCGTCCCACTGCTCGCGTGCCCGTGCGGCGTCGGCTCCGGCCTCGGGACGCATGTAGGGGTTGATACGGTAGCTCACCCCGAAGTGGTCCGGGCGGACCAGCAACGTGGTGGACTCGCGCGAACGGGCATCGGTATCCGTGGGTACGAACCCGATACGGTCCGTGGGGTCGTGGACGGCGGTCTCGACGGACATTCGTCCCGACAACCGACGCCGAATACCGTATCTATTTCGGAGTACGGTAAATAACTACCTATTTACGAATTTAAGAAGGGGATTTTCGACGTTACTGTTCGCTTCCGAACGTGATATCGGCGCGTTCTGTGACTTCCCCGAACAGCCAGTCGGCGTGGTCGAGCGCGTACTCGTGGTGGGCGTCCTCGATGGCCCCGATGGCGTCCGGGACGAGGACGGGTCTGAAATCCCGGAGGCCGGCGCTGCCCGCGGTGTGGAGCACGCAGACGTTCGCGAGCGTTCCACAGATGAGGAGGTCGTCGACCCCGCGCGCCCGCAGCCACCCCTCCAGTTCGGTGTCGTGGAAGGCGTCGTAGGTGTGCTTCTCGACAACGTGGTCGGCCTTGCCATCGAGTTCGTCGACGACCTCGGCTTCCCACGACCCTTCGACGACGTGCTCGCCCCAGCGCTCGAACTCGTCGTAGTAGTGGTTCCCCGCGAACTGCTCCGGTGGATGGACGTCGCGCGTGAACACCGTCCTCGCACCCGCCGCCCGGGCGTCCGTGACGAGATCGGCGATAGGATCGATCACATCCTCGCTGGCGGGGGCGGAGAGGCTCCCCTCCGGGTGACAGAACCCGTTTTGCATGTCCACGACGACGACGGCGGTCCGGTCGGGGTCGAACTCCATGGGTTCGCTACCCACGACGCGGACAAAGCTCTTTTCGCGCCGGTTCGGGGCGTTCCCGCCCGTCGCCGCAGTCGGACGTTTTTTGCCCGCGGGTCACATCGCCATCGTATGCGAGCCGTCGCCGTTCTTTCCGTGGTCGCGCTGGTCGTTCTCGCCGGCTGTAGCGTCCCGTTTCTCGGTAGCGGTCCCAACGCCTCCGCTCCCACCTCGGGTTCGAGCGGGATGACGGAGGGAGGCGGAACGACGGGCGGGGGGAGCACTCCCGGCGACGACACGGACGCGGCCAGTGCGGGCACGATCCCCCCGGACCCCGCGAACGACGCGCTCGGGTGGGAGGGCGGCTACTGGTACAACGAATCGATAGCGGTCACGACCGGCGACGGCTACAACGCCAGCGAGCGCGCCGCGCTCGTCAACGTCACGATGGCGCGGGTCGAGCGGATCCGGGGGCTCGAGTTCAGCCAGTCGGTGCCGGTGGAGGTCATCTCCCGTGCCGACTACAGTCGGTCGACCGGCGACGGCGGGAGTCGGTCGGCGGCCTTCCGGACGTTCGACAACGCGAAGTTCGAAGGGATGTTCCTGGTCGGCGAGGACCGCAACTCGCTCGCAGTCCAGCAGTCGAACCGCGGCCAGAACGTCCTCGGCTACTACAGCCCGGCAAACGACTCGATCGTGGTGGTCTCGCCGACGGCCACCCCCGACGTCGACCCCTCGACGCTGGCCCACGAGCTGACCCACGCGCTCCAGGACCAGCACTTCGACCTCTCGTCGTCGAACCCCGCGACTCGCGACGCTTACAACGCCCGGAACGGGCTGGTCGAAGGCGACGCCAACTACATCGAGGACCAGTACGACGCGGCCTGTGAGGCCGAGTGGCAGTGCACCGAGGCCGCGGCCGGGAGCGCCGGCACCGCCAGCGGCGGGGACGGCGACAGCACCAGTAGCCTCGACCTCGGGGTCTACATCCTCTCGTACTTCCCGTACGCCGACGGCCCCGCGTTCGTCAGCTATCTCCGTTCGCACGGTGGCTGGGACCGCGTGAACGCGGCCTACGACGACCTCCCGGCGAGCGCCGAGCAGGTCATCCACCCCGAGAAATACGGCTCCGACCCCCCAACCAACCTCACGGTCGCGAACAGTACCGCGAACGGCTGGGAGCGGGTGCGCCCGCCGGGCCGGCCCGATTACGCCGTGCTCGGCCAGTCGGCGCTCGCGGCGACCTTCGGCGCGACGCTCTACGACGACTACAACGACTCCTCGGTCGTCGCACCGGGAGCGTTCCTCAACCTCGAAGCCGGGAGCGTCAACACCAGCGACCCGTTCAACTACGGCTTCAACTACACCAACGGCTGGGACGGCGACCGGATGGCGGTCTATCGGAAGGGCAACGAGACTGGCTACGTCTGGAAGCTCGCGTGGGATTCGCCCGCCGAGGCCCGCGAGTTCGTCGACGGCTACCACGACCTCCTCTCGCACTGGGGCGGCGAGCCCGAACCGGGAAGCGGGGACGTCTGGGTGGTCCGTGACGACAGCCCCTACAGCGACGCCTTCCGGATCACGCGGAATGGGAACACCGTCACCATCGTCAACGCACCCGAGACCGGCGACCTCGACGACGTTCACGCGGGCGGCTGAGCTGGACGTTTCACCGTTCTCGTCCCTCCTGCCGATTACGACACGGCTAGGAACCGCTACGAGCGCGCCCGGTCACCCGAACAGGTTCGTCGGGTCGTGCTCGGCTTTCACCGCGGCCAGCCGTTCCTCGTTGCCGCCGAACTGTGCCGTCGCCGGGTCCTCCTCGAACCCGGGGAAGTTGCCGTAGGTGCCGCCCGCGACCCCCATCTCCCGTACCTCGGCGATCCCGTCACGGGCCCACGCGACGTTCGCGTCGTTGGTCGCCGGGTCGTCCCAGTTGGCCTCGAAGGTGAGCATGTAGGCGTTCTCACGGTGCCAGAAGGCGGTCTCGTCCCGAGCGGGGTCGTCGATCGCGCCGCCGAGCTGCCAGAGGTCGATCGTCGAGAGGTCGGACGGGCTCGCCTCCTCGCGACGAACGACGAGGTCGAGGATCTCGTCGGTGAGCTCCTCGACGTAGGTCGCCTTCCAGTAGTACCGCCGACCGTCCGGGTAGTCCTCGTCGAGCAGGGTCTGGAGCTCCGTGTACGGCATCTGGTCGCTGAAGTCGGCGACCGGCTCGGCGACCGTTCGCAGGGGGTCGAATTCGCTCTCGGCCGCCTCGGTCGTCCCGAGGTGACAGCCGATGAACCCGACCGCCGGCTCGCCCCATGCCGCCTCCGAGAACTCCTCGATCTCGGGGACGAACAGGGTGAACGCGAGCACGCTGGCGTCCTCGGTGGCCGAGGCGCTGTACTCGCGGAACGCGTGCATGGCTTCGGTCGCGTGGTCGCCGTGGTGGACCACGAAGAGGCCGAACACCTCGGGGCCGACCTCGTGGAGCCGGTACTCGAACGAGGTGACGACACCGACGCCCCCGCCGCCGCCACGAACCGCCCAGAACAGCTCCGGGTTCTCCGCCCGGCTGGCGGTTCGCACCACGCCGTCGGCCGTCACCACCTCGACGGATTCGAGGTTGTCGCACGCTAGCCCCCACTTCCGCCGGAGGTGGCCGATGCCGCCGTTGAGCGTCAGCCCGGCGATCCCGGTGGCCGAGACGACCCCCAGCGGCGTCGCCAGCCCGAAGAGCTGCGTCTCCCGGTCGACGTCCCCGAGCGTCGCGCCACCGGCGGCGCGAACCGTCCGTGCCGCCGGGTCGACGTGGACGCCGTTCATCCCGGAGAGGTCGATGACGATACCGCCGTCACAGAGCGCGCTCCCCGCGACGTTGTGCCCGCCGCCGCGGACCGCGACGACGAGGTCGTGCTCCCGGGCGACGGTCACCGCCGCGACGACGTCGGCGACGCCCGTACACCGGGCGATGACCCCGGGGTACTTGTTGACCATTCCGTTCCAGACTTGGCGGGCTTCGTCGTAGCCCGCCGTCTCTGGACCGAGCAGTTCACCACGAAACCCCTCCGCGAACGCTTCCAGTGTTTCGGCCGAAAGTTCGGTCGGCGACTCACCCCCCGGCGGTGGACCTGCCTTGGACATAGTCGGGGCTGATCGGTGTCGAGACGGCATAACTCGATAGTGCCGAATTAGTGCATATTGATGCGCTATGCTCTCAGTTATCAGTCCGGCTCTCGGTCGTCACGGGCGTTCGGCGACGGCCGACCGTCCCGACCGACTTCGACGGCCGAGCCCACCGCCTTGCCGACGAATACCTTTTCCACCCTCCCCGAGGAGGTCGTACATGTCCGACCCCGAGTTCGATATCGTCTCGCCCGCCGTCATCCGCGAGGGCCGCGCCACCGACGCCTACTTCGAACGGACCGTCGAGACGCTCAACCACGTCGGGAAGAATCCACGAGTCGTCGCCGAGGTCACCGCCGACCAGTTCTCGACTGGAGAGTTCGAGGTCTTCGCCGGGATCGAGGACGCCGCCCACCTCCTTCGTGGGCTAGCTGTCGACGTCGACGCCCTCCGCGAGGGGCAGCTGTTCGACGGCGGACCGGTGCTCCGGATCGAGGGTCCGTACCTCGAGTTCGCTCGGTTCGAAACCGCGCTCTTGGGGTTTCTCTCACACCCCTCCGGAATGGCGACGAGCGCGCTCCAGGCGCGGCTGGCCGCCCCCGATTCATCGCTGTTGAGCTTCGGCGCGCGCCACGTCCATCCCTCGATCGCGGCGGTCGTCGAGCGGAGCGCGCTGGTGGCGGGTTTCGACGGCTTCTCGCACGTCGCCGCGGGCGACCTCCTCGACCGGGAGGCCAGCGGCACGATGCCCCACGCGCTCGTGATCTGTTTCGGGAAGGGAAATCAGGAGGACGCGTGGGTCGCCTTCGACGAGGCCGCACCCGAGTCCGTCCCGCGGATCGCGCTGTGTGACACCTACACCGACGAGGTCGACGAGACCCTTCGAGCGGCCGAGGCGCTCGGCGACGACCTCGACAGCGTCCGTATCGACACCACGGGCTCGCGCCGCGGCGACTTCCGGCACATCCTGCGCGAGGTGCGCTGGGAGATCGACGCGCGGGGCCGCGAGGACGTCGGCCTCTTCGCCAGCGGCGGGCTCGGTCCCGAGACGCTTCGGGACCTCCGGGACGTCGCGGACGGCTTCGGCGTCGGGAGCTACGTCTCGAACGCCGACCCCGTCGACTTCGCGCTCGATATCGTCGAGATCGATGGTGAACCCGTGTCGAAACGCGGGAAGCTCTCGGGAAGGAAGCAGGTTTACCGCACGGCCGACGGCGGCCACCACGTCGCGCTCGCCGACCACGATACCGAGGGCGAACCGCTGTTGGAACCGCTGATCCGCGACGGTGAGGTCGTCCGGGAGTTCGACCTCGACGCGGCGGCCGACCGGGCGAGAGAGGACGCGGAACTCGTTGGGTTCGGGATGGACTAATCGTTCACGGTCCCTTCGTGATCGGACTTAATTTCGAAGCCAATAGCAATCTATAACAAACGGCGACGTGTGCCCGTTACATGGTCCGGACCGTGTTTTTCGACCCCGACCGCTTCTTCCGGGAGCGCGACGAGCTCTCGCCGCTTCAGCCGGTTCTGGTGTTGATCCTCGCGGGGCTCGCGTCGGTCTTCTCGACGCTCGTGTTGTTTCTCTCTATGCCGGACAGCGGGCTGGGTACCGGTCCGTTCGTCGTTCTCAGTATCCTGTTCAACGCACCGCTCGCGTTCGGGTGGGTGCTCCTCCGGTGTGGCCTCTATACTGGCGCGTTCCACCTCCTGTCGTCCGTTCTCGGTGGAAACGGCTCGCTCGACACCACGTTCAAGGTCACGGCGTGGGGGTTCGTTCCGGTCGTCTTCGTGGGGCTCCTCGATCCCGTTATGCGATACCTCGCCTACGGCGGCGGCAACGGTGTCGCGACCTTCGCCCTCCTCAGCGGGGTCAGGGCGATCACCTCGGGCCACTCGATGCTCCTACTGACCGTTTTCAGCCTCGTGTTCACGCTCTGGCAGGCGGTCATCTGGCTGTTCGGAATGCGGCGAACCCACCATCTCTCGCTGCGCCGGGCGGTCGTGGTCGTCGGAATTCCGGTCGCGGTGGCACTGCTCTTGAGCGTCGGCGGGTCGGTGGTTTCCATGACGAACGTGCTCTGAGATACCGACCTCACGGGATTCTGGATGGATGACTGTGGCTCTATCTCCCGGTCGGGATCCCAACCGGCGGAACGGCTGGATGAAGGATTCCGTCCACGATTAGAACGACAAGGAGGAGCAGTACGACGAGCCAGCCGATACGGGACCTCGAAATCCGACGCACCCCGGCGAATCCGAGCACCGAAGCGACGAGCACGACGACCCCGGCGATGGCTATCGTCAGGCGCTGTCCGCCGTTGCCGACGATCATCGCCAGCACGGCGAAAAGTCCACTGAGTGTCCGGAGAGTCACCAGCACGAAGTCGATCCCGTCGTCCATTGGACCGGGTTTGGATCTCTCCGTTATCAATTAATTGTCCGCTCTGGCCCCTCGGGGTCGGCGACCGACGTCCGAACGGTTTTACTCGCCCGCCGAGAATCCTCAACTGGCAGAGAGAGCCCGGCCACCGCGGTGGGCCGGCGCGGATTCGTCGCGCCGGCCCGCACGCGAGGAACGTCCCCCCACCGCCGGGCAGGCGACCGGGGCGACCCCGGGGCGGGAGACCGTCGGCTCTGGAACAGCAACGAGACCCCTCCACTCGACCGATGAGGTGCGGGAGGATATCCCTCCTGCTCGCGAACCCCGCGCAGAAGGGCTCAAGCCCGAGAAAGCAACGGGGAGTTGACCAACCGAGGGTTGTGCGGCGTCTAACGCCGCCGACGGTGGAGAACGGATGGAACGGCGAAACCTCGCCGGTGCAAGTCCGCGCCACGCGGCACACGCCGCACGGTAGCCCAGCAGGGGCGCGGACGCACAGCCGAATGCCGGGACGAACAGAAGGGGGCGTACTCCTCTCAGCCACTCACGTCGCGAGCGACGACCACGAACCGGCGATCTTTGTCTCGTTTTACGACGCATGTGTTCCGGCCGAACGACCGCTTCGGACCCCAACCCACCGGCAGCCACTGGATACCGTCGATCGCCGACGAAACGCATAGCTGCAGGCCTCACCGACGACGCCCGCATTATCCCTCTCCGAACCCTATCGGACACCAGTGCGGCACGCCGGCACGGTCGCCGGTTCACCTGAGTGATTCACCAAATGGCTACCACCGGATCAACCGTCGACGTCGAACAGTTCCTGAAGAACCTCACCGCGCTGCGGTACCGCGAGGTCACGATGACGCTCGCGACCCTCGCGGTTCTCGCGGGGGCGGTCGTGTTCTTCCCCGGGGTGGAGAACGTCACCCAAGGGATCCAGGCGGACGTCTCGCCCGGTCTCCTGGTGCTCTTCCTCGTGGTCGCGATCGCTGCAGGCGCGATCAAGGGGATGCTCGGGTTCGGGTACGCGCTGATCGCGACCCCCGTCTTCGCGAGCGTCGTCGACCCCACCCTCGCGGTCGTCGTGCTCGCCATCCCGCCGTGGATGATCAACGTCTTCCAGGTCGGCGAGACCGACACCGGCCTCGACTTCGTCCGCGAGGAGTGGGTGCTGATGGTGCTCGCGGTGCTCGGCGCGATAGTCGGCGTGATCGCCCTCAGCACCTACAGCGCCGGCCCGATCGTCCCGTTCGTCATCGCGCTGGTCATCCTCGGCTACGCACTCTTCGAGATCTTCGGCGGCTTCCTCAAAGTCGAGGAGGCCCACCACCCGGTCGCGCTCGGGACCGCCGGCGCGTTGGAGGGGTTCCTGCTCGCCGTCTCGAACCTCGGTCCGCTCCTCCCCGCCTACTTCCACACCTTCGAGCGCGACACCGAACGCTACATCGGGGGTCTCTCGATGGTGCTCGGGACGATCTTCACCGTTCGGATCGTCGTGATGCTCTTCGATGGACTGATGACGCCCTATCGGCTCTGGCTCGGCTGTGCCATCGCTGTCGTCACCATCGTCGGCCTCCTCCTCGGCACCTACCTCCGCCGATTGGAGGTCGACGAGACCAAGTTCAACTGGTTCGTGGTCGCGCTGCTCGTCGTGATCGCGCTCAACATCCTCCGGAAGACGGTCCCGGCGCTCTTCCTCTGATCAGGGCGTGAGGTAGGCGTAGCCCGCTTCCTGAAGACGTGCGAGCTCGCCAACGCCCGACGGAACCACCTCGACGCCGTCGATGAGGTCGTTCTCACCGACCTCGGTCCCGGCGAAGGTGTTCCGACACTGCTTGAAGACGACGCCTCGCTCCTGGAGGGTTTCGACCGCCTCGCGCTGTGGCGAGTCCACGACGAGCAACTGGAGCCCGCCGCTGTTGGCGACCAGTGCGACCTCGTCCGTTTCGACCGTGGCGTCGTCGAGGAGGTTCGCGACGTTGTTCGTCACGCGGTCGTGCAGCTCGGGGTCGTCGTTCGAGTGGTGGAAGACCACGTTCACGAGGGAGACGACGACCGCTATCGATTCAAACCGTTCGATACCGTCGGAGACGAACCCGATGGCAAGGGTGGGTCCGATACGGCTTCGACCCTATCCACGCTACCCCATCACCCGCACCACCCACACTACCCACATCACCCGCCTATCACCCATCCGAACACACGGCCTACGCGCCACAGCATTCGCACCCCAACCCCCGCGCCGTCGGTCGAATTCGTCCCAAGAATTCGTCGTGGAAACGCCTGACACGGGCCGGCGAGAACGCCCGACGCAGTCGCTCTTCGGGCCGTATCTCCAGACGAAACCAAGGGGTTCGACGTGCGTCGAAGCGGATTACTTGGTGCGGAACGCGCGGTCGCCGGCGTCGCCGAGGCCGGGAACGATGAAGCCGTTCTCGTCGAGGTGGTCGTCGATGCTCACCGTCAGGAGGTCGGCCTCGGGGTAGGCGTCCCCCACTCGGAGGAGGCCCGGCGGCGCGCTGACCGCCGAGAGCACGATGAGGCGCTCGGGGTCGGCGTCGGAGAGGACGTGGTCGAGCACCGTACACATCGTCGAACCCGTGGCGAGCATCGGGTCGGCGACGATCACGGTGTCCTTCTCGGTGATCTCGGGCAGCTTGGTGTAGTCGATGGTGATCGGGAACTCGCCCTCGTCGTTCATTCCGGCACTTTCGTCGCGACCGGCGGAGATCACGCCCTGTTTCGCCCGCGGGAAGGCCTTCAGCAGGCCCTCGACGAACGGCGTCGCCGCCCGGAGGACGTTGATGATCACGACGTCGTCGAGACCCTTCACGCGCTCGCCGGTGGTCTCTTCGAGGGGTGTGGTGATCGAGACGTACTCGGTCTCCATCGCGCCGTCGATGACCTCGTAGCCACAGATCCGGCCGAGTTTCACGAGCCCCTTCCGGAAGGCGACCTGTTCGGTTTCGACGCTTCGGAGGCGCGAGAGCGTGTCGCGCGCGAGCGCGTGGGTGATGAGCGAGGCGGAGTCGCGTTCGACGATGGGCATGAATTGATGCGCCATCCGAGCGGGTATAAATTCACCCGTCCGGCGCGCCTTCGGGATGGGTTACCGGAGCACCGCGAGGTAGGTCACGAGCGCGAGCAGGAGAGTGGCGAGGCCGACGGTGACCCACGAGAACGTGAGACTCCCGACGAACGAGAGCCCCCAGACCACGAGGGTCGAGAATATCGTCGAGAGCACGAGGTCGATCGCGACCAGGACTCGAATGTCGCCGTCGGTGGCCATCGTTCGGATTCACGACCCCGCGGACTTAGCTCTGTTCCGCGACTGTCCGCGTGCAATCCCCGCTTCTCGGTCCTCGGATCGGTCCACTCGGAAACTCGCCGTGTCGCTACGCGCCGGTGAGGAACGCCAGTAGCTGATAGAGCCCGTACCCCACCAGCCCCGCGCCGACGAGCGAGACGAGCCACGCGACGAGGGTGAAACCGATCTTCCGCATCGAGGTGCCCGCCGAGCCCGCGGCGAGCCCGCTCCCGATCACGCTGGAGATGATGATGTTGTTGAAGGAGATCGGGATCCCGAGCGCGATGGCGACCTGGGCGATGATGAACCCCGGGATCAGCGCGGCGATCGACCGCCGGACGCCGAGCTGTGAGTACTCCCGGGCGACGGCTTGGAGCAGTCGCGGCGAGCCCATCCACGCCCCGAGCAGGATGCCGACCGCGCCGAGGCCGAGCAGCAGGACGGCGGGCGTGCCGAGCGAGTCGAACAGGGGTTCGATCGGCCCCGTCGCGAGCCCGACCTGGCTCCCGCCGCTCGAAAACGCCACGACCGCACCGAGACCGACCAGGAACCCTCGAATACCGGCGTCGACCGACGCCTGCATCCGGCGGCGGAGGGCCAGGAAGACGACCGCGCCGAACGCGAGGCTCACGACCACGCTGACGAGGTCGTAGCCCGCGACAAGTTCCGGGCCGCTACCCACACGTCGCGAGACGAACCCCGCGAGGGTGCCCTGACCCTCGGGACCGGGGAAGATCGCCAACCGGACGTTGGCGAGGATCGCCCCCACGAGCCCCGCGAGCGCCGGGACGCTGACCGTCTCGGGAACGTCGTCCCGCCGGAGGAGGGTCGCGGTGCCGTAGGCGATCGTGGCCGAGACGAACGGCACCGCGACCCAGAACGACGCCAGCCGCGTGTAGGTGTCGAACGCCGGGGCACCGCCGAGGCTCAGCCCCGCCCCGACGACCGCACCGGTGGTGGCGAACGCCGCCGGGATCGGGTAGCCGGTCCTCACCCCTATCGCGATGAACGCCGCCGCGGTCAACAGCGCCGCGGCGGCCGCGAGCGGCGTGATCGACACGCCGTCGATGAGGTCCTGTCCGACCGTTCGCGAGATGCTGCCACCCTGGGCGACCGCCCCGAGCGCCGCGAACACCCCGATGAAGAAGGCCGCGCGCATCGTCGGGAGCGCGTTCGCCCCCACCGCCGGCGCGAACGGCGGCGAGTTCGAGGACGCACCGAGCGCCCACGCCATCCCGAAGCTCGCGAGCACCGCCACCCCGACCACGGCCAACGACGTCGAGCTCTGGAGGACGACCCCGACGGTCATCCTCGTTCCTCGCGTTGACCACGTCCCACATCGCTCGGCCGGTCTCGCGTCGGATGGACGACCAGTCGTCGAAGTATCATGTACTACTCGGTGGATCCGAGGACGAAAACCCTTATCGGTCGGCTGAACGGCCTCCAGGAACGCAAAAAGCCTATGAGCGCGAGACCGAAGATCGGAGCATGAGCCGAACGGATTCGGTCACCACGCCCGACCTCGAGTTCGGCCCCGACGGGCTCCTCACGGTGGTCGCCCAGGACGCCGAGACCCGCGAGGTCCTGATGGTGGCTCACGCCTCCGCGGACGCGATCGAACGCACCCGCGAGACGGGGCTGGGTCACTACTACTCGCGGAGCCGCGACGAACTCTGGCAGAAGGGCCAATCGAGCGGCCACGTCCAGCATATCGAGGAGATCCGCGTCGACTGCGACGGCGACGCCGTGCTCTACCTCGTCGACCAGGAGGGCGGGGCGTGCCACGTGGGCTACGAGAGCTGCTTCTATCGCACGCTCGACGGCGAGGTGGTCGCCGAACGCGTCTTCGACCCCGACGCCGTCTATGAGTGAGACGACCCACCGCGACCCGACGACGACCCTGACGGCGGCCCACGAGGCGTACGACGCGGCCGTCGAGCGGGTCACCGACCACGGCGAGGCCGACCTCCGGGCGGTCGCCGACGCCTACGACCGCGCGACGACGCTGCTCGACAAGTACGAGGACCGGGCCACGGGGACCGGCGACTTCGAGGGCTTCATCGAGTTCCGGGAGTCGTTCGATTCGCTCGTCGCGGGTCTCGACGACGACCTCCCGCGCCGCGAGGCGTTCGAGACCGCGAACGACCGTTTCGACAAACGACGACTCTCGACGGGCGACTTCGCCGCCGCCCGTGACGCGCTCGCGCCGGTCGAGGAGCTCGTGGGCGTGCTCGACGACCGCGACGCCGAACGCGAGCGCTATCGCGAGGCACGACGGCGGGTGGTGAACCGACGCGACGAACTCGAACGCGAGGTCGCGGACCTCGAACGGCTCTCCGACCTCGCGGCGGTCGACCTCGACGCGCCGACTGGCGACCTCCGTGAACCGATCGAGGCCTACAACGACCGCGTTCGCGAGGCCTTCGACGCGTTTCGACACGAAGCGAGCGCCCGCCAAGTGCTCGAGTTCGTCGGCACGACCCGCCACTACCCGCTGGTGTCGTTCCGCCCGCCGCCGACCGACCTCCGGAACTACGTCGAATCGAGTCCCGTCGGAGCCGAACCGCTCGCCACCCTCACCGAGTACGCGGACTACTCGGCCTCGAAGCTCGACCACTACGTCGAGACCCCGGACGAGTTCCGACGCCACGTCGTCGTCAACCGGAGCTACCTCGACGGCCTCGATGCCGAGCCGCTCACGGTGTCGTGGCCGCCGCCGACCGCCGGGGTGCTCCGCTATCGGATCCGCGAACTGGTCGCCGTCGTCGGTCGGTTCGCCCCCGAATCGACGGTCGCACGGCTCCGCTCGCTCCGTGAGACAAGCGAGACGGACCGCTACGAACGGCTTCGGCGCGCCGCCGCTGCACGTGAAAGCCTCACGCAAGCCGAACGAACCCGACTCGCCGAGGGCACGGTCGAAAGCGACCTGGAGACCGCTCGCGCCGAACGCGACCGGCTCGACGAGGCGCTCGCGGCGCACCCCGGCCCCTGACTCAACACTTCGCCGCCGCGGTTTCGAGCGCCTCCCGAACGTCCGTCGCGAGGTGCTCGGCCCGGTCGTTCTCGCGCGCTTCGGCGTAGATACGGATCTTCGGTTCGGTGCCGCTCTCGCGAACCAGTACCCACGCGTCCCCGAAGTTCAGCCGGTAGCCGTCGGTGGCGTCGAGCTCGCCCGGGCTCGCGTCGGCGTACGTCGCCGCCGCGTCGAGCAGGGTCTCGCGCTCCGCGTCGCCGTCGTACTCGACCGCGGTTCGGCGGTTGTGGTAGCCGCCGACGTCGCCGATCACCGCGCTCGCGGGGCGCTCGGCGACGAGTTCGAGAAATCGTGCGGCGGTGTACGCCCCGTCGCGTGCCAGTCGGTACTCCGGGAACAACACGCCGCCGTTGCCCTCGCCCGCGACGGGGACTGAGATCCCTTGGTGTTGGAGGTCGCGGATCCGCGAGATGATACGGGTGCTTCCCACGGGGGTGAGTTCGAGGCCGGCGTCGGCGCGGTCGGCGACGTCCACGAGCCGCTGGGAGACCGTCACCGCCGAGACGGTTCTGTCGCCGGCCCCGAGCGCGCCCGCCGCGAGCGCCGCGAGGCTCGCGTCGCCGGTGATCGTCTCGCCGTGCTCGTCGACGAACACCGCACGGTCGGCGTCGCCGTCGTGGGCGATCCCGATATCGGCGTCGGTGGTGCGCACCAGCCGTCGCAGGTCTCCGAGGTTCTCGGGAACCGGTTCCGGATCCCGACCCGGAAACGTGCCGTCGGGCTGGGCGTTGACGGTGACGACCCGACAGCCGAGCGCGCGGAGGATGTCCGGGCTCGTCAGCGCCCCCGCGCCGTGGCCAGGGTCGAGCGCCACCGTCAGGTCCGCCGCCGCGATCCGGTCGCGGGCCACGGAGTCCACGACTTCCTCGACGTAGCGCCGCCGCCCACCCTCGACCCGACGCGAGTCGCCGGTCTCGTCCCACGGAACGCGCTCGAACTCCTCGGCCGCCAATACGTCCTCGACGCGTTCGAGGCGCTCGATCGGGAACTCGACCCCGTCGGGGCCGACGAGCTTGATCCCGTTGTCCGTCGGCGGGTTGTGCGAGGCGGTGATCACCACCGCCGGCACCCCCTCCTGCTCGGCGTAGCACTGGACGGCGGGTGTGGGCAACGCGCCCAACCGCTCGACGTCACAGCCGACGCTCACCAGCCCGCTCGCTGCTGCATCCGCGAGCATCGGCCCGCTCGCGCGTGTGT
>NZ_QZWE01000045.1:0-17889 GCF_003602035.1 Halococcus sp. IIIV-5B | reverse complement strand
GGTTACGAGCACCACACCGTCCGCCACGCCGAACGGCACCGCGTTCTCGTGGGTCAGGCCCGCACCGGTGTCACAGACCACGAAGTCGGCGGCCGCGGCGAGCGATTCGACGACCCGCCGGAGCTCGCCGGGGTCGGCGGCGGCGAACGAATCGAGCGAACGCGAGCCCGGTACCACCACGAACGACGGCCCCTCCGCCGGCGGCGAACGCTGTGGCCCGTTCTCGTCCACCCACACCAGCGCGTCGCCGAGGGCCGCCTCGTTCGCGAGCACGTCGTGGACCGTCGGGCCGTCGTCGATACCCACGAGACCGCCGAGGTTCGCCATCGCGAGGTCGGCGTCGAGGACGACGGTATCGTAGCCGGCGTCGTGGAGCGCCGCGCCGAGGTTGACCGCCGACGTGGTCTTGCCCACGCCACCCTTCCCGCTCGCCAGCGCGTAGACACGTCCCGCCATGCGCCGAACTATCGAACACGAGGGATATAAACCTGACCGGGGGCGAACCGCGCGTTCGGGCGGTCAAAGGGTACTTACCACCGAAGGCGGTAGGATCCCCCAATGAGCACCCAGCAAGCAGAACAATCCGACCGGAAAAAGTACGAGTTCCGGCGGCTGATCGAGGACCTCAAGCAGTACGAGGGATCAGGAACGCAGCTCGTCAGTCTCTATATCACGCCCGACGAGAAGATCTCCGACAACGTCGCCCACGTCAACGAGGAGTACTCCGAAGCCTCGAACATCAAGTCCAAACAGACCAGAACCAACGTCCAGGACGCACTGAAGTCGATCCGCGACCGCCTCCGCTACTACGACACCTTCCCACCCGAGAACGGGATGGTGCTGTTCAGCGGGGCGATCGACACCGGCGGCGGGCAGACGAAGATGATCACGAGAGCGCTCGAGAACCCGCCCCAGCCGATCCAGTCCTCGCTCTATCGGTGCTCCTCCGAGTTCGTCACCGAACCCCTCGAAGCGATGCTCGCCGATCAAGGACTGTTCGGACTCATCGTGCTCGACCGGCGCGAGGCCAACGTCGGCTGGCTCCGTGGCAAGCGGGTCGAACCCGTGAGTTCGGCGTCGTCGCTCGTCCCCGGCAAACAGCGAAAGGGTGGCCAGTCGGCCCAACGGTTCGCCCGCCTCCGCCTCGAAGCGATCGACAACTTCTATCAGAAGGTCGCGGGGATGGCGAACGACCTGATGGTGCCCGAACGCCACGACATCGACGGCGTGCTCGTGGGCGGCCCCTCACCGACCAAGGACGAGTTCCTCGACGGCGACTACCTCCACCACGAACTCCAGGACAAGGTCCTCGGGAAATATGATGTTTCCTACACCGACGAATCGGGGCTCTCGGACCTCGTGGACGCCGCGAGCGAGACCCTCGCGGGCCAGGAGGTCATCGAGGACAAGAACCAGATGGAGGAGTTCTTCGGCGAACTCCACGGAGGCAACCTCGCGACCTACGGCTTCGGCGCGACCCGCGAGAACCTCATTCTCGGGTCGGTCGACCGGCTCCTGATCTCCGAGGACCTCCGTCAAGACGTCGTGGCCTACGAGTGTCCGAACGGCCACGAGGAGTTCGAACTCGTCGGACCGCGGGCCGAGACGCCGGTCCACACCTGTGAGGAGTGTGGCACGGAGGTCGAGGAGGGCGAGCGCGAGGACGCCATCGACCACCTCATCGACATCGCGGACAAGCGCGGCACCGAAACCAAGTTCATCTCCTCGGACTTCGAGAAGGGCGAACAGCTGCTCGACGCGTTCGGCGGGATCGCGGGCATCCTGCGGTACTCGACGGGCGTCTAAAGCGAGCGGTCGCCGGAGGGCGGTGGGGTTTGAGCAAACTATTTATTCCGTCGCGCGGAGGAAAATACAGCGACCATGGTTTCGCCCGGAACACTCACAGCCCTCACGGCGCTCGCGGACGGGTCGACGGCGGAGTACGAGCCGTCGATCGATACCGATACCGGCGATGTCGGCTACCCGGCGGCCGAACGCCACCTCAACGACGACGACCCCGGGGCCTACCAGGTACTCGAATCGTTGGCCCAACGCGAGATCCTGGAGAAGACGTTCGTCGAGAAGGTCTACGTCTGCCCGAGCTGCGACGCGGAGGGGATGCAGTACACCACGGCCTGTGGCGGCTGTGGCTCGGCCTACACCGTCGAGACCGAACTGTTCGAACACCTCGCGTGCGGACACATCGCCCCGCGCGAGGAGTTCGAGGTCGGCGTCGAGGAGTACGTCTGTCCCGGCTGCGAGGCGGAGCTCGAGACGCTCGACGAGGTCGAGCGCGGGACGCGCCACGTCTGTCAGGACTGCGGGTCGTACTTCGAGACCCCCGAACACGCCCTCCGGTGTCGCGAGTGCAGCGAGGTCTTCGCCCCCGAAGACACCATCGAGCGGGTGCTCTGTCGGTACAGCCTCACCGACGGCGGTCGACAGTGGGTCGACGCCCAGCTCGCCGCCCGCGAGTCGGTCGTCGAGATGCTCGAAGAGCGCGGGTTCGAGGCCGAGGCCGACACGACCGTCCACACCGACGCCGGCGACCAGCCCGTCCACGTCTACGCCGAGGACATCCTGCTCGACAGCCGGATCGTGGCGTCGATCCACGAACGCCCCGTGGAGGCGGACGCGCTCCACCTCCGCGACGTCGCGACGGCGGTCGACGCCCGTCCCTTCCTGATCACCACGCTAGGGTCGGTCGGGGCCGGCGTCGAACGGGTGGCCGAATCGGCGGACATGCGGATCCTGAGCGCCGAGACCGACGGCGGGCTCCGGAACGACTACCAGGTGACCGAGAACGCACGGCCCTCCCAATCGCTGATGCAACGGATCGCCTCGGCGGTCAGACAGCCGTAGCCTCACCCCCGGAACTGCGCCACCTGCCGCCGCCGTCCGTCGAGGTCCATCCGTGCGTCGACCCCCGGATCGGCCGCGAGGCGGTCGAGCACCAACAGCGGGTCGGCTCCGGCGCGTTCGACCCGTTCGAGCAAGGTCTCGATGGCCGAGCGGTGGAGCGCGAGCGAATCGAGCAACCCGAGCGCGAGCGCCATCGGTATCGCGGCCGCACCGCTCGGAAAGGCCTCGCCCACTCGCGTGAAATCGGGATCCGGGTCGGCGTCCGCGGTCGAGTGGAGTCCGAGACAGGTCGGACAGAGCGCGAGCACCTCGTCGTCGTCCGGGGTGAACTCCCGATACTCGTCCGGGACGACGAACGCGACGGTTTCGTTTCCGCAGTCGGGGCAGTCCATGCGGTCGGAACGAAGGGAGCAGGGAAAAGCATCGAGCACTGACGACGGACGCCGATGAACGCGTTTTTGCCGCGCTGTGTCGTAGGTCGACGGAATGGATCGTCGAGCACCGTCGACGCCGGCCGCCTGGCTCGGGCTCGCAGGTGGCTGTTTCGTGCTCACGGTCGTCGTCTACTTCCGGTACGGCTTCGTCGCCGGCTTCTTACCCCTCCTCGGTGGCGTCTACGCCTCGCGACGGTGGCTCCTCGGTCGGACCGTGGCGGCCTCGCGCGAGCACGAGGGGGACGGGACGGGGCTGGTGGCGCAATACGAGGTCGACACCGACCGCGAGTACACCGCCGGCGAGCAGGCCACGATGTTGCGCGAGGTCCGCGCCGAGTACCGCGGTAAACACCACCTCTGGGCCGGGCTGGCCGCGGGCTGTCTCGTGGTCGCGGCCGCCGCGGCGCTCGTCTCGGTTGTTCTCGCCGGCTGTACCGCCGTCGTCGCTGGCTACGCCGGGCTCCGCTGGTATCGCGTCCGACGGGCACTCGGGGTGCTCGACGGGCGGCTCGAAACGCTCGAAGGTGGGTCCTCGGCCCCCGAGAACTCAGAACCCGACCTGTGAGCCGATCACGTAGACCCACATCACCGCCAACACCGCGAGCGCGACCAGGATCCGGTACTCATCGGGTTCGGCGATCAGTTCCATACGGGGAGCGACACCGTCGGCCCGTTTAGGCCTTCGCACCGTCCGTCGGTGTCCGGAAGAAGCGAGCGGGTCCGACTACGGTGCGAACCCGAAGAACTGGGCGATCGAGACGACGCCGGCGATCGTCAGGAACGACCCGGCGACGACGAGCCCGAGGTCGAGCTTCCAGCCGCCCTGCCACTCGGGGGGCAGCGCGGTCTTCTCGGCCCACAGCATCGCCCAGCACCAGAGTCCACACCCGAACACCCCACCGAGCAACGATGCCGGGGTGACGATGCTGATGGCGTCGAGGTCCGACCAGAGCAGGACGAGCGCGACCCCGCCGGCGTAGACGACGGTTATCGTCCGGGCCAGCCCAAGGCGGTCGCGTTCGAGCCGGCGGATCCGCGCGGAGAAGGGTTTGAACGATTCGAGCCAGGTCCAGGTGTAGCCCTCCCAGACGGCGTAGAGCGACCCGAAGATCGCGAAGAACACCCCGACCTGCCAGAGGATCGTGAGGCTCGGGTTGATGTCGGCGAACCACTGGGCCTGATACTGGAACAGCTGGAAGTCGGCGGGCACAAGCTGTGCGGTGTTGAGGCTCTCCGCACCCAGGATCATCGCCGCCGCGGTGAAGAAGGTGATCGCGACGAACGCGACCAATACATCGATCTGTGGGGCTTTCAGCCACGCCCGGCCGCGTTTTCGATTGGCCTCGCTCGTGGCTATCGGGACGGTCTCGCTGCTGTCGAGCTCCCGGACGAACCGCTCCACCTCGGCGTGGTCGGACCGGCCGAGCATCCCCCAGCCTCGTCGCTTGGCGTAGCCGACGTAGCCGACGTAGTCGTAGACTCCACCGCCGACCGCGCCCATGTACGTCACGACCTCGACCCAGACGGGCCGCTCGGCGATCGTGGGGTAGTTGTCGACCACGAACGAGGGATAGCCGCCCGGAAGCGAGGGGATCAGCCCGCCGAGGATCGCCATCGGCGAGGGGAGCGAGCTCACGGTCAACACGAGGATCGCCGCCGAGAGGAACGCCACGATCAGGACCTGTACACGCTCGACGAGGTCGTAGCCGCCGAGGATCGCGAGCGCCGCCGTCACCAGGATCAGGACGGTACCCACGACCGCGAAGTTGGTCTCGTTCTGCCCGACGCCGAGCGTCCAGGTCACGATCTGCCCGAGGAACTCGCCGTAGCCCGCGATCCACGCCGGGAAGGCCGCGATCGATATCACCCCGATCAGCAGCGGAAACCAGCCCCGCGGGCCCGGCAGCTTCGCCCACCGGGAGGTGACGTGCTCGCCCGTCAGGGTGTAGTACCGGATCCCGGAGTAGGCCACGATCCCCTTGACGAGCCCCGCCCAGACCAGCGTCCAGAGGATCGCGTAGCCGAAGATCGCCCCACCCCGCGGCGCGAACAGCACCTCGCCGGAGCCGAGGGTCGCGGACGCCACGACCGCGCCCGGCCCGAAGTACGCGAGGAGTTTGAGCCAGTTCCCCCGTCGGCCCGCCGTGAGCTCCGTCGGCGGTTCGGGATAGTCGTAGGGGCCCTCCCCCGGCCCGTCCTCGCCATCGGTCGCCGTCCGCGCTGGGTCAGTCGTCATCGATCATCCACACGAATACCGGTCGGTGAAACCGTATAACGGCTTCGCGATCCGTCCGGATCGTCGCCGATTTCGGGCTCGAAGATCGAGATCGTCGTTATTTGTGGAGCGGTTTCGTGTAAACAACCGCTCATCTCGCGTCGGGGGAATCGGGCAGCACGCGCCCTGGCCCTTGACACCGGTCCGTCCGACGGATCAGTACAGGGAGAGGTCGCCCGTCACGCGGTCGACGACGCGGTCCTCGCCCGGCCCGACCGCGAGCGCCGTCACGGTACCGGGGTCGAGCTGAGTGTGACCCGCGTCGCGGATGACGGCGTGGGGCAGTCCCTCGCGCTCGGCACGGTCGGCGAGCTCGAACAGCGTACTCTCGGCGTCGCCTTTCAGCACCACCTTCTTCTGGCCCTCGCCCTTCCATGCCGTCCGAGCGCGTCGGTCGGCGTCCTCGTAGGCCGACAGCGAAGCGTGGGCGACCTGCGCGGCGAGCTTTCCCTTCCCCATCCCGATGTCGGTACGCGCGACGATGGCCTGTTTCACGTCCGGATCCCGGCGGCGGCGAATAAAGGACTGCCTACTCGGTCGATGCTTCGAAAAAGATCGCGGGCGTCGGTGAGCCCTACTCCTCGCTCCGTCGGTTGAGTTCGTCGACGAGGGTCTCGGCCAGTTCCTGGAGGTCCTCGTCGGACATCGCGTCGAGGTCGCCGAGCGCGCTCGACTCGTCTTCGTCCTCATCCGAGCCGCCCGCCACCGAGTCGAGGGCGCTCGTCACCCGTTCCGCGACGCTCCCGCCGGCCGACTCGTCCTCGTCCGACTCCGACTCGCTCGACTCGTCGGTCTCTTCCTCTTCTTCGGTTTCCTCTTCCTCGTCCTCGTCGGATTCGTCCGCTTCGTCCCCTTCTTCCTCGTCCTCGTCAGTTTCCTCCTCGTTGCTCCCGGAGAACGACCGCTCGATCCGCTCGCCGAGCGAGCTTCCGACCCGCTCGCCGACGATCCCGCCGATGAGCCGGAAGAGGGTCGTGGCTACACCCATCGGCTCACCTCCGAGGTCTGGGACGAGGGCTGGTTCCGCTTCGGGACGCCGTCCGGTCGCTGTTGGTGTCGGGTCATGGTTGAGTTTCGTCGGCGAGCGAGTCGCTCGATGGGTCGATATGGCCGGGTCGGTGGTATAACTGCGCTGCTTGCACGGGCGTGGGTCCCCGTCTCCGGGGCCGGGGCCGGGATCGGTGTCACGGCTCCTCTCCCTCCAACTGGCCCGGGTCGTCGGTCGGCCCCTCCGCGAACCGCGCATCCGCGAGTTCGTCGCCGGCGAGCGCACGCTGGCGCTGCTGGCGGTCCCACTCCTCGAAGATGCCGTACTCCGTCATCGTCGCCATCCCGGCGAGCGCCGCCCGGAGTTTCAGCCCGACGAGGGGGATGTCGGCGACGCTGATGATGGCGTCGGCCTCGATCACCGCCCCGTCGCGGAGGATGACGTCGAGCAGGTCGACGATGACGTCGTCGTCAGCCCGTTTCGGCTCCATCCTCACCCCCGATGGCCGGCGCGAACGAGTACGGCGGCCACGGCCCGGTGAACCTGACCTCGACCCCGGACTCGGCCGCGACCTCGTCGAGCAGGTCGCCGAGGTCGTCTTCGCGGTCGGCCGGCGCGAGCACCGTGAACCGGGCTTGGGTCTCCATACCGTCGTCGCCGGCGTCCTCGTCGTCGAGCGTGGTTCGCTCGCCGAGTTCGGAGACGTTGCGGACGACCGATTCGAGCCGCTCGCGGAGCGCCCCCGCCCGCTCGTTACGGCGTTCGCGCTTGAGCTCGCGGAGCCGCTGGTCGTACTGTTTCTCGAGCATGAACGCGGTCCCCGAACCCGCGTCGGCGATTTCGGTGTCGAGCTCCCCGAGCCGGTCGTCGCTGGCTTCGAGGTCCTCGACCAACGCCTGTTCGTCGCGCCGGAGTTCGATCCGGTACTCCCAGTGGCCGGCGACCGCGTCGAGGTAGTCACCGATGGTCTCGCGCTCCTCGCGGACCCACTCGCGCACACTCTCGTCGCTCCCGGTCACGACGGTGTCGAACTGGAAGGGAAGCGGGGTGTCGAACGCCTCGCCCGCCTCGTCGACGACGCGCTGGTGCTGGAGCACCCACGTCCGCACCACGTCCATGTCGGCGGTGTCGTAGAGGGATTCACAGTCGTGAACCACGACCCCGATGTCGTCGACCGCGACCAGCCGCACGGGTTCGTCGTCGACACCGGTCGCCGAGAACTCGGCGTCGCCGTCCAGCCGCACGGCACAGTAGAGGTACCGTCCCTCGTCGAACGCGTCGGTCTCAGACACCGTCGATCACGCCCCGTTCGTCGCGGGGTTCGTCGGCACGCTCGACGAGGTCCCGGACCAGCCCGTCGAGCTCGCCACGGAGGTCGTCGACCGGCTCCTCGATCCCCTCGTCCTGCTTGATGTTCTCGATCTCGGTTTCGAGCGCCGCCAGCTGCGAGCCCAGCCGCTCGATCTCATCGTCGGTGAGTTCGCCCGACTCCATCCGGCGGATCGCCTCGCGTTCCATCGCGTCCACGAGGAGTTCGACCACCGTGACCACCAGGGTCATCAGCCCGTCGCGCGCCTGGTCGCCGTCGACGTCAATCGTCGTCATTGGTCTCCTCCACGACCTCCTCGGGCTCTTCGGTCTCACCGTCCTCGTCCGCTTCGTCGTCCTCGTCCTCGTCGGAGCCCGGCCGCGAACGGATCCCGGGCTCGCCCTGGTCGTCGGAGTCGCCGGCGGCGTCGACGACCTCCTCGCCGACCGCCTCGATCGTGGTCTGTTCGGCGTCCGTCTCGTCCGGGAGCTCGGACCGCCCGGAGGCGGCCTCGACCCGTTCCATGTCGGTGCCGTCAGGGAACTCGAGGCCGTACTCGGCGGCGGTCTCGAACGAGGCGATGGCGGCCCGGAGCTGGACCCCGAGGAGTTCGGTGTCGCCGATCGAGACCACGATGTCGGCGTTGATCACGACCCCCTTGTCGAGCAGCATTTCCACCACGTCGGCGAGGCTGTCGCTCTGTCGCGTCGGACCGCCGCTACTCATCGTCGTCCGCCTCCTCGTTCCGCAGGCCCTCGAATCGCGAACCGTAGATCCGGGTGTGGTTCGGTGCGCCCGAGTGGAGGGTTTCGGTCGGCACCGTCGAGTAGCCCGTCGACGACCAGCTACCGGTCTTCCAGCCCGCGGTCATCGTCGAGACCGCGGTCGGGTTCCGGGAGGAGGGCTGGCCGATGTCGCCCCCGGTCTTCGCCTCGATCTTCTCGTTCGCGGTCTCGCGCGCCTCCTTGACCTGCTCGCGCGTGTCGAGCACGCTCTCGCGGAACTCCCCGATCGCGTCCCGGAGCTTCGATTGGATCGTCGCCTGGGCGGCCTCCTGCTGTTCGGCGAGCGTGGGACCGTCGGCCGACGACGTGCTCTCGTCCGGTCCGGAATCGGACGAACTCAGCATCGACGAGTCGTCGGTTCCCGATCCGTCGTCGGACGAACCCAGTATCGAGGAATCGTCGGTCCCCGAATCGTCCGGATCGTCGTCGGTGACCTCGTCGGTGGCGTCCTCGAGTTCCTCCTTGTTCCGGATGAACTCCCGGACGTCGACCGACCCCCAGAGTTCGTTGAACTCCACGAGCGAGGCGAGCTGGGTGAGTTCGACCGCGCGGCCCGGTTCGAGGGTCGCTATCGCCTCCGGCAGCTCGTCGGCGTCGATCGCCGACGGGAGCTCCTCGATGTCGATGGCGTCGGGGAGCTGGCTCATGTCGACGGTGTCGAGGAGCTCGCCGGTCTCCTCGATGACGTTCCCGAGGTCCTCGATGTCCTCGCGGGCCTCCGAGAACGCGATCTCGCCGTTCAACACCCCGAGGAGCGATTCGATGTCGGTCTCGACGCGCTCGATGAGACCGTCCATCTCCGGCAGCTCGGGGAGTGCGTCCTCGGCCTCGTCGGATCCCTCGGTGGTCTCGGTCTCGTCGGTCTCCTCGTTCGCGTTCCGCTCCGAGGCACCGAGCGCGGAGTCGAGCTTGTCGGCGGCCTCGGCCATCCGTTCCTTCGATTCGGAGTCGCTCATGCCGCCCCCTCCGCGACGAGCCGAACGTCGAGCACGCCGTTGTTGAACGACGCGTCCGCGACCGCGAGGTCCCCACGCGGGAGCGAGACGCGTTCGAGTATCACCGAATCCGTCCCGACCACGAGGGTCTCGCCCGACGAGTCGACGCCGGCCGCGAGGTCGCGCGGGTCGACGTCGGGGAGGTCGAGCGTGACGATACAGCCCTCGTCGGTCGGGTTCACGGAGGCCGCGTAGTCGGTCTCGACCTCCGGGTCACGCGACTGCGACTCGTCCCGGCCGGGTCCGATCCCGACGTCGAGCCCGTAGTCGAACCGGGTGGAGCCGCTGCGGCCGCTCCCGGTCGCGCTCCGGCGTCGCTGGTCGCGTTCGTCCATGTCGGCGATGGTCTCGAACAGCCCCGACAACACCGTCCGGACGAACCCCGATCCACCGGCGTCGCTTCGTTCCGCGTCATGGTCATCGGATGTCATTATCGTTTCACCTCAACCTTGCTCGACAGCGTCTCGCGCGCCTCGCGTGCCACGTCGAGCTGCGTTCGCAGCTCGTCCCGTCGCTGCTCGTACTCCTCGGTCGAGCGGTCGCCGATCTCGAACAGCAATCGGTTCTCCTTCAGCTCGTCCTGTATCCCCTGGATGTCGTAGAGCTCCTCGATCGCCATCGAGTGGATGACGTTCGCGACCGAGATGATCGGGCGCAGGAGGAGGTCGTCGAGGACGAACACTATCGTTGGTTCCCCTGTGCGCCGATCTCGATGTCCACGAAGTTGTACGGCGGCCACGGCCCGGTGTACTGGACCGTGAGGACATCGCCGTAGTCGTCGGTGACCGCGTCCACGGCCTCGTCGAACGCGATCCGCTCGTCGCGGTCGACGAGATACGACCGGTTCATCACGAGCCGGTCGCTGAATCGGTCGTTCTCGGACTCGTTGACGCTGGCCGCCGCGAACCGTTCGACGGCGTCCTCGCGAACCGCCTCGGCGTCGATCGAGGCGTCCTCGTCGGCGACGAGCTTGACGCCGAACTCGAAGTAGCCGTCGATCTCCCGGAGCGCCTTCGTGAACGCCCGCCGGCCGCCCCGAAGCACGTTCTTGAGCGCCCGGCCGTTCTTGAAGACCGACCCGAACTGCATCGGCACCACCGTTCGGCCGCCGTCGTCGAGCAGGACGGTCTGGAGGACGTCGTCGTGCGCGCGGGCGTTCTCGTCCGAGAGTTCGGGGTCCATCGTGTCGATGTCGGTCACGATGGCCGCGAGCGGGCCGTGGCTCACCGTGTAGGCGCTCGTCGCACCCGCAACGCCGTCGACCTCGAACTCCAGCTCCTCGTTCTCGACGACGCCGTAGGCGTAGAGGTTCTCGCTCATGATGGGACGACGCACGGACAACGCTCGCGCGTCATACCGTAATATCAACGGTCGTGCTAATAGGCATGTCGCCGGCACGCGCAACCTCTTCGCGAGACGGCGTTCGGTCGCGAACCCCCATGCGGCGGCCGGACCCTCGACGGCACCCCACCCTGCCGGTGCCTGCCCAAAGCGTATTAGGTGGCCCACCCTCGGAGGGAGTACGATGAGTGCACGACCCTCAAGCGACAGTCTGGCCGAAGTGCTCGATCGGATCCTCGATAAGGGGATCGTCATCGACATCTGGGCGCGTGTCTCGGTGGTCGGTATCGAGATCCTCACGGTCGAAGCGCGCGTGGTCGTCGCCTCGGTCGACACCTTCCTCCACTACGGGAAGGAGATATCCAAGTTGGAGATGGCGAGCCAGTCCGGGGACCTCCAGGACCTGAAGGACCTCGATCTGGGTACCTCGCCGATGGTCCAGCCCGAACCCGACGAGCCGGACGTCCGGATCGAGGAAGAACAGGAGCAGTAACGCCCGTCATCGGTCGGGCCTCGCGCCCGAACCCGTGCGGGATTTTATATACCACCCCAGAGAGCACTCTATCCACCAATGGCTGACCTCGACCCGAGCGAACACACGATCGACGAACTGCGCGACGAACTCGAGTCCATCGACGACCCGGACACCCTCGAAGCGATCCGCGAGTCCGAATCCGAGAACGAGAACCGAACCGGGGCCCTCGACGCGATCGACGAACGCCTCGATGCCGTCGAGGACGACGACGACGATGACGACGCCTCCGGGTCGAGCGACGCGGACGGGACGGACGTCAGCGGAAACGTCAGCGCGGGCATCGTCGAGGTCCGAAACCACGTTCGCGACGCCGCCGCGGACCTCATCGGTCGGCCGCTCGACAGCATCGTCGAGATAGAGCGTGACGGCGACGGCGACGACTGGCGCGCGCTCGTCGAGATCGTCGAGCGCCGCTCGGTGCCCGACACCCAGGACATTCTCGGGCGGTACGCGATCCAGCTCGACGGCGGCGGAACCATAACGGGCTATCGACGGCTGGACCGGTATCGTCGCGGCGACACGCGCCGCGACGAGGAACCCTCGCAGGCGCTGTAGGCACTGAAGTCCTTTTTCCGGTCACTCGGTCGGGCGAGCGGTCAGTTCTCGGTGGCCGTCTCGTCCTCGCCGGCCTCGTCGATCGGGTCGTCCGTCGCCGACACCCCGGCGCGCGTCGATTCGACGTCGCTGCCGACGCCGTGGCCGAGCGAGATCGTCGGGGTGAGGGGCTCGCCACGAACGAGTTCGGGGAGTACGATCCGCACGGCTTCGAGCATCACGATGAAGACGATCGGGAGCAGGAAGAAGCCGTACCAGCCGAGGAGGGTCGGGCCGAGGATGTACGAGAACATCAGGAGTACCATGTCGAGCTGGCGACCCGTGATGTAGGGCTGGACGAACGTCTGGGGGAGGATGTCGAGCACGAGGAAGTAGACGACCAACACCCCGACCACGAACGCGAGCGCGCCGCGACCGGCGTCGAGCGCCTGCAGCGCGAGGTAGCCGACGAGCGGGAGGTAGACCACCTTGCTGACGACGATCGGGAGGAGGCTCGTGAGCCCGGTGAGCACCGAGAGCGCGAGGATCAGCGGGACCTCGATGCCCGCCGGGGCGAGGAGGGTGGTGGCCTCGTAGGTGATGCCGGCGATGACCGTCATCGCGGCGACGAACAGGACGTTGCCGAAGAAGACCGATTCGAGGTCGGCGTCGACCGTCGAGGCGTAGGCGTAGGCGACGGTGTCCTCGCCGCCGACCAGCGACTCGAACCCGCGTGCGAGCCGGTGGTCGTTTTCGAGCAGGTAGTACGAGAGCGCGACCGCCAGCGCCACGAGCAGGAGGCCGCCGAACACCGCGTTGAAGACCAGCGTGCCCTGCTGGAGCAGCGTCGGGAGGAGGTCGAGCACCTGGCGGGGCTGACTGACGAGCTGAGCCGGGTTCCGGAGCAGCGAGCTGACCATCGCCTGCTGGTCGGCGGGGAGCGCGCTGACGTTGAGGTACGTCGCGATGCTCTCGGAACTGTCGGAGAAGAGGAGCCGCCGGACCTGCTGGTAGATACGGAAACCGGTGTAGACGACGAGCAGGAGGATCGGGACGACCACCACGACGACGGTGGTGACCGCCGCGAGCCCGGGGGAGTCGGTGTAGCGCGCGAACCGTCGGCAGATCGGTCTCGTAGCGTAGTAGCCGAAGACGCCGAGGACGATCACACCGATGAAGGAGTACGCGAGATAGGCCGCGACGAGCCCGAGAGCGAGGACGAACAGCCACCACGCGACGCGCGCTCGGTTGGTGAACGGACCGAACTCGCCATCGGAAGCCATCGTCCCGTGGGACAGCCGCTCCCCGGAAAGCCCTTGCCCTTGCATGGGGGGCCGAACTCGACGGGAAGGTTTTAGGCCGCTTCGCCGTGGTTTCGGGGTATGATACTCTCGGACGGCGACATCCGCCGGCGGCTTGCGGCGGGCAGCCTCGCCATCGAGCCGCTCGCCGACCCCGCCCTCCAGATCCAGCCCGCGAGCGTCGACCTTCGGCTGGGTCGGGAGTTCCTCGAATTCCAGCGGACCAACATCCCCTGTATCCACCCCGACTCGACGAACGAGGTCGACGAGTACGTCACCGAGACCGTCGTCGACGAGGACGAGGAGTTCATCCTCCATCCGGGCGACTTCGTGCTGGGGACGACCGTCGAACGGCTCTCGGTCCCCGACGACCTGATCGCCCACGTCGAGGGTCGCTCCTCGCTCGGCCGGCTCGCGGTCGTGATCCACGCCACGGCGGGCATCGTGGACCCGGGCTATCGGGGCCAGGTCACGCTCGAACTCTCGAATCTGGGGACCGCGCCGGTCGCGCTCTCGCCCGGCATGCGGATCTCACAGGTGGTCTTCACCGAACTCAAATCGCCGGCCGAGGAGCCCTACGGTGCGGGTCGGGGCTCGAAGTATCAGGACCAGACCGGGCCACAGGCCTCCCGGATCGGCAACGACCACGAGTTCGGTGGCGACCAGCGTGCCGGGATCGAGGGGGACGAGGAACCGCGATGAGGTTCGTCGAGGAGATCGTGGTCGACGAGTTCCTGCCCACGTTTCGCTCGCTGTTGGCCGAGCGCCTCCGCGAGCGCGGACTGACCCAGAGCGAGGTGGCCGACATCCTCGACATCAGCCAGTCGGCGGTCTCGAAGTACGCCCACGGCGAGGTGGCGCGAAACGACCGGATAAGCGAGGACGACCGGGTCGCCACCCTCGTCGACGAGCTCGCCGACGGCCTCGCGACCGGCGAGACGACCCAGGTCGGCGCGCTGGTCGAGACCGAGATCCTGATCCGGGCGCTCGAATGCGGCGACCTTCTGGCCGATCTCCACGCCGAGGCGGTGCCGGGGCTCGCGGGCCACGCGGGCTTCGACGTCCACGACGCCGACAGCGACCTCAGAGCCGCGGAACGCACGCTGGCGTCGGTCCGGCGCGGGCTCACCACGCTCGAAACGACGGGTGGATTCGCGAGCCTCATCCCGAACGTGGGCTCGAACCTCGTCGAGTGCGTCCCCGAGCCGAACGGGATCGAGGACGTCGCCGGCGTTCCGGGTCGGATCTTCGACGTGAAGGGCCGAACCACCGTGCCGGGCGAACCGGAGTTCGGGGTCTCGGGCCACGTCGCGGGCGTGTTGCTGGCCGCGCGCGCCGCGGGCAGCGACGCGCGCGCCGCGCTCAACCTCCGCTACGATCCGGCGATCGTCGAACGGCTCGAAGCCGAGGGGTTTCACACTGTGGAGTTCGACGGCGATACCGACGCCGAGTCGGCCATCACGGCGGTCGAGGCCGCCGACGCCGACGTGCTCTACCAGGCGGGTGGGTTCGGTATCGAGGCCATCGTCTACCTCCTCGCGCCGAGCGCCGAGGGCGCCGCCGCCCGCGTCCGCGACCTCGTCTGATATGGGGCAGCACACCGACGCGACGAATCAGGGTGCGTACGAGGCACAGTCCTTCTACGGCCGGTGGGCGCGACTCTACGACCTCGTCGCCACCTTCCCAGGGGTCGGGTCGTGGCGCGAGCGCACTGCCGAGAGCCTCGACCTCTCGCCCGGCGACACCGTGGTCGAGATGGGCTGTGGAACGGGCGCGAATTTCTCGTACTTGCGTGAACGGGTCGGCGCGAGCGGCACGGTCGTCGGGGTGGATTTCACGCGTGGGATGCTCGACCGCGCGGCGACCCGGGTCGAGGAGCGAGGTTGGGAGAACGTCCACCTCGTCCGCGGTGACGCGACCGCGCCGCCGATCGCCGGCCCCGTCGACGCCGTGCTCGGGAGCTTCGTGGTCGGGATGCTCGGAAGCCCCGCGGCGGCGGTCGAGGAGTGGTGCTCGCTGGTCCGGCCGGGCGGTCGAATCGCGCTGCTCGACGCCAGCCGAAGCACGGACCCGCGGGCGCGCCCGCTCGACGCGCTCTTTCGACTGTTCGTCGCCATGAGCGCCCCACCCACGACCCGGCTCCGATACTCGACTCCGCCGTGGAAACCGCTCGACGACCGCGTGGCCGCCGCCCGCAAGCCGCTCGAAAACCGTTCCGAATACGCCCACGAGGCGTTCGCGCTCGGGTTCGTCCGGCTGAGTTCCGCCACCGTCGAGTGAGACGGCGAGCACGCCTGAAAGCTCATGAGGGTAGGTTTGGAACAGTCCGGTATGGCGACGGACGACCCACGAAAGGACGAGCGAACGCTAGCCGACGCCGTCCGGGTCTACAAGTGGCTGACCGTGCTCGCACTCGTTGCCTTCCTCACGGCGTTCTTCCTCCCGCCGATCGTTCCAAGCGCCCTCACGAACACCGTCGTCGGCGTGTGGTTGCTCGCCACCCTCCTCGCGTTCGCCCACGTCGGGATCCGGAACTCGACCCACGGCGTCTGACCCTCACACGAGTGTTCGAGTCCACCCGCCGACGCGTCACGACGCTCCACCGGCGACCGAACGGTTTTCGACCCCGACCCGAGTAGTCGGCTCATGAGCGACACCAGCAATATCGACCTCACCGCCCACCACACCGGGATCACCGTTCGCGACCTCGACAGTGCTATCGAGTTCTACCGCGACGTGCTCGGCCTCGACGTCGCGGCGGAGTTCACCCTCTCGGACGACGAGTTCGCGGCGGCGGTCGCCGTCGAGGGCGCGACCGGGAACTTCGCGCACCTCGACGCCGGCGGGTCGCGCGTCGAACTCATCGAGTACGAGCCCGAGGGCGAGACGGTGGGTGAGACGATGGTGAACCAGCCCGGCGCGAAACACCTCGGCCTCGCGACGGACGACGTCGACGGCTTCTACGAGGGGCTTTCGGACGACATCGAGACGCTGAGCGAACCCCGGACGACCGGCAGCGGGTCGCGCATCCTGTTCGTCCGCGACCCGGAGGGCAACCTCGTCGAACTCGTCGAATCGTAGGGTCGCGGGATCAGTCGTCGGCGGGTGCCCGCGGAGTGAGTTCGACCGGGTCGGCGTCGATCCCGAGATCGTCGATGGCGGCCTGGGCGGCGCGCTTGCCCGAGAGGAGCATCGCGCCGAAGGTCGGGCCCATCCGGGGCAGGCCGTAGGTCGTGGCGACCGCCATCCCGGACGCGACGACGCCGTCGTGGACCTTCCCGGTGTGTTCGACCACGCCGTCCTCCGATTTCCCGACCCACATCGAGTCGTGGCCGGGTGAATCGTGACCCGGCGCGCCGTAGGAATCCTCTCCTGTGTGGTCCATCCCGGTCGCGTTCTCGGTCGCCTCCCCGAGTCCCGGCGCGTCGAGCACACCCCGTTCGTCGAGTTTCGAGACCACCATCGCGTCGTGGCCGGTGGCGTCGACCACGACCTCGCTCTCGACCGCGATCGGGTCGACGCAGGTGATCTCCCGCGGGAGGGCGTGGACCGGCGTCCAGTTCATCACGATCCCGCCGACGCGGTGGTTCTCGCGCACCACGATGTCGGTGAACTCCGTCATGTTCTGCATCTTCGCGCCCGCGTCGCAGGCCGCCTTGATCAGTCCCGAACACGCCTCCGGACCGTTCGCCACGTAGAGCCCCTCCGAGTCCGCCGATTCCTCGTAGCTCACGTCGAGGTCGTCGAGCACCGACTGGGCGGGGTCCCGTACCGTGACCTTGTTCATCAGGAAACCACCGAGCCAGAACCCGCCCCCGAGGTAGTTGTTCTTCTCGACGACCATCGCCTTCACGCCGCGCTCGCTCAACTCCGTCGCCGCCATCAGTCCAGAGGGACCGCCGCCGACGATTATCACGTCCGACTCCGTGTAGTCGAGGAACTCCTCGGTCCACTCCTGGCCGATCGCTCGGGTCACGTCCGCCTCGCCCACGTCGCTGAACTGGGTCATACAACCCAGTGATATTCAGTCGTGGTACAAAAGTGTTCCGTCGAGGGCGGGTTCGGCGTCGGCGGCCGGGGTCGATCCGAAGTGCGTATAACGGGCGTCCCCGCCTTCCAAACTGGATGGAGTACGGTCTCGTCGTCGTGTGGTGGGTCGCTTACGTCGTGCTCGGGCTGTTCGGCCTGCCGGTCGCCGCGCGGCTCTGTTCGTCGCTGCCGGGCCGGGGGGCTGGCTTCTCGCTCGGGCTCTCGTTCGCCGTCTTCGGGCTCGTCGGGTTCTGGGTCGGCCACCTCGCGCTGGGCTGGGTCGCGGTGATCGCGGGACTCGCCGGGCTCGCGGTCTGTGCGATGGCCTCGGTTCGGGGCGGCGTCGAGGTCGACCGCCGGGCGGCCGCCGAGGTCCTCGTGGTGTTCACCCTCGTCTACCTGGTCGTGATCGCGGTCCGCGGCGTCGACCCGGGGATCACGCCCGACGGCGAGAAGTTCCTGGATTTCGGGCTCGTGATGTCGCTCTATCGCGCGCCCACC
>NZ_QZWE01000044.1:0-18138 GCF_003602035.1 Halococcus sp. IIIV-5B | reverse complement strand
ATGACGAGGCTACCGACGGGGACGGGGGGTCACGGAAAGCGAGTTCAGGCGTTGTTCATCCGCAGGGCGGTCTCGGAACCACAGACCATACACTCGGTTATCCGGTAGGGTTCGCGGGAGAACTCGCGGTTCTCGCGTTTCTTGCTCTCGGTCCGGAGTTCTATCGAGACGGTATGTGGCGTGTCGCGTCCGCAGTCGTCGCAGGATTCGGTGAGGGCGTCTGCAGACTGATTCGTGATCGACATCAATGCCCTCTGGGTGAGTCAAAGGTATAAAAACCCGATACCGTTATGCGTCGTTCAGACCGTTCAGCCGGCCCCATCGCCGAAGGCGGCCGATATCGGTCGTTTGAAACGGTCTCCGTGGTGTACCGTTCCACCGAAGAACGATGAAACGGTCGTGAACGGCCAAAAAGCATTTATGTGTGAAACCGTCCGGCGGGAAACGAGCGACTAAACGGGGGGAGGGAGTACGCCACGCATGGACCAGGTGTTCGCGCCGTGGCGCATCGAGTGGGTCGAACGCGAGGAGGAGTCCGCGGGCTGTGCGTTCTGTGAACTCCCGGAGCGCGACGACGACCGCGAGGCGCGGGTCGTCGCCCGGAGCGAGCACGCGTTCTGTCTCCTCAACAACGCACCCTACAACCCGGGGCACGCGATGGTGATCCCCTACCGCCACACCGGCGACTACGCAGCCCTCGACGAGGCCGAACTCCTCGACCACTCGCGATTGGTCCAGCGGACGATCCGCGCGGTCGAAGCGGGGCTCGACCCCGACGGGCTGAACACCGGGATGAACCTCGGGGATGCCGCCGGCGGGTCGATCGGCGACCACTGTCACACCCACGTCGTCCCGCGGTGGGCGGGCGACACCAACTTCATGCCGGTGACGAGCGACACGAAGGTCATCGTCGAAGCGATCAACGACACCTACGACCACCTCCGGGCGGCTTTCGCGGATCAGGACGGGACGACCGACCGGGGAACGGACGAGGCGGTCGTCGTCGAGACCGAGACGCCCTGACACGTTCTCGGACAGTCGAAGCGGCTTTGGTTCGCGCTCGCCGAGTTTCGGGTATGGAGCGTGCGGCGGCGGTCAGGCGGATCGGGCTGGTGGTGCTGGGGGCGAACGTCGTCCTCGCCGCCGCGAAGGGCTGGGTCTGGCTCGACACCGGGAGCCTCGCGGTCGGCTCCGAGGCCGTCAACAGCCTGATCGACGCCGCCTACGCCACCGTCGTGCTCGCCGGGCTCTACCTCACCACCCAGCCACCCGACAGCCAGCATCCCCACGGCCACGAGCGGATCGAGCCGTTCGTCGCGCTCGCGATCGCGCTCGCGATCTTCCTCACCGGCGGCACGATCCTCTGGGATTCGGTGACGGCCATCGTTTCGGGTGGCGTCACGGCTACCGAGAGCCCCGCCGCGCTCGTAGTGCTCGCCGCCGCCGCACTCGTCAAGTTCGGGCTCTACCGGTACTGCCTCGCGGCGGGCCGAACCCACGACTCGCCCGCGCTGACCGCGACCGCGCTCGACAACCGTAACGACATCCTCACCGCGAGCGCGGCGTTCGTCGGGGTCCTCGGGGCGCGGTTCGGGTTCCCGATCCTCGACCCGGTCGCCGCCGCCGTGGTCTCGGTGGGGATCCTCCTCACCGGCGTCGAGGTCGTCCGGGACAACGTCCCGTACCTCATCGGCGGTGCACCCTCGGACGAACTCCAGAGTACGATCATCCGGCGCGCGCTCGCTCACCCCGACGTCGAGGGGGCCCACGACGTCATCGCCCACTACGTCGGCCCGGAGATCGACGTCAGCCTCCACATCGAGGTCGAGGGCGACCGCACCCTCTCGGAGGCCCACGACATCGAGAGCGCGGTCGTGGAGTCGATCCGGGCGCTCGACGCGGTCGACGACGTCTTCGTCCACGTCGACCCGAAGGAGCTCGGCGAGTGGAAGGTCGACCCCGAGACCGATCGCCTCGTCCACGGGAGCGACACGCGACCCACGAACGGCGACGACCCGACCCCCGACGGCGTTCGCGAGTAGCCGCGTCGGGACCGGAGGGGCTCACGAGCGGGTAACGACGCGTTTAAACCGCCGGATGAGCGTTTCGTATGTATGGCAACTCTCTACGACGTTCCGGCGGACGCGCTGATCGAGGCGCTCGCCGACCGGCTCGCGGACGAGGTCGAACAGCCCGACTGGGCGCGCTTCACGAAGACCGGCACGGGCCGCGAGCTCCCGCCCGAACAGGACGACTTCTGGGCGACCCGCGCCGCGAGCCTCCTCCGTCGGGTCGCGGTCGACGGCGAGGTCGGCGTCGACCGACTCACCACCGCCTACGGCGGCTCGAAGGGCGGTTCGAACCGATATCAGGTCGCACCCGCCCGGGCGACCGAGGGGAGCGGCAAGATCATCCGAACCATCCTCCAGCAGCTCGAAGAGGCCGGCTACGTCGAGACCGCCGAGGGCGAGGGTCGACGCGTCACCGCCGAGGGCCGAAGCCTCCTCGACGAGACCGCGGGCGACGTGCTCGAAGAGCTCGACCGGCCGGAACTCGAACGCTACGCCTGAACTACGGGAACTTTTTCGACCGCAGTTTCTCACTACCCCCGACGAGTACGTACAGTACGGTTCGGCTCACGACGACCGCGTTCGGCCGCGCCGGAGGTAGGTGATGGCGACGGCGAGCGCGGCGAGCGCCTGGAACACGTACCCCACCACGACGAGCAGCCCGGCGGGACTCCCCGGGCCGGTCGTCGTGACCAGATAGGTCCCGAACGGCACCGCCCACTGACCGCCGACCGCGCAGATCGCCAGGAGGTCGACCCAGCCCTCGAACACCTCGTCGAGCACCATTCCGTAGAACAGCACCGCGAGCGACCCGACCAACAGCGCGGTCGGGATCGCACCGAGCCAGCCGGGGACCGACTGCGCACCACCGTAGAGGATCGGGTCGCGGAGGAGTGCGGTGTAGGACTCGACGACGAACCCGACGGCTAACCCGACGAATCCTGACAGGCGAAGGAGATACGAGAATCGACTCATGGGAATGGGACGAAGTCGCGGACGTTAGACCGTGGTGGTTCCTTCGTCGTCGGCGGCGCTCGCCTCGGCGTTCGAGGAGGTTATCTCCGCGGTGACGGTGCCGTCGGGGTTCGTGACCTCGACGGTGAACGAGATGGTGGCCTCGGCCGCGTCGACGGACGTCCCGCCGATGTTCGTCGTCCCGGACGAGGTGAGCCGCAGCGTGACGTCCTGGCTCTGGGAGGCGCCCTGCGCGACGTTCGTCGGGAAATCGCTGGTCGTGATGTCCGTGCCGTCGATGATCGAGAGCGGCGCACACGTCACGGTCGCCGTCCCGTCGTAGTTGCTCATGTCGTCGGCGTCGAACAAGCTGATGGCGCTTGCGCTCGCGTCCACGACGCCCGTCTCGGAGTAGACGGTGTGAGTCGCGCCGCCGACGTCGGCCACGAGGTCGAAGTCGAAGCCGGAGACACCGCCACCGAAGTCGGCCCAGTCGAGGGCGAACACCGGGGCGACGGTGACGTCTGTCACCTCGCCGGCGTTGGTCGTCACGGGAACGACGCCCTCACCGTTCTCCTCGAAGGTGCTCGCCGCGAGCGAGGGCTGGGTTCCGTACCAGAGCCCGAGTCCGGCGAGTGCGGCCACACCGATCGCCCCAGCCGTCCCCTTCATCAGGTGTCGGCGGGTGAAGAACGTCGTCGGTTCGGTCGATTCGTCGTCGGATCCGGTGCCATCGAACTGAAATGCTGCTTCGTTGCTCATTGTTTTCCTCTACAGCGGCTGATTCATCCGAACAGCCGCGTTGGTCCAGCAAAAACCGCTCGTGGTTTAACTGGCTATCAGTACGAACGGATACACTAGACATATATTTTTCTAAACGTGTCTCAACGATGGTTCAGTTGTTCGCCTCGGAGGACGAGAAGTGTAGGGAGCCGCCGATGACGTCGTTTCGCGACCGACGCGAGGCGTTCCCTCACCAGGGTTCGCTCTTGAGTCCGGCACGGTAGGCGATGAAGTTGGTGCCGAGGTGGAGCAGCGGGGTGAGGACGAGCACGACGACGAGCACCGGCGGGGTGAACGTCGCCGCGAACCAATCGAGCGCGGCGAGCGCGGCGAACACGAGGCTGCCGACCACGAAGTCGTACTGGTCGAGGCCGGGAAAGGCCGCCCCGCGCTCGCGACCCGTCCGGCGTTTGAGCCCCGAGGCGGCGATGTCGCCGACCATCGCGCCGAACGGGAGCGCGACCATCACGAGCGGCGGAAACGTCGGCACCGAGAGGGCGGTCGCGGCCGTGACCGTCGGCGCGAGGGCGTTGAGGACGAGCGCGACCGCCGCGCCGGCGAGGGTGCCGATGGCGGTACCCCGCCAGGTCTTGCCGTCGCCGAGGAGTCGGGCCCCACCGAGGGTTCGGCCGCCGTCGATCGGTCGGCCGCCGCCGGCGAGGACCGCGGCGTTGTTCGGGACGTAGGCCGGCCCCATAGCCCAGACGGCGACGACGATGGTCTCGACGAAGCTCACGGCTTCGAGTCGCCGCGCGGGACTTTAATTCCCGTGGTCCGGGGAACGATACGCCTTTGGCGCTTTGGCAAAATTTGCAGGCATGATCCCACCGATCGCGAACCGGTTCGTCGCCGGCGAGACCCACGAGGCGGTCGTCGACCACGCCCGCGAGCTCGAAACCCACGGGGTCCGAAGCATCTGCAACCTCCTCGGCGAGCACTACACCGCGCCCGAACCCGCGGCCGCCGACCGCGACGCCTACCGCTCGCTCCTCGACGCGATCGCCGCCGCCGACGTCGGCGCGTGTATCTCGGTCAAACCCTCACAGATCGGGCTCGACGTCTCCGAGGACTGCTTTCGCGACAACTTCGAGCAGATCGTCGACCACGCGGAGGAGAGCGGGACGTTCGTCTGGCTCGATATGGAGGACCACTCCACGACCGACCCCACGCTCGACGCCTACACCCACCACGCGGACGAGTACAAGCAGGTCGGGGTCTGCGTCCAGGCCAACCTCAAGCGCACCCCCGAGGACCTCCGTCGGCTCGCCGACTCCCCCGGCAAAGTCCGGCTGGTGAAGGGGGCTTACGACGAACCCGGCCACCTCGCTCACCGGGGGCGTGCGCAGGTCAACGACGCCTACCGCGAGTGTCTCGACGTCATGTTCGAGCGCTTCGACGACGGCATCGCGGTCGCGAGTCACGACGCCGCGATGGTGAAACACGCCGTCGACCGCCACGAGGAGTACGGCACCGACTTCGAGATCCAGATGCTGATGGGGGTCAGAAACGAGGTCCAGTACGACCTCGCCGACCGCTACGACGTCTGGCAGTACGTCCCCTACGGCGGCAAGTGGTTCTCGTACTTCTCGCGCCGGGTGATGGAGCGCCGCGAGAACCTCACGTTCGCCCTCCGTGCGCTGGTCGGTCGATAGGGGAAGCGCTGATAACGCTTCCCGCGTATCTTCGACCGAATGACTTCCCTGCGCCGTGACGCCACGAGCGGCCTGGTCGTGCTCGTCCCGATCATCGTCACGCTCTACGTTCTCGCTTTCATCTACCGGACGATCGCCGGGCTCCCGCTCATCGAGACCATCGAACCCTCGTGGGTCCGGGTCCCGCTCACTTTGCTGGTGTTCGCGGCGCTCGTGCTCGCCATCGGCTACCTGATGCGCACCGCGAGCGGCCCCCTCGTCGAGGAGGCCATCGACGGCGTGATGAACCGGGTGCCGGGTCTCCGGGTGGTCTACAACGCCTCGAAGATGGGGGTCGAAACCGCCGTCACCGGCACCGGCGACCTCCAAGCCCCGGTCAAACTCGAGACCTGGGAGGGCCTCCGGATGACGGCGTTCAAAACCGGCACCCGGACCGACGACGGCCGCGACATTCTCTTTTTACCCACCGCCCCCAACATCACCACCGGCTTCGTCATCGAGGTCACCCCCGACCAGTACGAGGAGACCGACGAACGCGTCGAGGACGCCCTCACGCGCGTGCTGAGCGCGGGTTTCGGCGAGGCCGACGAATCAGGCCTCTCGCCCGCCGGCCGCACGCCGTCGCCGACCGACGACGACTGAACCCCACCTCTTACATCCCCACCTTTTGCTGCGGTCGCTCACTTCGTTCGCTCCCTGGCAAAATGTGGATCAAAAGCCGTCGTCACCCCCTGCGGGGGTTCCTCGGCCCGCTCGCTCCCTCCGGTCGCTCGCGGTACAACGAACTACTCCCTCCGCAACCGCACAGCACCGCACCGCCGAAGCCCTCGGACGCGAAGCGTCCTCGCCCTTCATCCACCAGGAGAGCACCGCTCTCCTGCGCCTCGGCTCGCTCCCGCTCGCCGAGACATCAGGCCCACAACCACATCGCGGCCGCACCACAGCCGCCGGCCGCCCCGCACCCGCGGCCGCACCGCGCCCGCTGGCCGCAGAGCGGGCACGTATTCCTCGAAAAAACAGCTATTCGGTTTTGGTCTTCTCGATGCTGGTCTTCTCGCCACGGTAGATCGCCGCGCCGTCCTGGGCCACCATCTCCACGAGCACCGCACACTTCACTCGCATCGGACTGATGTCCACACCCAGGAGGTCGATCACGTCGTCGCGGTCCAGCTCGTCGAGCTCGTCGAGGGTCATCCCCTGGAGTTCGCTCGTGAGCATGCTCGCGCTGGCCTGGCTGATCGCACAGCCGTCCCCGCGGAACGCCGCCCGCTCGATGGTCTCGCCCTCGTCGTCGAGCTCGATGTCCACCGCGATCTCGTCGCCACACATCGGGTTCTCGCCGATGTGTGAGAAGGTCGGCTCGTCGAGCTCGCCGTAGTTCCGCGGGTTCTTGTAGTGATCGAGTATCTGCTGGCGATACATGTCCGAACCCATGCTCATAGTGAACCCGAGTAGGCCTGTCCGACGCAAAAGGATTCCGGGGATTCAGCCGAACAGCTGCCGCGCGTCGTCGATGGCCGCGATGAGCTCGTCGACCTCCGCCTCCGTGTTGTAGAGGTAGAACGACGCGCGCGCCGAGGCCGCCGTCCCGAGCACGTCGTGGAGCGGCTGGGTGCAGTGGTCGCCCGGCCGGATCGCCACCGCGTGGTCGTTCATGATGCTCGCGAGGTCGTGGGCGTGGACCCCCTCCAGATTGAACGAGACGAGGCCGGCGCGTTCGTCGGCGGGCGGGCCGTAGACCTCGATGTCGTCGGATTCGTCCATCCGGTCCATTGCGTACTCCACGAGCTCGCGTTCGTGGCGGTCGATCCGTTCGAGCCCGACATCGTCGAGGTAGTCGGCGGCCTCGGCGAACCCGATGGCCTCCGCGATGGGGGGCGTGCCCGCCTCGAATTTTTCAGGGACCTCGGCCCACGTCGTCCGGTCGAAGGCGACCTTCCGCACCATCCCGCCGCCGTACATGAACGGCTCCATCGCCGCCAGCAGGTCCTCCTTGCCGTAGAGCCCGCCGATGCCCGTTGGTCCACACATCTTGTGCCCCGAGAAGGCGTAGAAATCCACGTCGAGCGCCTCGACGTCGACCCGCTGGTGTGGCACGGCCTGCGCGCCGTCGACGAAGATGAAACTACCGTGGTCGTGGGCGACCTTGGCGAGGTCGGCGATGGGGTTGATCGTCCCGAGGGTGTTCGAGACGTGCGTCACCGAGACCATCTCGGTGTCGTCAGTGATCAGCTCCTTCGCGTGGTCCATGTCGAGCCGACCCGCGTCGTCGATACCGATGAACTTCACGTCGGCTCCGGTGCGCTCGGCGATCTGTTGCCAGGTCACCAGCGCGGAGTGGTGTTCCATCTCCGAGAGCACCACCTCGTCGCCGGGGCCGAGTTCGCGCAGGCCCCACGCGAAGGCCACGAGGTTCAGCCCCTCGGTGGTGTTCTTCGTGAAGACCATCTCCGAGCGCCCGCCCGAGGCCCCGACGAACTCGGCGAGCCGGTCGTGGGCCTCCTCATAGGCCACCGAGGACTCCTGACTCAAGTGATGGATCCCGCGATGGACGTTGGCGTTCGTCCCCCGGTAGTAGTCGCTCATCGCGTCGACCACCCGGTCGGGGGTCTGGCTCGTGGCGGCGTTGTCGAGGTAGACCACGCGCTGGCCGTCGCCGACCTCGCGTTCGAGGATCGGGAACTCGCTTCGAAGCCGTTCGACGTCGAGCGATTCCTCGGTTTGCGTACTCATCGGCCCCGTTACGCTCCCGAGGCGGAACATTCCTTCGGTCGGTTCGACGTGCTCAGAGCACCCGTCGGGACATCACGACGAGCCCGACCACGAGCAGTCCGATCCCCCAGTAGAGCGAATCGTAGGGGGCGACCTTGAGCAACAGCGTCACTACACCGGAGGTGAACAGCGACCAGCCGATGGTCGTCGAGTAGCTCATGTCCGTACACGCGCCGGTCGACGGATAAGGGCTGAGCCGGCATTCACAAGCGCTCGCGACACGGAACCACCGCTCGGCGAACGGCCGGAATCCCTTTTCGGCGTCGCCTCGAAACCGAGGGTATGCAGACGTGGGTCGCGCTCGTCGAAGCGGTCGACGCGGAGTTCCAGAACCTCCAGGAGCTCGCCTCGCTCTGGGGTGACATCAGTCTCGAACTGGAGGACGTCGACGCCGAACTCGCGGACACCTACGCCCTCCTCGGGCGCTACGACTTCCTCGTGGTCTTCGAAGCCCCGGACCGCGAGACCGTCTTCGAGGTCTCGACGGCCGCCGCCCGCCACGGGCTCGACATGGACACGATGGAGGGCGTTCCGATAGAGGAGTTCGGTGCGCTCGTCGGCGAGTAGCTACCCGAGCCGCAACAGCTGGGCGTGGGCCGTCCCGCCGAGGTCGAGGACGTTCCCCTCCTCGACGAAGCCGTGCTCGACCGCGAGGTCCACCGACTCGGCTCCGACGATGTTCGCCACGCGGGCACGTGCGAGACTCGCCACCACCCGGTCCTCGTCGGCGGGCTCGCCGTCGTAGAACTCCTCGGTCACCTCGAACGGCACGCCGTCGTTGTCGAAGGTCTCGCCGAGGACGGCCTCGTCACACACCGAGACGAGTCGTCCCTCAGGCGTTTCGCGCTCGTTGACGATCACGGACGAGTTCCTCCTCGGCCTGTTCGCGAAGCTCGCGGGCCTCCTCGGCCACCTCCTCCGCGCGGTCGTCCTGACCGGTCTCCTCCAAGGCACGCGCCTTCTCCTCAAGCACCTCGGCGTTTCGGAAACCCAGCCGGAGCGCGTTGTCGAAGTTGTTGAGCGCCTCCTCGGCGAGCCCGCGTTCGAGCAGGAAGAAGCCCCGGTTGTACCAGCCCTGGGCGAAGCGGTGGTCGCGCTCGACCGCCCGCTCGGCGTGGTCGAGCGCCTGTTCCGTCTGACCACTCTCCCAGAGCGCGTAGGCCAGGTTTGTCTCGGCGCTCGCGGCGTGCTCGGAGTCGGCGTCGAGCGAGAGCGCCTCCTGGTAGGCCCCGATGGCGGCGTCGTACTCCTCCAGCTCGGCGTGGGCCGCGCCCTTGTTGACCCACGCCTCCTGTTCGAGGTGGTCGTCCTCGGCGAACCGTGCGGCACGCTCGAAGGTCTCGGTGGCCTGTTCGTACCGGTTGATCTCGATGTAGCTCAGGCCGACGTCGATGAGTTCCTCGACGTCGACGTCGCCGCCGATCTGGCGCTCGTCGAGCAGGTCCGAGAGCACCCGCGAGTCCACCGGGTCGACCTCGCTCGGGTCGACCGCGAGTTCGGGCGGGTCGAGGTCGAACCCCTCGGGGTCGGAAAAGCCCTCACCTTCCGAGAACGGGTGCGAACCACCCTCTCGTTCGTCGTCAGGGTCAGTCATGGCCCGGCCTACGGGATGACCCCGATTAAGGCCTGCGGCCTGTTACGTACTCCATGCGGCTCTTCGTCAGCGTTGGTCTCGGCGGCCTCGAAGACGGGATCGCCACCGTACAGGAACCCCTCGCGGACGCGGGCGGGATCCGCCTCACGGACCCCGACCGCGTTCACGTCACGCTGAAGTTCCTCGGCGAGGTCGACGGATCGCGCGTTTCGGACCTCGTCGGCGCCCTCGAAACCGCGATCGAGGAGAGCGACGTCGACCCGTTCACGACCGAGTTCGGCGGGCTCGGCGCGTTTCCGAGCGCCGAGTACATCCGGGTGGTCTGGGTCGGCGTCCGTACGGGTGGCGACGACCTCACACAGCTCCACGAGGCTATCGAACGGCAGACGGTGGCACTCGGCTTCGACCCCGCCGACCACGCGTTCACGCCGCACGCGACGATAGCTCGAATGGACCACGCCGGCGGGAAGGAACGGGTGCAGCGCGCGCTCCGCGAGACCGACCCGACCGTCGGGGCCCGCGAGGTCGATTCCATCCGTCTTACCGAGAGCGTACTCACCGACGATGGTCCCGAGTACACCACCGTCGAGCGGTTCGAGCTGTAGACACGAGCGCTCGGATTCGGGCCCAATCGAAGTGGGAGCACGGTTGAGGGTCGCCTAAATCTGAAAGGTGGTTGATATGTGTCTCGGTCTCCTCCCGTCGGTATGGAACCGGACCTCCTGGCGGGGCTCACCCTGGTCTTCGTCGCGGGGCTCCTCACCGCGCTCGCGACGGGTCTCGGCGCGGTGCCGTTCTTCTTCGTCGACGACGTGAGCGACCGGACCAACGTCGTGCTCTGGGGGCTCGCCTCGGGGATCATGGTCTCGGCGTCGACGTTCGGGCTGGTCTTCGAGGGGCTCGCGCAGGGCACGCCCGCCGAACTCGCGCTCGGGCTCCTTGCGGGGGTGGCGCTCGTGGTCGTGAGCCAGCGCGTGCTCTCGGACATCGAGGTCCACCCGCGTCACTACGAGGAGGCCGACTATCGGAAACTCCTGCTCATCCTCGGGGTGCTCACGGTCCACAGTTTTCCGGAGGGGGTCGCGGTCGGCGTCTCGTTCGCCGACCTCGACCTCGGGACCGGGATCTCGCTCTTCGGGCTCACGGTGCCGGTGCTCGCGGTGTTCATGACCGTCGCCATCTCGATCCACAACGTGCCGGAGGGCGTCGCGGTCTCGATACCGCTCCGGTCGATGGGCGTCTCGAACCCCCGGATGGTGTGGTGGGCGGTGTTTTCGAGCCTCCCCCAACCCATCGGCGCGGTGGTCGCCTTCTACTTCGTCCGGATCGCGCGCGACCTCCTCGCGGTCGGGTTCGGTTTCGCCGCCGGCGCGATGGTCTACCTCGTGCTCGCGGACTTCATCCCCGAAGCCCGCGAGATAGGGGCAGGACTGCCGGGCGGCGGCCGTCGGGAACTGGCGTTCGGGCTGGCCGTCGGCGTGCTCGTCATGCTCCCGCTGGCGGTCGTCTGAGGCGAGCCGCGTCGGTGAGAAGCAACCAAAAGGACAAAGATATAAGCCGAGGCGGGATAGGACTGCCACCATGAGCAAGAAGTCCAAGGCGAAGAAGAAGCGCCTCGGCAAACTCGAGCGGCAGAACAGTCGCGTGCCGGCGTGGGTCATCATGAAGACCGACCGCGACACGATGCGCAACCCGAAGCGACGCAACTGGCGGCGCTCGGACACCGACGAATGAGCGCCGACGACTTCGAGGAGCGCGTCGTGACGGTGCCGCTCCGCAAGGTCAAGGCCGGGCCCAAACACGAGGGTGCCGACCGCGCCATGACGCTGATCCGCGACCACCTCGCCCAGCACTTCAAGGCCGACCCCGACGCCGTGCGCCTCGACCCCTCGATCAACGAGGCGGTCTGGTCGCGCGGCCGGAAGAAGCCCCCGAGCAAGCTCCGGGTGCGCGCGGCTCGATTCGAGGAGGAAGGCGAGCGGGTCGTCGAAGCAGAACACGCGGAATAACGTGCTCCGCGCGGCCTTTTCCGGTTCGGCGTACGTCGGGGTCTTCGCGAGCGCCACCGACGACTGCCTCCTCGTCAGACCCGACGCGGACGACGACTTCGCTGCGGAACTCGCCGACGAGCTCGGCGTCTCGCCAGTAAAGACCACCGTCGCCGGCTCCGGGACCGTCGGCGCGCTCGTCACCGGCAACTCGAACGGACTGCTCGCGAGCGAACGCATCACCGACGCCGAGCGCGAGCGGATCGCCGACGCGACCGACCTCCCCGTCGCGACGCTCCCCGGTCGGATCAACGCCGCCGGCAACGTCGTGCTGGTCAACGATTCGGGGGCCTACCTCCACCCCGACCTCCCGGACGAGGCCGTTCAGACTGTGGAGGAACACCTCGGGGTCCCGGCCGAGCGCGGCGCGCTCGCGGACGTGCGGACGGTGGGCACCGCGGCGGTCGCCACCGACCGAGGTGTCCTCTGTCACCCTAATTCTACGGACGAGGAACTCGACTACCTCGAAGAACTGCTCGACGTGCCCGCGGATATCGGCACCGTCAACTACGGTGCACCGCTCGTCGGGTCGGGACTGCTCGCCAACGAGAACGGCTACGTCGTCGGGCGGGACAGCACGGGGCCCGAGCTCGGCCGGATCGAGGACGCGCTCGGCTACATCGACGGCTGAGACCGCGCGAGTCCCGACGGCTCGACCGTCGTCCGACGAGAGGACAAGGTTCTTCCGACGTGCTCACCCAGCCCCGGGTATGGATACGTTCGTTGCTACGTTCGGGACCGGAGTCGAAGCACGCGCCACGGAGGGCGGCCGATGAGCCTCGGTGGTGGCGGCGGTGGCGGTCAGCTCGAACAGCTCTCCCAGGAGCTCGACGTGCTCGAACAGCAAAAGGAGGCGATGGAGGCCGAGATCGAGGGCTTCCGTGACGAACAATCGGAGATCGACGAGGCCACCGAGGCGCTCGACGCGCTCGAAAGCGGCTCGACGGTGCAGGTCCCGCTCGGCGGCGACGCCTACGTCCGTGCCGAGATCCAGGACCTCGACGAGACGGTCGTGAGCCTCGGCGGCGGCTACGCGGCCGAGCAGGACGAGGCGGGTGCGGTCGAGACCCTCGAACGCAAACGCGAGGCGCTCGACGACCGGATCGCGGAGGTCGAAGCGGAGATCGAGGAGGTCGAGTCCGAGCGCGACCAGCTCGAACAGCAGGCCCAGCAGCTCCAACAACAGCAGATGCAACAGCTCCAGGGACAGATGGGTGGCCTGGGCGGGGAATCGGACGACGAATAGGCGATGTTCGACGGACTCAAGGACCGGCTCAGCAGCTTCCGGGACGACGCCGAGGAGGAGATCGACGACGCGGCGGCGGAGGCCGACGAGACCGACGAAACGGCAGCCGCGGCCGAACCCGACGAAACGGTCGTGGAGTCCGAAACGACGACCACCGAATCGGAGGCGGCTCCCGAACCCGAACCGTCGGTCGAGAACGAACCCACGCTCGATGGGGCCGAACCGGAGGCAGCCGAGGACGAGCCGTCGCCGCTCGGGGCGGATACGGACACCGACCCTTCGGAATCCTCTAGCCTCGACGACCCTGCTGGATCCGTCGATTCCGGCGACTCGACGGACTCGGAGTCGACCGACGACCCCGCCGAGTCCATAGAAGCGTCGGTCGACGAGCCGACCGCGCCCGCCGTGGAGACGAACGAGTCGGACGCCGCTGCAGCCGAACCGGTCGAGGAGACGCCAGCGACGGAAGCGGCGGAGACGACGGACGCCGAGGCGGACGACGACCAGCCCGAGCGTCGGCGGACCCGGCTGAACCGGCCGACGACGGTTCCGGACGAGGAGGAATCGGAGAACGAGAACCTCGGGTTCGGGACGCGCGCGAAGCTGTTCGCCACCGGCCAGTCGCTGATCGAGGCCGCCGAACTCGAAGGACCGCTGTTCGAGCTGGAGATGGCGCTGCTCGAGAGCGACGTCGAGATGACGGTGACGGAGGCGATCCTCGACCGGCTCCGCGAGGAGCTCACCGGCGCGACGCGCGCCCAGGTCAAGGGTACGGGCACGGTGGTCGAGGAGGCGCTCGCCGAGTCCCTTCGAGAAGTCATCAGCGTCGGGCAGTTCGACTTCGACCAGCGGATCGCCGAGGCCGACAAACCCGTGACGATCGTGTTCACGGGGGTCAACGGGGTCGGGAAGACGACCTCGATCGCGAAGCTCGCACGCTACTTCGAGGAGCGCGGCCTCTCGACCGTGCTCGCGAACGGCGACACCTACCGGGCGGGCGCGAACCAGCAGTTGGCCGAACACGCCGAGAACCTGGGGAAGAAGGTCATCGCCCACGACCAGGGCTCGGACCCGGCCGCGGTGCTCTACGACGCCGTCGAGTACGCCGAAGCCCACGACATCGACGTCGTGCTCGGGGACACCGCGGGTCGACTCCACACCTCGAACGACCTGATGGCCCAGCTCGAGAAGATCGACCGCGTGGTTGATCCGGACATGACGATCTTCGTCGACGAGGCCGTCGCGGGCCAGGACGCCACCAACCGCGCCCGGGAGTTCGACGACGCCGCGACGATCGACGGCGCGATCCTCGCGAAGGCCGACGCCGATTCGCAGGGTGGAGCGGCGATCTCGATCGCCCACGTCACCGGCAAGCCGGTGTTGTTCCTGGGCACCGGCCAGGGCTACGACGACATCGAGCGATTCGAGCCCGACGTGCTCGTCGACCGACTCCTCGGCGACGACGACTGAGGTGTACCGCCCGGGCCACGTCGGCGTCGGGTTGCTGTGCTACGCGCCGGTCAGCTACTTCCTCCTTTCTGCGGGTCGGGTCGCGCTGGCCGTCGCGGGGTTCGTCGTCGTGGTCTGGTTCGCGATGGTGCCCGACCTCGATATGCGGACCCGGTTGCTCACCCACCGGGGCGCGACCCACACGCTGGCGTTCGCCGTTCTCTTCGGGCTCGCTTGCGGCGCGGGCGGCTGGGTTCTCGGGACGCGACTCGTCGGGTTCGGGCCACGCCTCCTCGCGGGCTTCGGTGGTTTCCTCGGCGCGTTGGTCGTCCTCGCCCACCTCTTCGCGGACTGGCTGACGCCGATGGGGATCGCCCCGTTCTGGCCGGTTTCGTCGCGACGGTACTCGCTCGGTCTCGTGACCGCCGCGAACGGGGGTGCGAACGCCCTCCTTCTCCTCCTCGGTGCTGGTGCGACCGCCGTCGTCCTTCGGCTCGTCGGGCTGATCTGAGACCGAACGGTCGACTCTCGTCGCCGGAATCGGAAGACATACGCGTACGAGCGACGAAATCGACTGTATGAGCGGTTCGCTCCCGACCGGGTATCTCGACCAGTCGACCCTCCGGGACCGGATCGACGCCGACGAACTGCCCGCGTGGGCGGTCGAGCAGTACGAAACCTTTCGAGCGACGATGCTCGACACCGACGCGCCCTTTCCCTGCTACTTCGGGGTCGAGAGCGAGGCGACCGGGATGGCGCGCTACGCGTTCTGTGAATCGACGACGGACGAGGACGCACTCGCGGGCCTCCGGGAGACGCTGTACGAGTACGTGAAGACCTTCGATTCCTTGGGTGAACGCGTCTCGCTCGTGGTCTTCTTCGCGCCGCCCCAGCGTTCGCTGACCGAAGCGGCGTACGGCGAGCGACTCTGGGGGGTGCTGCAGTACCTCCACGACACCGACCCGGAGCCGTGGCCCTACGAGATCCCGGCCGACCCCGACGACCCCCACTGGGAGTTCTGCTTCGGCGGAGTGGCGATGTTTCCGACGGCGCGCGCGCCGTTCTACGAGGAGCGCCGGAGTCGCCACAACCCGCACGGGCTGGAGATCACCTTCCAGCCGCGGGCGATCTTCGAGGGAATCACCGGCGACACCGCGGCGGGCCGGCGGGCGCGCGAGGTCATCCGTGAGCGCGCCGACGAGTACGACGCGGTCTGTCCCCACGCCGATCTCGGCGACTGGGGGAATCCCGACGACCGCGAGTGGAAGCAGTACCTCCTGCCGGAGGCCGAGGGCGAGAGTCACGAGGTCTGTCCGCTCGACATCACGAAACCATGAGCCACGAGACGCTTCCCGACGACGCCGTCCTCCTGCTGGTCGACGTCCAGCAAGGGTTCGAGGAACCGGGCTGGGGCGAGCGGAACAACCCCGACTGCGAGAAGCGTATTAGTGACCTCCTCGCCGCGTGGCGACGGTCCGAGCGCCCGGTGATCCACGTCCGGCACTGCTCGACCGAGCCGGACTCGCCGCTCCGGCCCGATAGACCTGGGAACGCGTTCAAGTCCGTGGCCGAACCCGAGGCTGGCGAGCCAGTGGTCGAGAAGTCGGTCAACAGCGCGTTCGTCGGGACCGACCTCGAAGACCGACTTCGCGAGGCGGGCCACGACACCCTCGTGGTCGTGGGCCTCACGACCGACCACTGCGTCTCGACCACCGTCCGGATGGCCGCGAACCTCGGATTCCGGGTGGTCGTGGTGGCCGACGCGACCGCGACCCACGAGCGGGTCGGCTACGACGGCGCGACCTACGATGCCGAACAGAGCCACCGCCTCGCGCTCGCCCACCTCAACGAGGAGTTCGCGACGATTGTAGAGGCCGACGCGTTGCTGTAGCGGTCGGCGCGCGCTCGCGATCGGTCCGAACGACAGTGAGAGCCGATCGCGGACATTGTGCGAGGGATGAGCGAGTGAGGACGGAGTCCGAGCGAAGCGAGTCGGGTGGGGAGGTGTGTGGTCGGTGCGGTGCGGGGCGGTGGTGGTAGTGCTGGTAGTGGTTGTACTGCGAGCGAACGGAGTGAGCGAGCAGCCTTTTTAGCCCAGGTTTTTGCGAGGAGTGGTGCGTGAGCGAAGCGAGCGCACCCGACGAGGAAAAAAGTGGGTGTCCAGAAGGGCTTTAGGAACCACACGGCGTAGTGGTGGCAAATGGTACTCGACGACCTCGGGAGTTCCCTCCGGGGAACCCTCAACCGACTCCAGGGCAAGACCCGCCTCGACGCCGACGACGTCGAGGAGGTCGTCCGGGAGATCCAGCGCTCGCTGATCCAAGCCGACGTCGAGATCAGCCTCGTGATGGACCTCTCCGACCGGATCGAGGACCGCGCGCTCAACGAGGAGCCGCCCGGCGGCACGACAGCGCGGGACTTCGTCCTCCGGATCGTCTACGAGGAGATGGTCGACCTCGTCGGGGAGAGCACGGATCTCCCGCTCGAATCCCAGACCATCCTGCTTGCGGGGCTCCAGGGCTCGGGGAAGACCACCACCGCCGCGAAGATGGCGTGGTGGTTCTCGAAGAAGGGGCTCCGGCCCGCCGTCATCCAGACCGACACCTTCCGGCCGGGTGCCTACGACCAGTCGAAGCAGATGGCCGAACGCGCGGAGGTCTCGTTCTACGGCGACCCCGACAGCGACGACCCGGTCGAGATCGCCCGCGAAGGGCTCGCGGCCGCCGACGAAGCCGAGGTCAAGATCGTCGATACCGCGGGGCGGCACGCGCTCGAAGACGACCTGATCGACGAGATCCGCGCGATCGACGACGTCGTCGAGCCCGATCGGAGCTTGCTGGTGATGGACGCCGCGATCGGGCAGGGGGCGAAGGACCAGGCCCGGCGCTTCGAGGACGCCATCGGGATCGATGGTGTCGTGATCACCAAACTCGACGGGACCGCGAAGGGTGGCGGGGCGCTGACCGCCGTCAACGAGACCGACTCCTCGATCGCGTTTCTCGGGACCGGCGAGACGGTACAGGACGTCGAGCGGTTCGAGCCCAATGGTTTCATCTCCCGACTGCTCGGGATGGGCGACCTCAAGCAGCTCGCCGAGCGGGTCGAGCGCGCGATGGAGACCACCGACGACGAGGAGGACTGGGACCCCGAGGACATCCTCCAGGGCCAGTTCACCCTGAAGGATATGCGCCACCAGATGGACGCGATGAACAAGATGGGACCGCTGGACCAGGTCCTCGATATGATCCCCGGACTCGGCGGCGGGCTGAAGGACCAGCTCCCCGACGACGCGATGGACGTCACCCAGGACCGAATGCGGAGCTTCGACGTCGTGATGGACTCGATGACGGATTCGGAGCTCGAAAATCCCCGTTCGGTGGGCGCGAGCCAGACCCGCCGGATCGCCCGCGGGAGTGGCCAGCCCGAAGAACGCGTTCGGGAGCTCCTCGAACAACACCGGATGATGGAACGTACCCTGAAACAGTTCCAGGGGATGGGCGACGCCGACATGCAGCGGATGATGAAGCGGATGGAGCAGGGCGACGGCGGCGGTGGCGGCATGGGCGGGATG
>NZ_QZWE01000043.1:0-21086 GCF_003602035.1 Halococcus sp. IIIV-5B | reverse complement strand
CCACTATGTCAGTGAACGACTACAGCGACACCGGCGACGAATCGATGCTCGACACCCCGGACGGCCCGCGGCCGCTCGTCGACCTCACGGGCTTCCAGCGCGACATCCTGTTCGTGCTGATCAGCCTCGACGGGTCGAACCCGAGCGGCACCGACGTCAAACGGCACCTCCGGGAGACCTACGGCGAGGCGATCAACCACGGCCGTCTCTACCAGAACCTCCGCGACCTCGTGGACGACGGCCTCGTCGAGAAGCGCCCGGTCGACGGCCGGACGAACGCCTACCGGGTGAGCCCGGCCGCGCGCGACCGGCTCGAATCCCACACCGCGTGGGGGGAGTGCTGCCTCCTCGCGCTCGAAACCGAGGGGACCGGACGTGACGGGGGATGAACGGCCTCCTCGGCGCGATCGTGAGCCTCGTCGTCGGCGTCGGGGTCGGCGGCGTCGCGGTCTACCTCGGGGTCCCGCTCGGCGCGACCCGTGCGAAACCAGGTATCCAAACGGCGTTCGCCACCGCCGGGATCGGGGCGGCCCTCTCGGCGCTCCTCACGCTCCTGTTCGGCTGGATCCCGGTCGTCGGGCTGCTGCTCTCGCCCGCGGCGTGGATCGGCGTCGTCGGCCACCGAACGGGGGCGAACCCACCGACGGCGGTCGGCGTCGGTCTGGTCGCGTGGGCAGTGACGTTCGTCGTGGCCGCCGGCTTCGGCACGATCCTGTTCGGGGGACCGCAGTGACCCCCGTCGACCGGTCCGTACTCCTCGATGGAGGGCCGTCGTGAGCGATCCCACGACCGACCGGGGGGAGTGGCGGGCGGTCGAGTCCCCGACCGACAGAACACTACTGGCCGTCACCGAGACCGCCGCCGGCCCCGTCGCGGTTGGCGAGGGCGGCCTCGTGCTCGCACGCGACGAGTCGGGCTGGTACCCCCTCGTCGAGTCGGGCCCCGCGACCCGGGGGAACCGACTCACCTGCGTCGCGGCCACGGTCGACCGGAAACGGGTCTGGTTCGCGGGCGACAGCGGCGCGCTCGGGCGCTACGACACCCACACCGGTCGAAAGGAGGATTTCAGCGCCCCGATGGGGAAGACCAGCACCTGGGAGGCGCTCGCGGTCGCCGGAACCGACACGGAGCGCCTCTCGGTCGCGAACGGCTCGGGTGAAGTCCTCCCGATCGAGTGCGACGACCACGGCTGTCCCTCGTACGGGGACGTCACCAAGCCCGCCGGCGGCTCGACGATCGCGGCGCTCGCCGCCGACGGGTCGTCGCTCTACGCGACCGATACGAGCGGCACCGTGCTCGAACGCGTCGACGGGAGCTGGCATCGCATCGGGATCGAGAACGCCGAGGTGAACTTCTTCGACCTGTCCGCCGCCGGCGGGTCGCTGCTGGTCGCCGGCGGCGACGGGCGGCTCTACCGCTACGACCGACCGTGTCGGAACTGGACGCCCGTCGCGGTCGGCGAGGCGACGGTTCACGGGCTCGCCCGGCCCGCGGGGTCGGACGACGGTGCGGTCGCGGTCGGTGGGGGCGGTACGATCCACGAACGAACCCCGGACCGGGGCTGGTGTCGACTCGATTCCCCGGTCGAAGCCGACCTGCTCGCCGTCGCCTGCGGCACGACCGACGTCGCCGTCGGGGCGGACGGAACCATCATCGAACGCTGACCAATGACGACCTACTTCACACGACCGACGACCACGGAGCACCGCCAATGAACACCAACATCGCGCTCAAACTCCTGCAGCTGGTGGCGCTGACGATCCCGCCGATCGCCGTCCTGATCCAGATGCTCCGGAACTCCGAGAACCTCGAATGGGGGGTTCGGAAGTGGAGCTTCGGGCTCGCGCTGGGGAGCGTCGTCGCGTTCATCGGGGCCGGCGTCAGCGTGCTCGGCTACTTCATCATCCACGCGAATCTCCCACTTATCCTCGTGGTCGGGATGGGGCTGGCGGTGGCCGGGCTGGTGCCGTTCGCGCTGTTCACCGGCGTGCTCTACCGCGAGCACAAGGCCAACCACGGGCCGTAGCCTCCAGTGGTTCGGATCGGCTCCGGCTACCGGGCGGCCAAGCGCACGACTCACCGGCTCCTGACGGTCGGGAAGGGCGGTCGAGTGGCGGGAGCAGTCGACGTCTTCATCGCAGGGCTGATCGTCGCGAACCTCGTTGCCGTCGCGCTCGGAACGGTCGATCCGGTATTTGACCGGTATCGAGGACTCCTCTACCGGTTCAACGCGGTTTCGGTCGGGGTGTTCACCGTCGAGTACGGCCTCCGGGTCTGGTCGGCGACGGCCGTCGACGGCTACGACCACCCGGTCTTCGGCCGGCTCCGCTTCATGGCCCGCCCCGAGTGTCTCGTCGACCTCCTCGCGATCGCGCCGTTCTACGTCGGGATCGCGCTGTTCGGCGGCGACGGCCGTCTCCTCCGGGGGTTTCGACTGGTCCGGTTCTTCCGGCTGGCCAAGCTCGTGCGCTACACCGACTCGGTCGCCCGGTTCGAGCGCGTGTTGCGCCGCAAGACCGACGACCTGGTCGTGGCGCTCGGCGGGACGACGCTACTGGTGGTCTGCTCGTCGAGCCTGCTCTACTTCGTCGAACACGAGGCCCAGCCCGAGGCGTTCTCCAGCATTCCGGCGGCGCTCTGGTGGGGCGTCGTCACGCTCACGACGGTCGGTTACGGCGACGTCTACCCGGTGACGCCGCTCGGGAAGCTCCTCGGCGGGCTGGTCGCCGTGCTCGGCACCGGTCTGGTCGCGCTCCCCGCGAGCATCCTCGCCTCGGGGTTCATCCACGACGACACGGAGCCGTCGCGGTGTCCCCACTGCGGCGAGGCGATCGAGTGAGACTCGGCTTCGGTCCGGCCACGTCGACGACCGGCGGAACGGTCCACGGGACCAGTTCGTCGAACTACAAAATCTCGAACATATATGTGGAGTTGATACGTACGGTGGGTATGGTGCGTCACCGAATCCACGTCGACGGGATGACCTGCCGGGGTTGCGAAGCCGTTCTCACACACGAGATCGAGGCCATCGACGACGTCACGGACGTCACTGCCGACCACGAGACGGGGGTCGTCGCGTTCGCGACCGACGACACGACGACCGGCAGCTACGTCGAACAGGCCGTCAACGACCTCGGCTACGAGGTCACGGGACACGAATCGGAATAGGGTCGAGGAGGGCCGGTCGCGGGAAGCCGATACGCCGATTCGGGTTCACCGCCCCGCCGATCGACGGAGGCGTGTGACGATCGATGATCCAGCCTCCACCCAAGCACCACATATTTGAAATAGTCATAAAATATTTAATTCGAGAACATGAATGATAGCTGACGTATCGGCGGCTCGACGAGACCGTTCGTCTCCGCCGGACACTGCTCGCGGTCGAGTTCGTCCGTGCACACCGGCCGCTCCCGCGATGACCTCTAGCTACGACGATCCATCTCGGTCCGAGCGACCGTCCGTCCGCACCGGGTTCGTTCGAAACGGTGCCGGCTATCGCGCGACGGTGTGTTCGAGGGTGCCGACGCCCTCGACCTCGACTTCGACCTCGTCGCCGTCTTCGAGTTCGCCGACGCCGGCGGGCGTGCCGGTGATGATGACGTCGCCTTCTTCGAGGGTCATGTACTGGGTGATCTCCGCGATGAGTTCGGGGACCGAGAAGACGAACTCCGCGCGTGAGGAGGACTGGACGGTCTCGCCGTTGAGCCGGAGTTCGACGCTGGCGTCGTCGGGAACGTCTTCGGGGTCGGCGAGGACAGGTCCGAGCGGACAGGAATTGTCGAAGGCCTTGCCGCGAACCCAGTTCTGCTCGATGCGCTGGTCGTCGCGATTGGAGACGTCGTCGGCGCAGGTGAAGCCCGCCACCACGTCCATGGCGTCCTCGGCGGCGACGTTGCGGCACTGCTCGCCGATCACGACGGCGAGCTCGGCCTCGTGTTCGACTTTCTCCTTTCCTTCAGGGAGGGTGACGGTGTCACCGTGGCCCGAGACCGCGTTCGGCGGCTTCAAGAAGAGCAGCGGCCGGTCGGGGAGGTCCATGCCCTCCTCTTCGGCGTGGTCCTCGTAGTTGAGGCCGACACAGACGATCTTCGAGGGGTCACACGGCGCGAGGACGTCGACCTCGTCGAGGCCGTAGTGCTCGCCACCGAACTCGACGCCGTCGTCGGTCGGCGTGCCCGTGCGAATCGAACCGGCTGGATCGCGAAAGCGCATCGTTGCCATGCAGGCGGATACGGGGCCCGACACATAGCCCTTCCCATCCCGGTCGGATCGACCGCGCGAACGGTTATTCCGAACCGACGACGAGCACCCGCAGGTCGTTGACGTTCGTTCCCGTCGCCCCGGTCTCGACGAGCGCGTCGCGGGATTCGAGGACGGGGTAGGCGTCGTTGTCGCGGAGCGCGCGCGCCGCGGCCCGACGGTCGGCGACGGTCTCGGCGTCGACGACCGCACCCGCCGCGTCGGTCGCGCCGTCGCGTCCGTCGGTGTCGACCGCACACAGCGTCGCGCCGGGCGGGAGGTCGAGCGCCGCCGACAGCGCGAACTCGAGGTTCGGTCCACCGGTCCCGTCGCCCGTGACGGTGACGGTACACTCCCCGCCGGAGAGCACCACACAGGGTGGCTCGACCGGGTCGCCGGTCGTCAGGGCTTCCTCGGCGACCGCGACGTGGGTCTTCGCGGCCTCGCGGGCCTCCCCGACAACGGTCGTCGAGAGCACGAGCGGCTCGTAGCCCGCGTCGGCGGCGACGTCCCTTGCGGCGTCGACCGCCGTCCGGTTGGTCGCGAGCAGGTGGGTACCGACCCGGTCGAAGGCCGGGTCGTCGGTTCCGGGGGTGTCGTCGTCCGCGCCATCGACGCCCCGCTCCAGATGGTCGCGGACCGCGCTCGGCACGTCGACCCCGTAGTCGTCGAGCACCGAGCGTGCGTCATCGTCGCTCGACGGATCCGGCACGACGGGGCCGCTCCCGACGACCGAGAGGTCGTCGCCGGCGACGTCGCTGAAGACGAGCGTCGCCACCCGTGCGGGGGCGAGCCGGCGGGCGAGCCGTCCACCCTTGAGGTCCGAGAGATGCTTCCGGACGGCGTTGGTCTCGCCGATCGGTGCGCCGCTCGAGAGGAGCCCGTCGGTGGTCGCCTGGAGGTCGTCGAGCGAGAGCTCGCCCGCGGGGGCGGTGAGAAGCGCGCTCGCACCGCCGGTGACGACCGCGAGAACCAGGTCGTCCTCGCCCGCGGCGTCGGCGGCGTCGAGCAGCCGTCGGGTGGCCTCGACACCGCGCTCGCTTGGGACCGGATGGTCCCCCCGCAGCACGTCGACGCGGTCGGTCTCCGCGGGGTCGTCGGTGACCACGATGCCCCCGTCGAGCCGCTCGCCCAGCACGTCCTCGACCGCGGCGGCGACCTGCGAGGCGGCGTTCCCGCCGCCGAGGAGCGTCACGGAGTCGTAGTCCACGAGGTCGAACGTCGTCTCCTGGATTCGGAGCGTGTCGCCGTCGAGCGTCACGGCATCGTGAACCACCCGCTCCGGGTGGGCCGCCTCGATACCCGCCGTGACGCACTCGCGGGCGAGCCGCCGCCGCGCGTTCGGTGAAGCGTTAGTGGTCATGGAGTACGGCCGACGACGGCGCGCAGGTATATAGTAACCCCGAGACACCCGACGACCCCCTCCCGTGTCGCGAATCGTCGCGCGTGCCATCGACCCGCCGGCACTCGGCGAAACGACCCTGACGACACCGTTCGATACGGGGTAGCGATTCTCGGGAAACGACTGGCACCAGACTGAATTGATTGAGATCGGCTCGGCCGGCTCGAACCGTCGCGCCCTGCGACTACCGATCCCGGATCGGGGACACGATCGAAACCGAACTTCGAACCCGGATTGAGGACGAATCGTCGACGATGTTCGAAGAGGACACGAAGAGGTCCCAGATCGGTTGCGGGACGGAAGAACGACGTGTGCGACCGGATGAGATTGGATACCGTACCGGCCAGAAGACATCAAAAATCCCGGTCCAGGTTTTTGGCGACTCCTGTCGCTGTGGCGTGGTCATGGGTCGGTACCGACGGCGCGCGACCGGGCCCGAAACGACCGGGTGGTCGCCTTCCTCGGCCGTGGAGAACACCGTGAACGGGACGACGGTTCGTGAACGGGGTGATGAATACGTTTAACTCCCGTACCACAAAACGTGCGCACATGACCGTCAGCGAGGTACTCGTCGACCGGCTGCTCGCGCGTGGCGTCGACACGTTCTTCGGCGTCCCGGGGACCCAGACGCTCCCGCTCAACGAGGTGGTCGACCGACGGGACGACCTCCGGTTCGTCTGCGCCCGTCACGAGACCGCCGTCACGCACGAGGCCTGGGGCTACGCCGAGGCTTCCGGTACGCCCGCTGCGACCGTCGTGATCCCCGGACCGGGCGACCTCCACGCCGCGAACGGCCTCCGGAACGCGCTCAACGACTGCACCCCGATGGTCCACCTCTCGATCGAGACCGAACCCGAGGTGCGGGGGAAGGGCGGCATCCACGAGACCCCGCCGGACACCTACGACAACCTCGTGAAGGAGAACGTGCTGGTCGAGACCCCCGAATCGGTCGCCGTCGAGGTCGAACGCGCCGTCGAGGTCGCCACCACCCATCCCAAGGGCCCGGTTCGGGTGGGGATCCCGAAGAATTTCTTACGAATGGAGACCCCGCAGGCCGAGGTCGGCTCGCACGAACCGGCCGACCCGCCGGGGGTCAGCCCGGCGGCGATCGAGGACGTCGCCGACCGCCTCCGTTCGGCCGCGAACCCCGTCGTGATCGGCGGCAACGGGGTTCGCGCCGCCGAGGCGACCGACGAACTTCGGGCGGTCGCGGAGTCGCTCGACGCGCCCGTGGCCTCGACCTACAAAGCGAAGGGCGTGATCCCCGAGGACCACGACCTCTACGCGGATATCATGTCGAGCGGGTCGACCGCGGCGCTGGCCGGGTGTTTCGAGGAGTCGGACGCCGCGCTCGCGGTCGGTACCGACTTCGACGCCGTCACCACCCAGCACTGGTCGTACGACCTCCCCGACGAACTCGTCCACGTCACGATGGACGCGAGCGACTTCGGCTCGGGCTACGAGCCCTCGGTCGCGCTGCTCGCCGACGCGAAGAAGGCGCTCTCCGCACTCGTGGACGAACTGGAGCCCGAGACTGAGGATCCCGAACGGTCAGGTGCCGAGCGCGCGGGCGCGGTTCGTGCGGCGAAGGCCGACCGGCTCGCTGACCTCGCCTCGGTCGACGAAGCGCCCTTCACCTCCGCGAGCGTGCTCGGAACCCTTCGGGAGGCGCTGCCCCGGAACACCGTCGCGACCGGTGATTCGGGCGGCTTCCGGCTCTGGGCCGCGGTGGCCTTCGAGACCTACGACCACCGCGAGTACGTCCACAACGGTTCGTGGGCCTCGATGGGCTGTGGGCTCCCCGCCGCGATCGGCGCGAAGGTCGCCGAACCCGACAAACCCGTCGTCTCGCTCATCGGCGACGGCGGGCTGTTCATGTGTCTCCACGAACTCCACACCGCGGTCGCCGAGGAGATCCCCGTGATCGTCGTGGTAGCGAACAACAACGACTACGCGATCATCAGCGCCGAGGCCGGCCGGGAGTACGAACTCGCCGCCCACGAGTACGCCTGGGCGGGCTCGCCGGCCTCGTTCTCGGGAGTCGCCGAGTCGCTCGGCATGGCGTCGTCCACCGTCGAGACCACCGCGGAACTGACCGCCGCCGTCGAGGACGCCCTCGACCGCGACGGACCGACCCTGATCGAGGTCCCCACCGCCCAGGACGAACCCCAGGCGGGGTCGTGGCTCTCTGCCGACGAGTGACGACCGACGGGAACGCCGACGCTGGGATCGATCCCATTCTTCGTGCTGTCCGTCACATCGGTATGGCTGTTACGACGGTTCGGAACGCCGGGGATGAGGCGGTCGTTTCGGGTCGAACCCGACACTCCGTTCTCATGACGAGAACAACGTTTATACGGGTCCGTCACGACCCACGGATATGTCGAACCAAACGCGGCGAACGGTCGAGGCGGTTCGAACCACCTGTGAGATCCTCGGTATCCTCCAGTCGCGCGGACGGGCGGGCGTCACCGAGATCGCCGACGAAGTCGGGATGGCGAAGGGGGCGGTCCACCGCCATCTCACCACCCTCGACGAGTGCGAGTACGTGGTGAACGACGGCGGCGAGTACCGTCTCAGCCTCCGCTATCTCGACACGGCGAATCGAGTGAAGGAACTGGTTGGCAACTACGACGTCATCGCCGACGAGCTCCAGCACCTCGCGAGCGAAACCGGAGAGATAGCTCAGTTCGCGACCGAGGAACACGGCTGGGTGACCTACGTCTACAAGGCCGACGCCGAGAGCGACGTCCAGACGGCGTCGGCGGCGGGCAAACGCGAGTACATGCACTCGACCTCGCTCGGCAAGACCATGCTCGCCCGGATGGCCGACGAGCGGGTCGACGCGATCCTCGACGACCACGGGACGCCCGCGAAGACCACCAACACCATCACCGACCGCTCGGCGTTCTTCGACCACCTCGACGGGATCCGCGAGCGGGGCTACGCGCTCGACGACGAGGAGAACATCGAGGGGCTGTGCTGTATGGCGATGCCCGTCACCGACGCGGCGGGCGAGGTCTTCGGTGCCGTCAGCCTCTCGGGCCCCGTGAGCCGGATGACGGCCGACCGGATCGAGGGGGAGCTGGTCGAGGCGCTCACGCGCACGACCAACGTGATCGAGATCAACACCAAATTCGCCTAAGCGTTCTCGTCACGGGAACGACGCACCGATCGCCGTCCAACGACGGTTTTATGCTTTCTACGGTGAAGAGTAGATGTATGCCACTCTCATCGACCGAGGTTCGTGAGTCCCTGCGCGGCGTCGCGACCGGCGTGCTCACACCGTTCGACGCGGACCAGGGGATCGAGTACGGGAAGCTAGCCGAGAACGTCGAATCCCTCTCCGATTCGGGGGTCGGGGTGTTCCTCGCGGCGGCCAACATCAGCGAGTACCACACCCTCTCGGTGGACGAACGGATCGCCGTGACGGAGGCCGCCGTCGACGCGCTTCCCTCCTCGGCCTGCGTGCTCGCCGGTGTCGGCGGCAACCTCACCGAAGCCCACGAACTGGTCGAGGCGTACGACCGGATCGGCGTCGACGCCCTGATGGTGATGCCGCCGGACTTCACCTACATCCACGAGCAGGGGCTGCTCCGGTACTACGAGAAGCTCGCGGCGAACACGGAGACGCCGCTCGTGCCCTACGTTCGTGGTTTCGAGCCGTCGGTGAGCTACCTCGACGACCTCACCCGGGTCGACGGGCTCGTGGGGATCAAGTACGCGATCCCCGACGCCGTCAAACTCGGGGCGGGCGTCGAGGCCGGGGCCGACGACGTGGTCTGGGTCGACGGCCTCGCCGAACCTCACGCGCCCTCCTTCTGGGTCGAGGGGGCCGAGGGCTTCTCCGCAGGCGTGAGCAACTTCCGACCCGAGATCGGGCTCGCGCTCTTCGACGCGCTCACCGAGGAGGACTGGGAACGCGCGCGGGCGCTGAAGAACGCCTGCCTTCCCTACCAGAACTTCCGGACCGAAACCGGGCAAAACAACGAGATCCCCGACGCGATCAGCGTGCCCGCGGTGAAGAAGGGCCTCGAACTCGCGGGTCTCCACGGCGGGAACGTCCGCGACCCGATCCGCTCGCTCTCCGCCGAGGACGAAGCGCGCGCGGAGGAACTCTACGCTCAACTCGACGACGATATCGACCGGCTCGTCGGATAACTGTTCGCCGCCGAAATCAGGTCGAGACGTTCTATCTTTCCGATTCGACCGCGTCGACGACCCCACGGAGGTAGCCGATCGTGAAACTCCGGGCGCGGTGTCGCCAGTCGTCGTCGCCGGTCATCCGAGGGACGTGGTCCGGGATGACGACGCCATCGTAGCCGATCTCTTCGAGCACGCGGATCGCCTCGACGGTGTCGAAGTTGCCCTCGTCGACGAACGTCTCGTGGAAGCGCGGGACCGTCCCGACCACGTCCCGGAAGTGGATGAAGACGATGTTATCCTCCTCGCCGAACCGCCGCAGTACTTCAGTGACGTCTTCGCCCATCTGTGAGAAGCAGCCGAGGCAGAGCTTGAGGCCGTGGTTGTCGCTCGGAACGAGTTCCATCGCCTTCTCGAAGTTCTCGACGTTGCGGAAGAGTCGGGGAATCCCGCCGAGCTCCTCGATCACGGGTGGGTCGACCGGGTGGAGCGCCATGCGGACGCCGGCCTCCTCCGCGACGGGGAGCACGGTTTCGAGGAAGTTCTCGTAGTAGTCCCAGAACTCGTCCTCGGTGTAGGCCCGATCGAGATCGGGAGCCAACCCGTCGGTGTCGTCGAAGCCCTCCAGTTCGTCGAGGTCGAAGCCCGTACCGTCAGCCCCACCGCGGAGTTCGACCGACTCGGTTCGCATCGGCACCACACCTCGCGGGTTCCACTGATAACCCATGATCGGGACCCCGGCCTCGCCGAGATTTCGAACGAGCGTCGTGATCTGGTCGAGGGCCTCCTCCTTCCCGTCGCGGTCGAACATGATGTCGCCGTAGAGCGAGTACGGCAGCGACTGGATCCCGGTGAATCGGAGCCCGGCGTCCTCGATTCGCTCGCGCGCCGCGGTGAGCTCTTCGACGGACGGAATTGCGTCGCGGCCGACCGCGAGGGTGGCGGTGCCGTCGCGGTCGTTGAAGTCGTCGGGCTCCTCCTCGGTGTCGGCGTGGTCGACGAAGATGTCCGTCGCGCCGAGCTGGCGGATGAACCCCAGACGATCGGGCGAGAGGCTTCGGGTTCGTACACCGACACGAACGCCCGGCTTCACGGTCTCCTGCATGGGCTGGCGAGCCATACCGGCCGTTCGACCCCCGGGTAGTAAACGACTGCGGATGCGTCCGGTTTGCGTGCTCGAACCGGCGGACCGGTATCCTTATGCCCGCATTCGTAATGGATCGCAGTGTGAATCACGACGTGACGGTACGAGACGACGGTCCGGACTGCCCCGCTGGATTCCCGTTCGACGCCACTCCGGAGGCCGACCGATGACGGCTGACTTCCGGATCACGGGCTACGAGACGCGGGTTCTCGAAGTCCCAGAACGCACGATCGGCGACTCCCAGACCCACGTCTTTGAGACCGACGAGCTCGATTACCTCTTCCTCGAACTCGAAACCGACGCCGACGTTACCGGGCTGGGGATCGACCTCGTCGAACTTCGAGCCCCCGGACGGCCGTCGACCGAGACCCTTCGTAGTCGGGTCGACGACGTGGTCGGCGACGTCGTCGGCGAGAACCCGCTCGCCCTCCTCAACCGGCGAACCCGCCACCGTGGCGGCGCTCACAACTTCTACTCCAGCGGCTCCTACGGTCCGGGCGTCGGCGTGCTGCTGAACATGGCGCTCTGGGACGCGGCGGCGAAGTTCTTCGACCAGCCCCTCGCCGAGTTCATGGGGGCCACCGATGACTCGGCCCCGATCTACGCTAGCGGGCTCTCGTTCGGCAACGACGATGCGACTACCCGAGAGGTCTACGAGGGCTTCGCCGAGGTGGGCGAGTTCGACGCCGCGAAGGTGAAGGTGGGCTACGAGACCGTCGACGAGGACATCGACCGGATCGAACTCGTCGACGACGTCTTCGGCGGGCTCGACACCCTGATGATCGACCCGAACGAGGCCTGGACCCCGAAGGAGACCCTCCGGAAAGTGCAGGCGATCCAGGACGTCGGCTTCGATCTCTACTGGATCGAGGACCCGGTCTTCCGTCACGACTTCGACGGCATGCGACGGGTCCGTGAGGGACTTTCGGACGTGCACCTCACCGTCGGCGAGTACGTCGGCTTCGAGGGCAAACACGGGCTGCTCGACGCCGGTGCGGTCGACATCCTCAACCTCCAGGGTCTCTCGGCGGCCAGTGACGCCTCGACGCTTGCCGAGCCCACGGGCACGGACGTCGCGATGAGCACCGACCACGGCACCGACGCGATGGCGGTCCACGCCGGTCTCGCGCTCCCCGACGTCACCTACGTCGAGTGCTGCAGCCACGCCCTGCTCGACCTCAGCGAGGAACCCTACGTCGTCGAGGACGGTCGGGTGAGTATCACCGACACGCCGGGCCACGGCGTCGCGTTCGACGAGGAGACCCTCGAGAGCCACAGTCGATAACGGTCTCTGTCTCCGTTTCTGCCGTCCGCACACTGCTTTTCGACGACCCCCCACAAAGCCTAAACGCCGACGGCGGCGAGTGGGCGGATGGAATCATCGGACCCGGCGACGCGTCTCGACCACGACAAGCTGGAACGCTTCAGTGCGGCCGTCCTCCGCGAAGCGGGGCTACGGGAGGACCACGCGGCGACCGTCGCCGAGGGCGTCGTCGACGCGAGCCTCCGCGGGATCGACACCCACGGCGTGGTCCGGCTCGACCCCTACGTCGAGGCGGTCGAGCGCGGCGGCATCGACCCCGATCCGAACATTTCAATGGCCGAATCGGGCGCGGGAGCCGCCCTCGTGGACGGCGACGACGGCCCGGGTCAGGTCACGACGATGCGTGGGATGGAGACGGCGATGGATCTCGCCGCGGAGGCCGGCAGCGCGTTCGTCGGTGTCCGGAACAGCAACCACTTCGGCGCGGCGTCGTTCTACACCAATCACGCCGCCGAGCGGGGCTACATTGCTATCGCGATGACCCACGCGGGTCCGAGCGTCGCGCCGTTCGGTGGGGCCGACCCGTACCTCGGCACGAACCCGCTCTCGTTCAGCCTCCCGAACGACGGGTTTCCGATCACCCTCGACATGGCGACGAGCGTGACGGCGAAGGGGAGCGTCATGGTCGCCGAGGACGAGGGCCGCGAGATCCCATCCGAGTGGGCGATCGACGAGGCGGGCGACCCGATCACCGACCCCGAGGCGTTCCACGCGCTGCGACCGATGGGCGGACCGAAGGGCTACGGGCTGGCCTTCTTCGTCGACGCCATGTGTGGCGTGCTGCTCGATGCCAATTTCGGCGACGAGGTCGCCGGGATGTACGACAGCCTCGACGCGCCCCAGCGCGCGGGCCACGTCGTCTGCGCCATCGACGTCGAGGTGTTCACCGACCTCGACGGGTTCGTCGACCGGATGGGGCGGTTGGCGACCGGTGTCAAGGGCGTTCGAACCGCCGAGGACGTCGAGGAGGTCCTCCTGCCGGGCGAACCCGAGGCGCGAACCAGGGCCAACCGGCTCGAAGGTGGGATCCCGGTCTCGGCGAGTCTACTGGAGAGCCTCCAGGCGCTCGCCGACCGATACGACCTCGAACTGGCCTGAGACGGGCGTTTCTTCGCGGTCCCGTTCGTCGGTCTGATCGTAACAATTATTAGCAAACCAGTGCAGCATGGAGTGTAAGCGATATGAGCGAACACAGCAGCGGGAACGATGAGTCTCGACCGTCGGACGGCCCGACGGCGGAGTATCGCGAACCGCCACGGACCTGGCGGGGCGTACTGAAGTATCTCGGACCGTCCTTCGCGACCCTCGCGATCGTGATCGGCTCCGGCGAGCTGATCGGAACGACCGCGACGGGGGCGGAGGTTGGGATCGTCGTGCTCTGGTTCCTCCTCATCAGCCTCTTCATCAAGGTCGGGATCCAGTACATCATCGCGAAGTACGCGATGCTGGAGGACAAGACGCCCCACCGGATCTTCGACGAGGTCCCCGGGAAGATATTCGGCCACAGCTGGTCGTACTGGTTCATCGTGATCAAGTGGTTCTTCTCCGACAACATCCAGTACATGGGGGTGTTCTTCGGGGCCGCAACGCTGTTGCACTACCTGAGTGGCCAGACGATCCCGATCCTCCTTTGTACGTTGATCGTCCTCGTCGGGGTAACCATCCCGGCGCTCCGCGAGTACGACTTCGTCGAGGACTTCTCGACGGTGCTCGTGATGATCCTGGTCGTCGTGACGGTCGCCGCAGCGGCGCTCTCCTTTTTCTCGCCGTTCGCGCTCTCGGCCGGTGACATCGCCTACGGGCTCTCGTTCGACATCCCGGACAGCGGCTTCTACATCATCTTCGGCGTCATCGGGATCACGGGCGTCGGCACCGGCGAGATCATCGGGTACGCGCTGTTCGTCAACAAGGCGGGCTACGGCAAACTCGCCGGACCGCGGGACTCGGAGGGCTGGAAGGACCGGATGCAGGGCTGGCTCCGCGTGCTCGGGGCCGACGTGGGTCTGACCGTGATCCTCGAAGCGTTCGTGACGACCTCCTTTTTCATCATCGGGGCGTCGATCCTCGCGAACTCGGGGGACTATCCCGACGGCGCACAGCTGGCCGTCTACCTCGCCGGCGCGTATCAGGAGCTGTTCGGGCCGTTCGGTTACTGGATCCTGATCATCGGCGGGTTCTTCGCGCTCTACTCGACCATCTTCGGGAAGCTCAACCTCCTCACCGAGGTCTGGCCCGACATCCTCAACCAGACCGAGCGGTTCTCGGACCTCGACATGCGTCGGGTCGCGCTGTTCGTCGGCATCGTCTCGCCGATCATCTGGCTGGTGGGCGGGACCGTCACGGGCTCGATCGTCGCGCTCCTCTTCCTCGGCGGGTTCATCAACACGATGGCGCTCTTCCCGGAGATCGTCACCGCGATGTGGATCCTCTACAAGGACGACGAGCGCGACCCCGAGTTCCAGTTCTCGCTGCCCGCGAAGGCCCTGGGCTGGGCCTCGCTGATCGCGACCTTCGTGATGTTGGCGGCCGTGCTGGTGCTCCAGTTCTGACTGCGGGACGGGCGATTTTCCTCGTCTTCGAACGAGCGATTCGCACGATTTCGCGCTCCCTCGACCGAACAGCGCCTCGTCGAACGTTCGTCAGATAGCTTTTTGATGGTGGACGACAACGACGTACTCGTCATGGAGACCATCCTGGTCGTCGTCGCGAGCGACGAGCCGAACGAGAGCCTGCTGGCGGAGGCCGACCGACACGTCACCGGCACCGAATCGAGGGTCGTCCTCTGTTGTGTCAACACCGAGGGCTTCCGGCAGAACAGCATCCAGCGCCGAAGCAGGGCCGGACGGGAGGCCGGCGAGATAGACCAACACGCCGCCGAGACGGCCGCGGCCGAGATCGCCGCCGACACCTTCGGCGACGACGTCCAGTACGACGTGGTCGGGATCGCCGACGACAGCGCCGACGAGATACTCGCGGTGGCCGACGAGCACGACTGCGACCACGTCTTCATCGACGCACAGAGCCGAACGGCCGTCGGGAAGGCGGTCTTCGGGGACGTCGCACAGCAGGTGATCCTCCAGTTCGACGGACCGGTCACCGTCACGACCGGGTCGTGATCCTCACTCACTGGGACGAATCGACGACACGGCGACCATAATTGTCGATCCCTGAATCACTCGCTCCCGGTCCACGTTCTCCAGTCGGAATCCGGACCCCGGACCGGCTGTCGGCCATCCGTAGACCACGTCGCTTCACCGAGAACTACCCGACGAGCCTGCAATGCTTGAGCGGATGTCACCGACAGTCGACATCGGCGCGGTGCCGGTCGGATAATTGAGCTTCGCGTCGATTTAGTATCGCAACATACGATATACGAATGGGTTCGACGGTGGGTGACGAGGTTATTCGCGGGCGTTCGTCGCACCTGTTCGTCGAGGGAGAGGAGACGCGCAGCATACCGACCTCAATCGCGATTCTCCGATGCTGACGACGACCGGACACGAACACCGAACTCACCCTGACCGATATCGTCCATCGCCGGAAGGGAGCGCAGGCGGGGGCGGATCGCGAAGTAGAGGCTGACGAACGCGAACCCGACCGCAGCGACGGCCATCGTCGTGACGACACCGACCCGACTGCCCACGATCCCCCCGAGGAACGAACCGATCGGCACCGTGAGCGTGGAGACGCTCGCGTCGACGGACGTGACCCTCCCGAGCAGGTCCTCCGGAGCGACCGTCTGAACGAGCGTCTGCCCCATCACGTTCGTGACGCCGATCGGGACCCCGGTTATCGCGAACAGAACGACCGAGAGCGCCGGCCACGGGGAGTAGACCGCGGCGACCCACAGGACGAATCCGACCCCGAGCCCGACGATTCGAATCGTGCCGTACCCGATGTGCGTCAACCGAGACGCGACCAGTGCCCCGACGAGACCCCCCGCGCCGATCGCGCCGAGCAGGGCTCCATAGAGTATCGAGCCGCCACGAACCGCGGCGAACCCCGGCAGCACGGCGAGCATCACCCCGGTCCCGAAGTTAGTGACTGCCGTGGTGAGCATCATCTCGGCGAACACCGTTCCTCGGAGCCATCGAACACCCTCACGGAGGTCGGAGGGATAGCCCGAAACGTCGACTCCAGTCGCTCGGTCGTCCGTTTCGGCGGGTTCGGGAACCCGAACACCGACGAACGAGAGGGTCGCGACCACGAACGTGATCGAATCGAGCACGAACAGCGAGACAGCGCCGGTCACGGCGATGAGGACGCCACCGAGCGCGTCGAACACCATGTCCGTCCCCCGGTTGGCGAACGAGAACACCGAATTGGCGCGTGTGAGTTCCCCCTCCGCGACGATCCGGGGGAGCGCCGCGTTCTGCGCGGGGTAGACGAACTGGTTCAGGAACGAGAGGATTGGGATCACGACCAGGATCAGCCCGACGGAGAGGCGGTCGAAGGCGGCCGCGATGGGGATCGACAGGACGAGGCCGGCCTGAACGAGCTGCGTCCACACGAGGGTTCGGACGAGCGGCCATCGGTCGACGAGCGGTCCGGAGACGAACTGCAGCGCTGGCGGCAGGAGGAGCAGCGCGCTCGCCAGACCGGTGTAGAAACTCGACCCCGTGAGGTCGTAGACCAGCCACGTCCCGGCGATCGTGTAGAGACTATCGCCGGCGTTCGTGACGAACCGCCCGAATAGCAGGCGGCGGAAGTTCCAGTTGTTCCGGAGCGAGGCCGTGTCTCCGTCCGTGGCCTCCGCTCCATCCTGCTGCTGGCTCACGTCTCCACCTCGAACGGAGCGCGTGTCGTCCGATCGGTGGCGCACCTGAACGGGACGCCACGATCCGGGGGACCGGGACGGCTCCTCCGAGCGTCGAGAGCGACGAGAGTGACGACCGCTGGCTGTCTACCGACCGATGTCGATCCGGTGTGCGATTCGATTCGCATTCGAGTGGGCGTCCGGCCACCGTCGACCGGGGACCCGGTGACTGTCTGCATTCGTGTCGATGTTCATCGTCGAGGAACTGCGACTACGGAACCCGTAGCGGAACGGGACGACCCGGGTGCTGCTGCTCTGCGGCGGTCGCTATACGGTCGCGACTACCGCGACGAGAGGAATGAACGGTCGAGCAGCCAGGCAGGTCATACGGGGTCTCGAATCGACCCACACGGGTCAGCAGTTTATAGGTATCGACCGAACGGGTCTTCGTCGGTCTCCGTCGTCGGGTTGGGTTCGTAGTCGGCCCCGACACAGACCGAGAGCACCCCCGACCGAACCCGGAGGTCGAGACGGTTCCGGGTGTAGATCTCCCCGTCGAGGCTGAAGTCGATCGCGCCCGACCGGCTCTCGACCGTGAGGCGTTCGGCCTGGAGGCGCGTGACGTGTTCGGTGTCCCTGCGGAGGAGCTGCTGGGCGATGGCCTCGGCGACCGCCTCGCCCGCGGGCATCCGTTCGATGAGGGTGACGTCGAACAGCCCGTCCTCGACGTTCGCCTGGCCGAACTGCTTCGCGAACCGCCGGGCGTTCCCGATGAGCACACAGAGCGCCTCGCCCGACCACGTCCGCGGGCCCTCGTCGGTGACGGCGTCGACCTCGATGTCGAGCGCCTCGAACTCGCGGGCCTGCTGGACGCCGGTGATGACGAACGCGAGCGGGCCGAACCGGGCCTTCAGGTCCGAGGTCGTGGCCGCGCTGGTGTCGGCGGTCAGCCCCGCGATGCAGGACTTCACGAACGGGACGCCGTCGGCGGTCCCGAGGTCTATCCGACGAACCTCGCCCTCTTCGAGGAGTTCGAAGCCGTGTTCGACCCCGCGAACCCCGATGTCGTCCGCGAAGATGTTCGCCGTCCCCACGGGAACCACCCCGAACCGAACCCCGCCGAGCGCGTCGGCGTCGACGAGCCCGCAGAGCACTTCGTGGACCGTGCCGTCACCGCCACAGGCCGCGAGCACGTCCACGCCGTCGGCGGCGGCCTCGCGGGCGAGGCGGATCGCGTCGCCCGCCGCCGCCGTCTCGGCGACCGAGTAGCCCCAGCGGTCGGCGAGCCGGCGGATCGTCGGCAGGTGGTCGCCCGCCCCGCTGTTCGGGTTCACGATGACCCGTCGGTTCGCGTCCGGACCGGGCGGTCCGTCGGTCGGTTCGTGGCCCGATGAACGCGTCATACCTCCGCTCGTCCCTCGATGCGAATAAATCTCACTGGAGACGACTCAGAGGTCGCCGTCGTCCGCGAGAGCTCGCACCTCGTCGGCGCGCTCGCGGATCGCCGCCCGCTCGTCCTCGTCCTTGTCGTCCCAATGGGAGTAGACCAGCCCCATCCGGCCGTTCCCCCGAAGGCGTTCCTCGTGGGTTCCCAAGAAGTCCCAGTAGAGCGCGTTGAACGGACAGGCGTTTTCACCCACCGTCTTCGTCTTGGCGTAGGCGCAGTCCCCACAGAAGTCGCTCATCCCGTCGATGTAGTTGGCCGAGGAGACGTAGGGTTTCGTCGAGAGCGCGTCGGTTCCGAAGCTCCCCATGCCGACCACGTTCGGTGTCGTGACCCAGTGGTAGGCGTCGACGTAGCCCGCGTGGAACCACCGGTTGAGTGCTGCGGGACGTACACCAAAACTCGTCGCGAAGTTCGAGAGCACCATCAGGCGCTCGATGTGGTGGGAATAGCCCCGTTTTCGCACGCCGTCAACGACTTCCGCGAGGCAGTTCATCTCGGTCTCGCCGGTCCAGTAGAGCTCCGGAAGACTCCGGTCGGCGTCGAGTTGGTTCGCGCTCGCCAGCTCGGGCATCTCACGGCGGTAGACGTGGCGCATGAACTCTCGCCAGCCGACCACCTGCCGGACGAATCCCTCGACGCTCGCGAGCGGGAGGTCGCGCGCTTCGTACTCGTCCAACACGCGCTCGACGACTTCCCGGGGATGCAGCAAGCCGAGGTTCAGCGGGACCGACAGCAGCGCGTGGTGCATCGTGGCTTCCCCGGTGAGCATCGCGTCTTGGTACGGACCGAATTTGTCTATCCTTTCCTCGACGAACGCATCGAGCGCGGCGAGGCTCGCCTCGCGCGTCACCGGCCAGCCGAATTTCTCCTGGTCCGCCCAGTCACCGCCGTAGGGCGGTTCGTCGTACCCGCCCGAGAACGCCTCGTCGACCCACTCGACCACCGTCTCGGTGAGATCGTCGGGCTCGAACCACGGCGCGTCGGGTGGTTCGTAGTCGCTCCCTGGGAACTCGCGGTTCTCGGTATCGTAGTTCCACTCGCCCCCGACCGGGTCGTCGCCGGCCATCAGGTAGCCTGTCTCGCGCCGCATCATGCGGTAGAAGTCCTCCTGCTTGAAGTCCTCGTCCGCCCAGTCGTCGAACTCGTCAGGCGCACAGAGGAACAGCTCGTTCTCGACGAGCGCGAGGTCACCACCCCGCTCGTCGACGAGACCCGTGAGACGCTCGTCCGCGCCGTGGCTCGCGGGGCGCATACATTCGAGACGGTCTCCCGGGTAGTCGGCGAAGTGGGCGTCGAGGCCCTCGCCGAACGTCTCGACCGTGTGGTACTCGACGGTATAATTGTCTGCTCGGAGTTCGTCGCGAAAGTGGCGCATCGCGGCGAACACCGCGACGAGTTTGTGGGGGTGGGAGGGGAGCTTCCGGGCGAACTCGCGAGCTTCGATCATCAGCACGCGCTCGTCGTCGGCCCGCGAGAGCGGCCCGACCTCGCGGGTGAGCTGGTCGCCGAGCACCCAGACGGTCATCCCGCGGTCCTCCGCTGCCGTTTCGCACGGATCACGCCGATCCCTCGGGTTCGACGGGCTAAAACCGTCGGCCTCCGGCGACGAGCGCCGTCGTTGGCTGGTGTTCGGGTTCGACCGCGGGTGGTATGTAGCCGGCGACCGGTAGCCCCGATATGCAGACGGCTATCCGGCGGCACGCGGTCGAGTGGACGGGGTGTGAGGTGCGTTCGAACCGATGAACCGGATCCAACTCGGGAACGCCGTCTTCGAGGGGCTGAACGACGTCTACGTCTTCGGTGCGGACGCCGGAGCCACCACCCTCGTCGACACCGGGACCGCCGCGCCCGAGACCCGCGAGGAGCTCTCGACAGGTCTCGCCGATCTGGGGGTCGAGTTCGCCGACATCGACGAGGTCCTCCTGACCCACTGGCACGAGGACCACGCCGGGTTCGCGAGCGAGATTCAGGGCGAAAGCGACGCGATCGTTCGGGTCCACGCCGCCGACGCGCCGCTGGTCTCGGGCGATACGGACGCGTGGGAGGCGATGGAGGCCCGCCAGCGTGCGCTCCTCGACGAGTGGGGGGTGCCGGAGGAGCCACGCGAGGAGCTCCTCGCCTTCCTCGACGGCTACGAGGGCCTCTCGGGGCGGGCGAGGGTCGAGCCGTTCGAGGGTGGCGAGCGGTTTTCGACCCCCGAGGGCGACCTCGAAGCGCTCCACCTTCCGGGCCACGCCGCGGGGCTCTCGGGGTTCGTCTTCGAGGGCGACGACGGTCGGGAACTCCTCTCGGGCGACGCGCTCCTGCCCCACTACACCCCGAACGTCGGCGGCGCGGACGTTCGCGTCGAGCGCCCGCTGGCGAAGTATCTCGACACGTTGGTTCGAATCATCGACGCGGGATTCGTCCGGGCGTGGCCCGGTCACCGCGACGTCATCGAGGACCCCGCAGGCCGCGCCCGCGACATCGCCGCACACCACCGCGAGCGCACCGAGAACGTGCTCGAGGTGCTCCGCGAGCACGGCCCGGCGGACGCGTGGACGGTGAGCAGTTACTTATTTGGCGAGCTCTCGAACATCCACATCCTCCACGGGCCGGGCGAGGCCTACGCGCACCTCGACCACCTCTCGG
>NZ_QZWE01000042.1:0-21580 GCF_003602035.1 Halococcus sp. IIIV-5B | reverse complement strand
GGGTCGAGGCTCGCGTCGACCGGGTGGGAGGGGTTCGCGCCGTTCTGGTGGAGTTCGTGGACGATCGACCGGAGGTCCTCCTCCGTGTCGGCGAGCACCGTCAGCCGGGCGTAGGACGCCTCGACTTCGGTGCGACCCACCCGGAACTCCTCGACCTCGAAGGATCCACCCAGATCCATTATCGCGACGAAACAGGACTGCATCATCCCCGAGTCGATGATGTGCCCCGAGAGCTCGACCTCGCGTGAGACTGTCATACCCATCCATTCCTGGGGGTGAATAAGTCGATTGTGGGTCGGGTCAGCCCTCGACGTGGCGCTCGACGGTCCAGCGGTGGTCCGTCCGCTCGCACAGCCGGCGATAGAGGTTTTCGAGCCCCGCCGGGTCGGTCTCGGGGAGGACGTGGAACTCGACCCGGCCGTCGCGGACCGACACCCGGAAGACGTCGCCCGTCTCGGTGTCGTGGACGAGGTAGAGCGCCATCGGGAGGTCGAACCAGTCGCCGTAGGTGTAGGGTCCGCCGTCGAACACCCCTCTGAGAAGGCCGTCGAGGGCGTCGTCGGTGTGGTCGGCGGCGGGCGACAGCGAGAAGACCGTGGTGCCCTCGTATTCGAGCCCCGCGTGGCGCGAGTAGCGCCGTTCCGGACGACGAGGGATCGAAAAGGAGGGTTCGTTGGACATAGCGACTGACGGGCCGAAATACGGCGTTCAGAGCTTTATACTTTGGCCGACGACGGACGGGAGCGACCCATCCCGGTCGTCGCCACGACGAGATCGGTGAATCCGTTCGTCACCCGACCACCGTCGTCCCCGCCAGTTACAGTACCGTCTCCGGTGATTTCGCCCCGTGTTCCCGCAGCTCCGCATCGAACGAGACGAGCGTTGCATCGGTGGCCTCGGCTGCAGCGAGTATCAGTGCATCCATCGGGTAGAGATACGTCTCGCGCTGGAGGCGGTTTGCAGCGAGGACGTCGGATGCGTCGAGAACCGAGATCGTAGCGTGGTCGACGATCCGGTCTTCGATCGCCTCGATACGGTCGCGCTCGAAGCGTTTCTTCTTCGAGAGGACGCTTCGGAGTTCCATGAGGTTCAGGACGGACGTGTAGGCCTCGTGGTCGTTCAACACCGTGACTGCGGCCTCGGCACGCCCGTCCTCGGCGGTCACGACGGCAACGAGGACGTTCGTATCGACGAAACAGTTCACGGTCGCTCGCGGAGGTCCCGGACCACCTCGACCGAATCGAGGTCGATATCTATCGCGAGGGACGCGAGGGCGTCGCCGAGCGGACGGTCGTCATCGTCCCCGTCCGGAACGAACTCGGCGAAATCATCGGCGATCAGACTCATATCCGCTTTTTCGTCCCGATCCGATTTAAACAGTCGGGCGTTCGTGGTGCGTACTTCGTTCGTCTCGAGCTTCGATCGTGGTACGATCACCACCGATCGCTACTGCATCGCCGAGAGGCACGGCCGACGGGGTTATTCCCGTCGCAACCCACTCTCTCCCATGTGCGGACGCTACACCCTCTTCACGCCGCCCGAGGACCTCGAAGACCGTTTCGGCGCGCGGTTCGAGCGCTCGCCCGAGCCCCGATACAACGCCGCACCCGGCCAGCACCTGCCCGTGGTCACGAACGACGCGCCCGAGGCCATCCAGGAGTTCCGCTGGGGGCTCGTGCCGAGCTGGACCGACGACGAGTCGATCGGTAACCGACTGATCAACGCCCGGGCCGAGACGATCGACGAGAAACGGAGTTTTCGTGGTGCCTACGAGTCGCGGCGATGTCTCGTGCTCGCCGACGGTTTCTACGAGTGGACCGAGACTGAGAACGGCAAACAGCCCTATCGCGTGCGGCTCGAAGACGACGCCCCGTTCGCGATGGCGGGCCTCTACGAGCGCTGGCAACCCCCGCAGAAACAGACCGGGCTCGCGGAGTTCGGCGGTGACGACGAGCCGAGCCGCGAGACCGATACGATCGAGACGTTCACCATCGTCACCACCGAGCCGAACGAGGTCGTGAGCGACCTTCATCACCGGATGGCGGTCGTGCTGGACCCGTCGGACGAGGAACGCTGGCTCGCCGAGGGCGGCACCGACGTGCTCCACCCCTACGAGGGCGCGATGGACGCCTACCCCGTCTCGACGGCGGTCAACAACCCCGCGAACGATTCACCCGCCCTCGTCGATCCCGCACCGGCCTGATCCGTTCCGAACCCAGCCGCGAATCTAGCGAGGGAAAGCGCTATGTTCGCCTCGGGAGGGGAGTCCGTATGCGACTCGCACGCGCTCGGACGACCGACGGGGTCGTCGCCGGCGAACACGACGGCGGCGCAGTGATGGCGAACGGCACGAGCTACCCGCTCGACGCGGCCGACGTGGAACTCCTCACCCCCTGCGAACCGTCCGCCTTCTTCTGTGTGGGCCGGAACTACGCCGCGACGCTCGACCAGATGGACTACGACAAGCCCGACCGGCCGGATTTCTTCATCAAACCGCCCGTCTCACGCCACCCGCCGGAGCGTCCGATCGAGTACCCCGAATTCACGGACGAACTCACCTACGCGGGCGAGCTCGCGGCCGTCATCGACGAGCCGTGTACCAAGCTCGCGCCCGAGGAGGTCCCCGACGTGGTGCGCGGCTACACGGTCCTCAACGACCTCGACGCGCTCGACCAGGACGGTCGCACCGCACGGAAGGCCTTCGACGGCTCCGCGCCGCTCGGCCCGTGGATCGAGACCGATGTGGACCCTTCAGAAATCGAGATGGAGACCGTGATCAACGACGAGGTGCGCCAGGAAGCAACCACTGAGCAGATGTTGTTCGACCCCCACGAGGTGGTCTCGTTCCTCTCGGAGCGGTTCACGTTCGCCCCGGGCGACGTGGTCGCCTTCGGCAGCCCGGCCAACCCCGGCCTCATCGAACCCGGCGACGAGATCGCGATCACCTACGAGGGTGTCGGAACCCTCAGAAACACCGTCGAGTAACCCATCGAAACCGGCTCAGAGCGGGTCGCGCTCGAAGTCCATCCCGACGTCGACCCCGAGACGGTCGGCGAGCGTGGGCGCGACGGCCCGCGCGTCGACGGTGTCCGGGATCGACGCGTCGGCCGCCGGACCACCCGTTCCGTAGAACCCGTCGACGTCCCCGCGGCCGTGTGACCCGCCGACCTTCGTGGCGTCGAGCGAGACCAATCCCTCGTCGCCGAAGAAGAGTTCGACGGGATCGAAGCCCGGTTTCGCGTGGATGTCCATGTCGCGGGCGTAGAACGGCGCGTCCTCGTCCTCGTGCCACCAGTAGTACTGGAACCACGCCGAGGGCTCGGCGACGAGCACGAGGTCCCCCGCGTTGGGATGGGCGACGCCCCACTCCTCTTTCCCGTCCTCACCGAGCACTTGCTCGACGCCCTTCAACCCCGAGAGCGCCTCACGGGCGTCGTCGACCGCGCCCTCGTCGGCGTAGACGTGCGTGACCTGGTGGTCGACCATCGCGAACGCGTTCGATCCCTCCAAGTCGACTTCCTCGCCGCCCTCGCCGTCGTCTTGGACCTCCAGAAGCCCTGCCTCGCGGAGCGCGCGATTCGGATAGATCGGGGTGTCGACGTCGTGGAAGCCGTACTCGCTCGCGACGTGGACCGCGGTCTCGTCCCAGCGGTCGTCGCCGCGGAGCGAGTCGAGGAACCCTCCCACTAGGTCATCGACCAATCCGATGGCGTCCGCCAGTTCGTCGCTGCTCGGGCCGTGGGCGAGGCCGGCGTAGTCGAGGTGCGGCACGTAGATCCAGAGCAGGTCGGGGTCGTAGCGTTCGACCGACTCACGGGCGGCGTTCAGGATCCACTCGGAGGAGGTCTCGTTCGCGCCGGGTCCCCAGTAGGTGTGGAGCGGGAAGTGGCCGTACTCGGCTTCGAGTTCGTCGTAGAAGCCGTCGGGGTTCGTCCAGCAGTTCATCTCGAGGATGTTGTTTTCCTCGTCCTCGATCGGCGACGGCGTGAGCGCCACGTCGGCACTCGTCCCGATGAGATGCTGGAAGCAGAACACGGCGGTCATGAGTCCCGCCTCGCTCGCCGTCTCCCAGAGTCGATCCCGACTCTCGCGGTCGCGCTCCCAGAGCGCCACCGAGTCGGTGTCGCGGTCGTACTCGCCGTTCGCGACATCCCCGTGATTTTTCGGAGATCGACCGGTGGCGAGGGTCGACTGGGCTGGCAGGGTCACCGCCGGGAAGGGCATCTCGAGGTCGGCACGCGCGGACTCGGGTACCAGCTCGGCGATGTTCGGCGCGAGCCCCGCGTCGACGTGCTCGCGTTCGAGCCCGATCACGTCGAGCACCACCGCACGACCCGTGTCGGTCATACGCTGTCCTCCGCGTCCGCGCCGCCGTCAGTTTCGGCAGTGTGGCGCGCCACGTAGTCGGCGAGCATGTCGAACTGCGCGGCCAGACGGTGTTCGTCGACGCCGAGCGGAGCCTTGAAGAACGAGGCGAGGTGGGGCTGAAGCCCGCCCTCACCCTGCCTATCGGCGTAGGCCACCAGCCGTGCGAGGTCGAGGACGAGGGGTGCGGCGAGCGCCGAGTCCGAGCCCTCCCAAGTGAATTGGAGCTTCATCTGTGTGTCCAGAAAACCGCGGAACCGGATGTCGTCCCAGGCGGTCTTCCAGTCGGCGAGCGCGGGCGTGTAGTCGATCCGAACGCGGTTGTGGAAGTCCTCGTCGAGGACCCCGTCGAGCACGCCGCCCTTGCTGTCGAGCTTGCCGGCCTTGTTTTCCTCGTCCTCGAGGACCTCACCGTCGCCGTTCCCCAAGATGTTGTGGCCCTCCCAGGACTCCACCCGGAGGTTGCGGTCGGCGAACATCGGCGCGAGCGCGGACTTCATGAGGGTCTCGCCGGTCTTCCCGTCGCGCCCCATGTGCGGGACGTTCTCGCGGTCGGCGAGTTCCCGGAGCCCGGGGAGCGCGTTCGCGGCGTTCGGCGTGAAGTTCACGAACGGGTAGCCCGCGCTCAGCGCGGCGTAGGCGTAGAGCGAACTCGCCGGGAGCGGGTCGTCGTCGTCGAGGGCGGTCTCGATCGCCTCGATCGTGTCGTACTGCGAAGGGTCGTGGGGAATCGGTTCCGACGAAGCGACGTTCACCACCACGACCTGGTCGAGCCCGTTCGCCTCGGCAAACGTCTCGTAGTCGGCCCGGATCTCCTCGGTGACCGTTCGCAAAGAATCCCCCTCGTCCGCGGCCTCGTCGGCGAGGCGCTCGACCGTCGTCCCGCAGTTCCGTGCCGTCCCGACCTCGATCCGGTCGTCGATGGCGGCGAGGTCGTCGCGAACCGTGTCGAGCGCCGCACGGCCGGGTACGCCGTTCCGTTCGTGGAGAGCCTCGGCCGTCTCGACGACGCTCCCGGATTGGACGTCGTGCCCACCGAAGACCAACGAATCCACATCGGGAAGGCCGAGCGCGTCGCACGGCGGGCGCTCGGTCACCATTCCTTCGGTGCCGGTCACGCCGTGCGCGATGGCGCGTGCGCCCACCATCGCGGTCGTGGCGACGTTGCCGCGCGCGCCGACGAGCCAGACGCCGGTGGTCACCGGTACCGCCCCCGAGGCGATAGAACACCGGCCTGTCGTTTCCACCCGTCGAGTCCCACTGCATCGTTCTGAAGCGGCGTCACGAACACACCCGACGATCGGTCAGGAGCGCATTTACCGCTTCGTATGTCCGACATCCGGGCGGACCGTTCGTAAGCGGCGACCTGAGAGTCAGGTCGTAACGCTACCCACGGAGATACTGCTCGTAGAGCCCACCGGCGGCACGAGCGAGTTTGCTGAGATAACCGATCCCGTAGAGCCCGATCGTCTCACGAGCGGTCGGCGTCGTCGCGTCGGTCAGTCGGCCGTAGAACGTCCGTGGACGGAGCGGGAGGAACTTCCGTGGGTCGAGTGGGTGTGAACTCCCGGCCCGTTCGGGGTGGTAGCGCCGTCGCTGGATCGACCCGCGGCCGACTCGGAACTGCTTTCGAAGCCACGCCCCGAGCGTCGTCCGTGCCGGATGGTAGACGGTGATATTCGGCTCGAAGTACTGTGTGAGCCCCGCGTTGTGGACACGCTCGCCGAACTCCCCATCGCCACCGGAGATCAGGCGCGAGTCGAATCCCCCGACGTGGTCGAAGACGGACCGCCTGACGGTCAAGCAGGCGGTGACGGTGAAGTGCGCCTCTTCGAGGTACCGTCGCACCGTGAACCCCAGGGCGCGGTCGTAGGTCGCCGTCAACGAGCCCTCGCCTACGATATACGTCTCGATGTCACAGCCCATGTAGTCCCAGTCGTTGGCCTCGGCCGAGGCGACGACCGACTCGGCCCAGGTCGGCTTGACGGTCATATCCGCATCGATGAACGAGACGAGGGAGCCACGGACGTGCTCGATGCCTCTGTTTCGAGCGGCGTAGGAGCTCTGGATCTCGTCCTCGACCAACAGGGTGACCAGCTCCGGGTACCGCTCACAGTACTCCCGCACGACATCCGGTGTCGTGTCGTCGGAGCCGTTGTCCACGACGACGACCTCGTAGCAGGCGGTCGGGTAGGTCTGCGCGACCAGTGATTCGAGCGTCGTCCGGATCCCGTCCGGGTCGTTGTAGACCGGCACGATGACGGAGAGCCGTGGCGAATCCGCCGCGCGTCGGGACGAGGGAGACATGATATTCGGTTGTCGACCAGGGCCGACTTAAGTGGTCGAGAACGCTGTCGGTTGATAGATCGATGGGCCAACGAAACATATCTCGTAAGTATCTCGAAGAAGTGGGTATAGATCGAACGGGTGCTGTCTAGTTAAATCACCTCTGCTGAGATGTAATCTTGAGAGTTGTGGTGTTCGCGGCGGCTTTCCGGAAAACCCCTCGCCGAAAATTACCCCACGAGTCAAACGACTATCCGAAAAGGTAGGGATAGTAGTACGAGTGAGTTGTGTACCAACGCTAGCGTGATAATCCAATCGTAGTGTAAGTATCTCAGGGAGCGTCAGCGTATCCGAGAAGTGATGTCCGAAAAGAACTCGCGGTCATCGGGCTCGATCCCCAGAACCAGGAGAACGGAAACGAACACAACTGTACCGATGATAGCGCCTACAATGATTAGCCCCACTCCAGTGAACGGCGAAATTGTCTTCCATAGGAGTAGGGCGAGTCCACAAGCCACCCCGGCGGCAGTTGGCTTGAGGTATCTGAGCGAGAGCGGGAACAACCCCTCGGTGTACCATAACTCTATAATCCGAACAATACTCACAGCGGACATCACAATAACGGTCGCGAATGCTGCGCCAATAAGACCGTATCGGGTAATAAAGATATAGTTGAGAACAACATTGGCGATTCCAGCACTCCATCGGTCAATCATCACGAGATACTGATGGTCAGTCATGATCAGTGTGTAACCTGCCGGCCCAGATAGAGAACCGGCAACCTGCGCTATGATGAACAGGGAGAGGACACCGCTCCCTCCACTGAATCCCTCGCCAAAGATAGCTAACACTTCGCTGGAAAATAGGAATAATCCTACTGCTGGTAGTGCCACCATAGTGAATGACCACCGAGTTACCTGCTTGTACAGCATTCTGAGGTCTTCAAGTTCCCCGTTGCTGTACATTCGAGAGGCGATTGACGGATATATCGTATTGAGCCCAGTAGCCGGGATCTGAAGAACCTGTGAGAGTACCGTCGAAAGGTTGTAGATACCGACTGCCCTACCCGCCAGAAAGGTTCCTACCATCAGTATGTCGATCTGATTCAGAAGTAATGAGCCAACATCGCTTACCGTCAACGGAATTGAATAATTATAGAACCTAGATAGACTTGGACGCGATCCGGACAGGCTTGGGCGGAAGTCGGTTCGGGTAAAGAACAACCAGACTGCAAATAGGAATGCGAGAAGCCACGCTACGATTGCTGCGACGAGAATACCAACCAACGTGGCACCGATTGCGACAACCACCCCTACGGTGAAGAGCCGAAACGTCTGACGGGCAATATTTCCGGAAACAACCTGATAGCCAGGAAGTTCTAAGGCTCGAAAAACGTTCGAGATGCAGCCAATTAATGTATTGAATGCGAGTGTGAATGCGAATAGCCGAAGAACAGGGACAAGCAATGACTGTTGCAAGGTGTATTCGTTTATCAACGGGGCAGCGACGAACAAGATCGCACCCACAACGAGGCTGCCAACGAACGAAGTGAGAGTCGCTAAGCCAAATACACGATTTTGAGCTGTCTGATCACCTCCATAATGAGGGACAAACCGAACGATAGACTGATCCGTCCCAAGGTTCGTTATCGTCGCTGCGATCGAGCTCAGTGTTTTCCCGAATGAGTAGATCCCATAGAGAGTTGGGCCGAGACTCTGGGTCAGCAGAAACGTAGTCACGAACCCAAGAACTCGTACAATGCCGAGTGAGAGAACCTGCGCACCAGCACCACGCGCAACCGATCGAAGTGCTGCAGGTACACCTGTCTTGGAGTCGTCAGGCATTCGTCTCTTCTCATTGTGACTTTGCCATGAGTTTTGCCATCTACTCATTGGCTCATTTATGAACCATTGTGCTCGATCCGACCTACTCAGACCATGGCATCTCTGAAGGTGGTACTCGAAACAAGGAGTCCAAGAATGCAGAGGCAATACCCAATTATTGGTGATTGATAGGATTCTATAATCTTACGGTGAACCTAGTTAGTGCCATGCAAATAACCCTATGATGATTAATAAGTCTCGAACAGCGTTATTTGATAGATCGTATCAGTCCGATCATATTCTTCATATTGTTTTTCAAACCAACTCGCTCCAGAGCCTGTACAGTTGAGATTTTTAGACTTTTTGGATACGGTGCACGGGGTTGCTTGCGGAAGTGGATTACATTATATATTTCTTCCATAAGATCGATCTTGCCAAACTGACTGTAACCGTTCTCAAAGTACGCTGGCATCTCGATGTTGCCTACTCGCACTTCAAAATCGCCGTCCATAACCATTGAGCCGTAAAGGGTATTGTTCTCATTGTAGTGTATGATTTTAGCGCTTTTTGGAGTGGTGAAGTAGTGAGGTAGGGGGTAATTGTAGTCTTCTCCAAGAACTTCTACGTCATAGTCTGTCGATAAGAGTCCTAGCGAAACCATGTCGCTGAAGTAGTTATTTTCTGAAAGGACCGGGTGGATATCCCGGCTCAGGTCTAAGTATCGTTCGGGAAAATCGTTGTTCTCAGTGAGTATTACGCCACTATTGTAATATGGGAGCATTCTACGATGGTCAACCGTGCTCTCTACTCGATTCGTTGGGAACTCAAAATCAAATTTGTTGTACAATGAACGCCACGCATCTCGAGACTGTGGACTAGCCCAGTACCGATTTCCAAAGTCGGCTGGCTTAACAAACAGTTCGGCACTCTTTCGCGTATGAATATCAATATCGTCCAGAACTATCGTATCTGTATCCAACAGAAGGATATAGTTGTTAGGACACTCTTGACTAGCCGCTACTAAGGCTGCATGTGCAGCAGATAACGGGTAATCTGGATTCGGCATGGGACCGTCAACTACTGTTGCGTGGTTTTCGAAATATGGCAGTAGTTCAGCGGTCAGTTCATCGCGCTCGCTCTCTACAGTGTATATGAGAATATCATCCGGTGTAGCATCCGTATTTGCTCTAATCGAATTGAGGAGGAGACAAGCTTGTTGCTCAAGAATCCCTGGACCAGTGGAAAATGCATATGTGAGGTCAGTCACAATGGAGGTTTGACTACATCATTATTACTCTATCGAATCAACACTTGGTTCTCCCTATCATCGGAGGAATCGAACCACAAATATATACTAAACGGCGTGGTCGTTCGTGTATGAATGGCTACTCACCCATAGTTCTCCTTTCGGTCGATACGCTCCGCGCCGATCGTTTCAGCCGAGAGTGCTTTCCCGAATCGATGGCACTCCTCGAAGACGATTTCGCTCGTTTCACCAACGCGCACTCGCACGGCAATGCAACCCCGTTGGCGTTTCCTGGAATCATCGCGAGTCACCCCGTGGTTGATAACGGTCGATTTCCTGACGATGTGCCGACGATTGCCGAACTCTTCGATGGCGTGACCACAGGCTTTTCGAATAATGGCCACCTTACCGTTGAGCGAGGCTACGACCGTGGATTCGATTCGTTTCACGATCAGCGCGCACCCGACCAGTCACCCTCAATGAAACAACGTGCTAAATCGATCGAATGGATCCGTGAATCAAACACTATAAGACAGGTCTATCGGCTTATGAAGCAGTTTGCGACTTCGGGTGATGACTCGGGTCTCTCGAAGCCAACCTGGTCAGCGGAAGAGATCTCGGCATTCGTCCGACGGCGAACCGATGCCGGTAACGCGTTTGTATGGGCGCATTATATGGATCCCCACAAGCCGTTCATCCCTTCGATTGCCATCGATGGTCCCGTCATCGACCGTACGGACGAAGAGATCCGTGAGCTCAATAGCTACGACCACGCCGAAGATCCGCTCGGTCCCGAAGACACAGCGTTTCTCGAAGCCCTCTATGATGCAAACATACGGTATTTCGACCGTGAGCTCGCGCGGTTGCTCCGTGATCTCCGGCAGAAACCCTGGTACGACGATGCCACGATCGTGGTCGTTGGAGATCACGGCGAACTGTTCGGCGAGCACGGCTATATGTTCCATCCGATGCACGTCGATCCTTATGACGAGCTTATCCGAACGCCTCTGCTCGTGAAGTACCCACAGAGGAAGCACGCCGGCACGTCGTTTAACCATCTCGTCCAACACAGAGATATTCTTCCAACTATTGCCAACATACTTGGGATAGAAGTAGCTTCCGAGCACGCTCATCCGCTCACCGACGCCGCACCACGTCATGTGGTTTCGAAGTCGAACACATCAATACGGCTAACAGAGAATGACGCGGTCGCGATCCGTCGACGACACGATAGCAATGAGGGGACCGAGACGATCTCGTCCGAAGGTCGCGAAATACTTGACACCGCGACGTTCCCGAACGTTCAGACGACTGCGGGGGTGGTCAAAGGAGTCGAAGACATCGAACGCCAGCAGCAGCTCGAAGCACTCGGGTATCGGTAGAATCTTTACCGATTCATCTGAACTGAATTAGGTCTTCTACACCGGCTGGTATCCAAACGTGACTCCGCCAGAAGAATAGGAAAACTGATTGTGACGCATCTGATTTCATCGGTATGAATACCCCTGACCTGCTACGGAAAGCCATCGCGAATCCACGGAAGGTTCCACGGGCCTTCTGGGAGCGTGTCGGTCAAGACGCCGCTCTTGAGGCCTATCGTCGGGCACATCGAATCGACTCACAACGAACACGGATCCACGAGTTCGTTTCGAACGATGAATTCGCGCTGATCGTTCTCGATGCCTGTCGGTACGATGTTTTCAAGCGGCTCCACTCCCGATTTATCACGGGTGACCTTCAGCGAGTATGGGCATCCGGTCGGTGGACTGCGGAATATGCGGCACGGACGTGGACGGAGTATTACGACCTAACATACATCAACAGTATGCCTGTTAATTCGGATTTCTATTTCGAACTTCGAGGAAAGTCCCATCGGCCGAGCGAACACATAGAGACTCTCGTCCACGTTTGGGAGGATGGCTGGGATCCGGAACGCGGGACGGTTCCAGCTGAAACAATGACTGATACTGCGCTTGGGTATGCGAGTCAGATGGACGATATCGGACTTGTAGTCCACTACGCCCAGCCGCACGTTCCGTATATCGGCGCAACAGAAATCCTTCCATGGAACGACGATCCAACAGAGGAATCGTCCCAGAATACTGGAATGCGCCAACTTCTCTCGGAAGGTCAGGACCGGCCGACGCAGCGTATTTATAATCGGATCAAGAATGGCCAGATCAGCGTGCATGAACTACATAGAGCATACACTGATAACTTAGAGTACGTCCTCGCCGAAGTCGTTCGGCTTGTCCGACGGCTTGATTGCCCCGTCGCGATCACGGGCGACCACGGCGAGCATCTCGGTGAAAACGACCGGTACTTACATGAGAGTGATTCGATCCTGATTCGCCAAGTTCCCTGGTTTATTGTCGATCCCAATACAATTGATCGGCGGAGAATTGAAGAGAAATACCGAGAAATGGAAATTTTTCCATCCGATGATTATCAAGTCACGGAAGGAATCGAAGACCGACTTGCGAGTCTCGGGTACGTAGAGTGACAACCTCCTTAATGATCCATTGGACTTCGGTAACATGTTTGCAGAGATCATCATCTGGCTCTAAAAGTTGCAAGTGTCGGATGGGTGTTACGATCGATGGCAACCGATCTGCAATCGCTGCACAACAACCAATATGAACGTCCTTCACTGTCGGACAAATTTCCCCAAGACCTCTGAGACGTTCGTCGCGAATCAGGTGACTGGTCTGCTGGAACACGGTCATCATGTCCCCGTCGTTTCGTATTTCCCTCCGGACCCAATTCTCGATCAGCATCGTGGCTATGACCTAGAAAACTTGGTTCGATACTCCGTCAAAACACCGACCAAAACCGAAGGACTCCGAAAGCTACTCCGCGCAGCCCGAAACGACCCAACAATCCGATCGGCGATCGCATCCCTACGTAACAAAGACGATTTTATACGCTTGCTAAACAGGATAGCCATTCGTAGCCTCGACTCTTCACCCGATCTTGTACATCTTCACTTCGGAAGCAAGCTCGAGTGGTGGTTAGATATACCCGAGATTTCGACGATCCCTCTCGTTCTCTCGTTTTATGGATACGATGCAAGTCGAAATCTCTTTAGAAAGCCAGAACGCTACCAACACGCTTTCAAACAAGCGAGTGTTGTAACCGGACTCAGTGATCATATGATTGGCATTCTTCATGATGCAGGATGCCCAGCGGAGAAACTCTTCAAGCAGCCGATCGGAGTCGATACAGTCGCACAGGAGCCGTTGGTTCCTACACGGGAAGTACAGCAGCCATTGAATCTTCTCTCGATTTGTCGTCTGGTACCGAAGAAAGGTATCAGATATGCAATCGAAGCTGTTTCAGAACTTTCAGAGGAATACGACATTTGTTATCGAATTGGCGGTAATGGAGATCAACGAGATGAACTAGAAGAGTTGGCCAAAGCACATGGGGTGACCGATTCAGTCGAATTCCTCGGATGGCTCAGCCCAGAGGAACTCACGACAGAAATGGCCCACTGTCATGCTTTCATGCAGCCTAGTGTCATTGGGCCAGATGGTGATATGGAGGGAACACCAACGGTGATATTGCAGGCACAAGCCGCCGGCAAGCCGGTTATCTCAACGTACCACGCTGGAATTCCGGAGATAGTTCCCGACAATGCCGGCATCTTGGTTCCTGAACGGGATTCCGCTGCACTCGCCTCGGCTATCCATCAATTTCATTCAAAGAAGAGTCACTGGGATTCAATGAGTGTCGCAGCACGGAGATATGTCGAAAACAACCACTCAATACCGAAAATAACTGAAAATCTTGAACGGGTATATTCCATAGCAATCTCACAGATGCCATGATGTAATAGGTTTTGCACCGGATTCTACTACCCTTGCCGAAACAGAATAGATATTGTACGCGAATCGCTATGCGCTTGGGAATTCCTCCTGTTGGCAGTACCACTCGATAGTGCTTTGGAGACCCTCCTCGAAATCAGTCGAAGCCGAGAATCCAAGCTCATTCTGAATCTTATCGTCACTAAGTGAGTACCGGTAGTCATGACCTTTACGATCCTCCACGAACTCAATTAGCCCTTCAGGAGCATCGACTAACTCCGTTATTAGGTGAGTGACTTCAAGGTTTGTTTTCTCATCTGTTCCCGATACATTATAGACATCACTATCAGCATCCTCAAGAATGTGCAAGAGTGCTTCGCAGAAATCCTCTACATAGAGCCATTGACGAACGTTGGATCCATCACCATACACCGGTAATGGTTCTCCGTTGAGCGCTCTGAGTATAAATTTCGGAATGAGCTTCTCTGGGTGCTGTCGTGGTCCGTACACGTTTGTTGGACGAACAACAGTTATTGGCAATCCGTATGTTTCCCAAAACGCATGTACGAACATATCTGCGCTCGCTTTACTCGCCGAATAGGGCGAGCTCGGATCAAGCTTATCCCCTTCACTGAACGTTCCTGAACGGGTGCTCCCGTATACTTCATCGGTGGATATCTGAATGAACCGCTCAATATCGTGGTCTCTGAGGGTATCCATCGCGACGTAGGAACCGTGAACGTTTGTGGAAACGAATGGATCTCCGGCAGAGATGCTGCGATCTACGTGAGTTTCCGCAGCGAAGTTGACAACCGAGTCTACCTTCGGATACAGGTCGTGGAGCAACTCTCGATCTTGGATTTTACCCTTGACGAACGTAATATCCGATGCAATTTCGTCCAAATTTTGTCGGTTCCCAGCGTACGTTAGGTTGTCAAGAACGTATACTTCTGAGAAATGCTCGATAAAAGCGCGTGTGGCATTGGATCCAATGAAACCAGCACCACCTGTGACGAGAACTGTATCTGAAGCCATTTTTGGGGATGACGAACCGAAATAGTTTAAACGTTTCTTGTGGACGATGAGGTATGAAGGGGATCGTTCTGGCAGGTGGACGTGGTACCCGTCTCCGACCGATTACTCGTGTCATCAACAAGCATATCCTCCCGGTCTATGATAAACCAGTGATCTATTATCCAGTACAGACACTAATCGATGCCGGAATCAATGAAATCCTCATCGTGAGTGATTCGGACTATATTGGAAAGTATATGGAGCTGCTGGAGTTGGACTTCAACGCTGACTTCAGCTACCGAATTCAATCAGAGCCAGGTGGGATCGCCCAGGCGATATCGCTCGCCGATGAGTTCGTGGGAGACGATTCATTCGCCGTAATGCTTGGTGATAATCTGCTGTTCGGTGATATCGAATCTGCTATTCAAGAGTTCGAGCATCAAGATTCTGGTGCAAAGATCTTCCTCAAGGAAGTAGATGAGCCGACTGCCTACGGTATTGCCACCGTTCAAGATTCAAAGGTCACGAAGCTCATTGAAAAACCGTCATCTCCGGTTTCGAACTCCGCGGTTATCGGTCTGTATCTGTATCAAAGTGATGCGTTCGACAAGATCTCAGAACTAGAACCGTCTGAGCGAGGAGAGTACGAGGTAACAGATCTGAATCGAAGCTATATCAGCGACGGTACACTGACATACGACTATTTTGATGGTGAATGGTTCGATACGGGAACACCGGAAGGACTCTTTCAAGCAGCAGAGCACGTGAGGAACCAAGAGGATGGCAGTCCACAGTAGAATGTTTCCGTTGTTGTCGTTTCCTCACTACGTACTGTAAACGAATTTTTAGCCCTATGACGACGTTTCCACGACCACTCGAGATTGGACTCGGGACTGGTTCTCTCCAAGGAGAGATGTGCCGTAATACCGTTGAGCAGGCGCTCGATATTGGCTACCGTCATATCGATACGGCACAGATCTACGGTAACGAATCGGACATCGGAGATGCACTGCGCTCTGCCAAGGTGAATAAAGAAAGTACGTTCGTGGCGACTAAGCTACACTCGAAAAATTTAGGACACGAAGATGTTCTTGCTAGCGCCAAACACAGTCGGGATCGGCTTAGCGTCGAAGCTATCGACTTGTTGTACATTCACTGGCCTGCTCACACCTATGACCCATATGAAACCATGGCCGCATTCGATCTGTTACGTGAACGCGATGTTATCAAACGAATCGGTGTTAGTAACTTTACCTGTGAGTTGCTCACGGAAGCACACGCCGCCACTACCCACTCAGTCTTCGCGAATCAGATCGAGATGCACCCATTCCTACAACAGAAGCCCCTACAGAAGTACGCAGTCGAAAACGATATCATCCTTGTTGCTCACACCCCATTCGCCGGTGGAGCCGTGTTCAACGATCCCACATTGCGGAGTGTCGCCAATGACTATGATTCGTCGATTGCTCAAATTACTCTCGCTTGGTTACTTGAAAAGGAGAACGTCGCAGTAATTCCTCGTTCCAGAGGTCCTCACCTCAAGGAAAATCACACCGCGTCTAACCTCTCCCTTACGGAAGACACGATTAGAACCATTGACTCTATTGATCGAGAGGTTCGTGTCGTAGACTATGAATTCGCACCTTGGAATTAAGGCGGCGAGTGACATATATCTGTCTCATGTGTTCACAACGTGTAGTACAACTCATTGAGAATGGTTCTGTGCTGCCCGCTGTGAACCCCGTAGAGTTTCTGGGTGAGTCAAGATACTACGAACAACGCTACAACGATCAACTAATACTGCTCAAGTCAATGACTACTCCGTCAAGATACACTGTTGCGTCGCCATTGAGATCAAGTGACTCAATCCTGCCAGAGAAGGCGTATGAGTCGGTACCACCAGAGACGTAGCCCTCAGCGGTACTCCCACTGATCTCGTCTTCGTCGCCAAGTGAACCACCGTTGGCGCTACTCTCGTGGAGTTCACCGGAAACAACGAAACGGTAATCAGTTGGAGTGCCGTTCCCTTCGATCGAAAGTTTGTTGCCCGAATAATCCCCGGGGTTGATTTCGGTGCCATTCAGCGTGACGGTGGCATCGCCGTCGAGCGAGAACGACTCGATCTCGCCTTCGACCGCGTAGGAGTCCGTCCCACCCGAGACGTAACCGGTAGCAGTGTTACCCAAGACATTATCCTCGTCTCCGAGCGTCCCACCGTTGGCGCGACTCTTTCTCAGCCCACCAGAGACCGAGAGCGTGTAATTGGTGGAGCTACCAGTCCCTTCGATCGAGAGGATATCCTGGGAGTACGTCTCCGGGTCGATCTTCTGGCCATTCAACGTGACCACCGCGCTCCCGTCGAGAGCGAGGCTCGTGAGTTCACCCGAGAACACATAAGAATCCGTTCCTCCTGAAACATAGCCTTCGACGCTACTCCCGGTGATCTCGTCTTCGTCGCCGAGTGTACCGCCGTTGGCACGACTCTTCTCAATCGACCCCGAAACCGAGAAGCTGTAATCGGTGGGGCTACCGGTCCCAACTACCGAAAGCACGTTTCTCGAGTAGTCTTCTGGGTTGATTTCGGTGCCGTTCAGCGTGACCACTGCGTTCCCATCAAGGTTAAGCGTCCTAAGTTCGCCCGAGAACGCATAGGAATCCGTTCCACCCGAAACGTAGCCCTCGGCGGTACTTCCGGATATCTGGTCTTCGTCGCCAAGCGAACCGCCGTTAGCGGTACTCTCGCTGAGGTCACTGGAGACGACAAACTGGTAATCAGTTGGAGTGCCATTCCCTTTGATCGAGAGGATATCCTGTGAATACGTCTCCGGGTCGATCTCCTGTCCGTTTAATGTGACCGTTGCATTCCCGTTGAGAGTGAAAGTCCCAAGTTCGCCCGAGAACACATAGGAGTCCGTCCCACCAGAAACGTAGCCCTCAGCGGTGCTACCCTGGACTTCATCTTCAGCAGTGATCGACCCACCGTTGGCGCGACTCCCTTCCAGCCCACCCGAAACCGAGAACATGTAGTCGGTTGAGGTCCCGTTCCCGGCTACTGAAAGCACGTTTTCTGGGAACTCGTCCGGGTCGATCTCGTCACCATCGAGTGTCGCTGTCGCATCACCCTCAAGATCGAATGATTCGATCTCGCCATCGATCTGATAACTATCGGTCCCGCCATTGCCCTGCCCGGTCGCCGTGCTTCCCGAAATGGTGTCGTTGGGATCGATGCTCGCACCATTCGCGCTCGATTTCGTGAGGTCGCCACTTACCGAAACCGTGTACGAGAACCGACCGCCGTTGCTCGCGATGGTGAGCGTATCCTGTGCGAAGTCGTCGGGGTCGATGACGTCGTCGTCGAGGTAGACCGTGGCGTCACCCTCGAAGTCGAGCGACTCGATCTTACCCGAGAATCCGTAGCTATCGACGCCCCCGCCACCCCCTTGTCCAGTCGCCGTGCCTCCCGAAACGGTGTCCTTGTCGTCGATGCTCGCGCCACGTGCGCCGGACTTTCCGAGGTCGCCGCTCACCGTGAACGAGTAGCTGAACTCGCCGCCATCGCTCACGAACGAGAGTTTGTGCGGAAGGTCGTCGCCCGAGGCGGCGTTGGGTGCCGGGCACGAACCACTGTCGGAGATATTCCCGGTCGAAATTTGGCTGTTGGGAGAGCGTATTTGCGCTCCGTTCACATCGATCGTGCTGCTCTCTACGGTGCTGCCGTCGGAATCGTATAACCTGACACCGTCTCGCTCCGACCCAGTCTGGCTAATACAACAGTTCGAAACCACCGAGTTCTCTCGCTGGTCGATCCGAATCGCCTCAGTGCCGTTCGCCCCGCCCGTGATGCTGACGCCACGCACCTCCGTGTCGTGTGGCTCCGGCGGTGGGTCACGGCTGCCGTAGCCGGTCGGCGCTGTCGAGTAGATCGCGCGAATACCATCGACCTCAACAGCGATCCGACTGTCGATTATCGAGTGGTCACCACCGTCGCTCCCGGTAACGACACCACCGGTCGCATGCGGGGTGGAAGCGATCGATATATCGCAGTCCTCGACGACCGCGCCGCTATACGTGAACCCACCGGATTCGAAACGCACCCCACGGGAGTTGAGTGTGTCGCCGGGGTTCGGGCTGTCGCTGTTGTCGAAATCGGCTTCGATGATGGCGTCCTTGACGTAGCTGCCCTGGCTACTGAGGCGAACCTGCGTGATGTCGTTGTTTCTAAACCGTCCACCCTCGACTTGGACGACACCACCCGTCCGGCTGCAGTAGAGTCCGTTGTTTGGGAACCCCTCGATGTGGCAATCTTCGAGCGTTACCGTGCCTTCGTGACTAATACCGACCCAGACGCCAATACGTCCGTCGCCCCGGTTGTATGCACCCATCAAACCGGCGTTCTTCGCGACGACGTTTCTCACCGTTCCGGTCCCATCCGCCGAACGAAGGATCGGGTAGAGAGCACCTGTGACCAACGGATTCCCGTCACCCTTCCCTCGGGGGTCACTGCCGGGGTTGATCCCTTGACCGATATACTCGACGTCGTGAATCTGCAGGTCGTCCTGCGCGCCGAGGTGGAGGCCCGGGGTTGCGCCGTCGGCCCGAAGGTCGATATCGATCCCTTCGAAGAGCACACCAGTGCCCCTATCGACGACGAGGAGTTTCTCGTTGAAGTTCTCCGGAACGGTAAACCGTGCGTCGCCGACTCCCAGAAATCCGACGTTGGTAGCCCTGAGAACAACGTTCTTCTCGGTGATCTTGTACTCGCCTTCCGGAAACTTGAGGAGGGTGTAATCGTCGGCCGCCGCGGTGATCTGGTCGTCGCAGGGTTCGTTCCCCGTCGGGTCACACCCTGCATCTTCGACCATGTTCACCGTCCGATTGAACTGGATCCCGCGACGCGTGAACGCCGCACTCGCCGGCCCCGACAGCAGTCCCGCCGACCCCGCCGCTATCCCGGCGAGTTTCAAGTACGAACGCCGGTTCACCGATAGCTGCGCTCCCCCTCCCCATGATTCCCCATCACTCCGTGGCATCATCAGATAAAGAAACTCGCACCGTAAAAAATGTTTTTCAAGATCAGTACCATAATGGAACCATTCGTTGATCGTCGTTATGTCGAGAATCTTTGTTCTGAAATCATCGGCACTCGGGTCGCGAAAGCGATCGATGGCGGTCGATAGTGCATGGAACGGTCGGTGAACCGAACCGCTCATGAGGGTCCGTTGGCGAACCCGAACGATGGACGGAGCACCCGGGGCGGTGGTTCGCCGTCCGGATGGAGGGGAGCGATGAACACCTGGCAGCGTCGGGCGCTCTACTCGGCGGTCTCGCTCGGCCTCCTGATCCTCGGCTACGCGGTGGTCTACGACTACGGGATGGCGACGTTCGAGGGCGAACCGACGACGTTCCTCCACGCCCTGCAGGTCGTCGTGGAGACGTTCACCACGACGGGCTTCGGCTCCGATGCGGGCTGGACCAGCCCCGCGATGAACGTCATCGTGATCGTGATGGACCTCACGGGGGTCGCACTGATCTTCCTCGCGCTCCCGGCTATCGTCTTCCCGCTGCTCGAAGAGACCTTCTCGACGAGCGCACCGACCCGTGCCGACCTCGACGACCACGTCGTCGTCTGTGAGTACACCCCGCGCGGCGAAACGCTGATCGAGGAGCTGAGGGGTCGCGAAATCCCGTACGTGGTGGTCGAATCCGACCGCGACCGCGCCGACGACCTCCACGAGGACGGGGTGAGCGTGGTCTACGGCGACCCCGAATCCGAGACGACCCTGGAGCGGGTGAACCTCGACGCCGCACGGGCGCTGGTCGCCGACTCGACCGACGAGGCGAACGCCTCGATCGCGCTCGCGGCGGGCGAGAGCGGGACCCGTATCATCGCGTTCGTCGAGGACACCGATGCCGCCGACTATCTCACCTACGCGGGCGCGGACGACGTGTTCTCGCCGCGGCGGCTCGTCGGCGAGAGCCTCGCGGACAAGGTCACGACGGCGGTCTCGCCGGAGCTTCGTGACGCGGTCGAGATCAGCGACGAGTTCGAGGTGGCCGAACTCACGATCCGACCGGGGAGCGACCTCGCGGGCGTCACGATCGCCGAAAGCCGGATCACCGAACGCACCGGCGCGCACGTCATCGGGGCCTGGCTCCGCGGGGCGTTCGTCAGCCCGCCGGGGCCCGACACCCGCCTCGACGAACACTCCTTGCTGCTCGTGGCCGGTCAAGAGGAACAGCTCGAAGCCCTCAAGCGGATGACGACGGCCGAAACCAGACCCTACCGGCGCGGAAACGTCGTCATCACGGGGCGCGGCGAGGTCGGGTCGACGGTCGACGCGGCGATCGCGGCCGACGGGCTGGAGTCGGTCGTGGTCGACCTCGCCGACAAACCCGGCGTGGACATCGTGGGCGACGCCACCGAGGAGGCCGTGCTGAAGACCGCAGGCCTCGACGACGCGCTCGCGGTGGTGCTCGCGCTCCCCGACGACACGCAGACCGTCTTCGCGGCGCTCGTCATCCGGGAGCTCTACCCCGACATCGAGATCCTGGCGCGGGCGAAGGAGACCGAGAGCGTCCGGAAACTCTACCGCGCCGGCGCGGACTACGTGCTCGCGCTCGCCACCGTGAGCGGCCGGATGTTGGCCTCGACGATCCTCGACGAGGACGTCATGGACTTCGACAGCCAGATCGAGGTGCTGCAAACTCGGTGTCCGAACCTCGCCGGCCGGACCCTCGCGGAGGCCGACGTCCGTGCCCGAACCGGCTGTACCGTCGTCGCGGTCGAGCGCGACGGCGAGATGCTCACCGATATCGGTGCCGACTTCGAGCTCCGGACGGGCGACGAGGTGGTCGTGGTCGGGACCGACGAGGACGTCAACCGCTTCACCGCGTTGGCCGAGTGAGAAGTATCGGCCACAAAACATATGCTGGCGGTCGGTCGAGCCGTGACATGCCCTCTCGTGGACGAACGGTGGTGGCGGTCGTGGTGGTCTGTATGGTCGTTCTCGCGGGCTGTAGCGGGTCGGGCGGTGCTGGCG